>CAZEAP010000001.1:0-261348 GCA_964510315.1 uncultured candidatus Brocadiaceae bacterium
GTAGGGGCCATGTGATGGAGGCCAGGGCTTTAGCCCTGGTTGACCGGTCGACCAAGCGTAACCATGCGCCCCGGAGGGGCGCGGTCGGGTCACAGATGCAGATGCTGGTGAGCGAGTTCGATACGCAATGTCTTCACACCGGCCTGCCGCCAGGACCCGCCGGTCAGGCTTTTGCGGATCGGGTACCTCACCGCGCCCCTCCGGGGCGCAATTGGGTATTCGCGGGAGATACCAGGGCTGAAGCCCCGGCCTTCACGACCGCGCCGCTCCGCGGCGCAACGGCCGTGCACCGGCCGTCGCGGGACTCCTCGATGATCCGTCGGACGTCATACTTGCCCAGCGGGGCATCTTGTCCCCGGCCTTCTCTTTCGGCCCCGCAGGGGCCATGTGATGGAGGCCAGGGCTTCAGCCCTGGTTGACCGGTCGACCAACCGTAACCATGCGCCCCGGAGGGGCGCGGTCGGGTCACAGATGCTACAGGGCCAGGCTGTAGCGGGGGCACCTTGTCCCCGGCCTTCTCTTTCGGCCCCGCAGGGGCCATGTGATGGAGGCCAGGGCTTTAGCCCTGGTTGGCGGCTCTCTGCGCCGACCGCCCTCTCCTCGCGGCAGACGTCACCGGGTGCTATACTGGACCTGAAGACCCGTCTCGAGTTTGGGGACGGCCCTGTTACCGTGCCCCGTCTCGCCATCCGCCAACACACGAGAGCCTTGCCCTATGAACGGCCGATTCTCCATCCTCTTTGGGAGCCTCTTCGCCCTGGCCTGTCTGCTCGCCGGCCCCTTGCAGGCCGAGGTGGGCGAGTTCCATATCCCGTCCGTGCTTCCCCTGGAGCCCGCGCAATGCCGTGAACTGCGGCGACTGGTCCGGGAGGACGAGGAGGCCGCCGCGCTCGCGGCCGGCGTGCGCAAGCAGGCCCGCCCGCTGCTGCACGCCGACCCGCGGCCGCTGGAGGTCATCCACTACGAGGGTCTCGTCAACACCAACCCGAAGCGGATCGCCTCGGTCGAAAACCTGCGGGACATGACGAAGGCGGCCTGGCTCCTGCGCTACTGGCAGGCGTTCGGGGACGAGGACGCGGCGGCGGCGCTCCGGCGCTTCAGCGACGCGTGGTTCGGCACCTACAAGCTGACCGGCAACGACGTAAACGAAAACAAGCTCTTTCCACTCCTGGTGGCCTACGACGCCCTGAGGGAGACCTTTGAGCCGGACCGGCGTGAAGAGGTCGACGCCTTCTGCAGCCGACTGGGCACACTCCACTTCCGCCGGGTGAGACGCGCCCGGCGCTTCACCAACCGCTACGGCAAGAGCCTGCGGCTGCTGGCCATGACGGGCATGATCCTGGACAAGGCGAAGTGGGTCGAGCGCGCCCGCGAGGGCGTGAAACGGTTCGTCGACGAAAGCCTGTACGCCGACGGCACAAGCCACGACCTGAAGCGCCGCGACACTCTGACCTACCACGGCAGCGCGCTCAAGAAACCCATCGACCTGGCCATCATGCTCGGCAAGGACGGTTGGGACCTCTATTTTTGGGAGTCACCCAAGGGAGGCTCGCTGAAGAAGTCGACCGAATACGTCCTGCCCTACGCCCTGGGAGAGAAGACGCACCGCGAATGGGTCAACTCGAAGTCGGATCTGGACCGCCGCCGCGCCGAGGCCGGGCTGGAGAAATACCGCAGGGGCCGGCTCTACGAACCGGAGAACGCCCGAGAGCTGATGGAAAAGGCCGCTTACTTCGACCCCGACCTGATGCGGGTGGTCCGCCGCCTCCACCCGGGCGAGGCCGAACGGTTCCCCACCTGGCAGACGCTCATGAACAGCGTAAAGCGGCCGGACACGGACAAGCCCCCGGACGCCGGGTGACAGGGCGGCGAGCAAGGAACAAAACCCCGGAGACCGGCATGACCCAACGCCCCTCCCGACCGAACGTCATCATCGTTCTGACCGACGACCAGGGCTGCGGCGACCACTATCCCTTCCCCCCCGAGGACAGGGGCTTCCAGGAGGTGGTCAGGCACTGCGCCCGGGGCATTACGTCCGTGCTCGACTTCTGGCTCAACGACTACTTCGAGGATTCCTACCGGCACAACGGGTGCATCGAGCACTACGAGGGCTACGGTACGGACCTATGGCTCCGCGAGGCGATGGACTGGATGTGCCTGTGCGGGGCGGATGGTGAGCCCTTCCTGGCTTAGATTGCCACGAACGCCCCCCACGGCCCCTTCCCGGAGGCTCGGGCGCTGCCGATTGCCACGGCCCGCATCCGTTGCGGCGCCGTCGACCCGTTCTGCATACAGGCTTTGCGCCGCTGGATCGCCGGCCGGGAAGGCCGTCCCGACGCGGACCCGCAAGCCCATCCGTGGGCCCGCTTTCTTCCGGATCGGCGTTGATCTGCGTTCATCTGCGGTTGCCTTCTTTCGGGCCGCGGTCCTTCTCCACTGGACAAGGGGCCTTGGGCTGCTATAATTGCCGCCTTATCGGCCTATGTCCAGGTTGTTGTGGACGCCCCGGCGTGCGAAAGGAGGGGGAGGACTGATGGCTTGCCGTTGTCGTTTCGGCGCCGCCCTGTTTGCCGCATGCGCGTTTCTTTTTACCGGCTTCGCCGCCGGCGACGTGGTGCACCTGGAGGACGGAACCACCGTTGAGGGCGAGGTAGAATACTCCTCCGATTACGTGGAGGTGAGGTCCGGCGGGCGCACTGTGACCGTTCCCGTCGGGCGGGTTGCGAAAGTGGTCGCCGGCCGGGGGGAAGCGCCGACGGAGGAGTCCGCCGCGGCCGAGAGCGCGGGGCAGGGCGGCTCGGAGCAGGCCGAGGAGGCTTCCGCGCCGGGGCAGCCCTCCGGCGGGGAATGGCCTATCGGCCGCCTGATGGCCAGCCGGGAGGTGCGCGCCGCCGCCGCGCGGGAGCACCTGGCCGCGCTCGAATCCAGCGGGGAGAACACGGCAGAAGGGGATCGGGCCAGCGCCCGGGGTGAGGCCACCAAAGACGCCGCGGTCTGGATGAACAGCTACATGCGGGGCGAGTTCGAAGGTATGTTCACTTTCTACCCTGACCATACCTTTCGCAGCCACAAGGGGGAGAAGAAGCCGTCGTACCGGTGGCGCTCCACGCCTCTCGGGCTGCTGGTGTGCTTCTACAGCGGCAGGTGGTTGTTCCAGCCGGAGGGCGAACAGAAGCTGGTCGGCCGCTACCTCGGGCCCGACCAGAGCAAGCGCGGCCTCGTGAGGACGCTCGTGCCCGACTCTCCGGAGCAGTGCCGCCGGAGTATCGTTGCGTTGGCCCTGGCGGAGATAAAGATGGCGAATCCGGAGGCACCGTCGCGACGACCCGGGGTCGGCACCGGAAGTCCCGTCCGCGCTCGCCGGATGCAACCGCGCGGCCAGGAACTTCTCCTCCAGTTGTGCCGTGTCCTTCCCGAGTTGTCCGACGTTCAGTGGCAGGGGTATGTCGCCACGCTCCAGGGGACGCCGGTGGTCTGGTCGGGCTGGGTGGAGGAGGTCCGGGAGGTACCCTCCGGCGGGCATCGGCTGCTGGTGGACGTGGACGCGCCCGGCAAGGAGGGATATCACGAAGTGTACTTCGACGTGCCCGCGGACCTGAAACCAGAGCTGCACAAGGACCAGCCCATACGCTTCCGCGGCGTGGTGGAGAGCGTCCACAAAGTGGTGGACTTCTGCGTGGTGGGACTGAAAGACGCCGAACTCATTTCCTGAGCGGGCGGCCCCGGCCGTCCCTCCGGGGCGCACCGGGGCGCATTGCACGGTTGCCGTTGCGCCGATTAGAATGCCCATCGTTCCTTCGGTCCGTCGTGTACGGGCCGTCAACCGCCCTGAGGACACGAGGTCTGCTTGGCCGAACTTCTCACATGCATCGGGGCCGCGGCCCTTTGGGTTTTGCCCCTGGTGCTTCTCACAGCCTGCCTGGGACGACGCCGGCGGGGTTCCTTCCTCCGGCCGCGGGCTGTCCTTGCCGCCTGGCCGCTTTTCTACGCCTTCCAGGTCGTGCTGCCGAAGGCACTGGACCTCGCCGGCCTGTTGGGACCTTTGCCCGTGCTGATCGCTCACGTCGGCTTGGGCGCCGCCCTCGGGGCGCGCCTGTGGTTTGGGGGGCGTTCAGGAACCCCCGAGCCGGAGCCGGCGCTCCCCGAGGAGGATCGATGGCGGGACAGGGCGGTGCTGTGGACCGGGCTGGGCGCAGCCGCCTTCATCGTCATAGCCGTCGCCTGCGTTGCGTTCATCACGCCGGTCCGCGTCTATGACGTGCAGACCTACCACATGCCGATGGTGGCGGAATATTTCCAGAATCGCAGCCTCGCGCCGTGGCCCACTCAGTGTCCGCGCCAGATATTCCGGGTCAACGGCATGGAGCTGCAGATTCTGAACCTGGTGTTCCTGTCCCGTTCGGCCGCGTGCGCGGAGTTCCCGAACGTTCCCGCCCTGGTGGTCTCGCTGGCGGCCGCCCTCGCGCTGGGCCGGCGGGCGCTGCGGCGGGAGGACCTGGCGTGGGCGGGGGTGCTGGCAGTGCTGGCGGCGCCCATGGTGGTGCTGGGCGCGGGAAGCGCCAAGAACGGGGTGGTGCTGATGGGCACCATCCTCTGCACCCTGTACTGGGTTGTGCGCATGCTGGAGGAGCCGGAAGTGGACCTTTACCTGAAGGCGGGGTTGGCGGGCCTGAGCATGGCGCTCGCCTGCGCCACCAAGCCGGTGGGACCCCAGGTCTGCGCGGCGGCCGCAGTGGTGCTCGGCTGGTCCGCCGTCCGGGGCCGGTTGAGTCTCCGCGCGGTGAGCGTCGCCGTGGGGGCCGCCCTCCTGAGCATCGGCATACTGGTGGGCGACCTCTACTGGCGCAACTTCGTGCGATCGGGCGTGCCCTTCGGGGTGACCCCGCGGGAGATCGGTCTGTACGTCGGGTTCGGTCCATCGGTCTGGTGGGCGCAGATTCGTTACTACCTCTACGAGTTCTGCTTCAAGCGCCTGTTGCTGCCGCCGGTCAGCTACGGAAGGAGCCACTTCGGATACCTCTTCCCGGCCATGGTGGTCCTCGCTCCGGCCGCCGTGGTGTTCGAGCTGCGGAAGGGGCGGCGGAGCGGCTCGGCCGCGCTTCGGACGGTCATGCTGTTTACGGGGCTGCTCTTCGTGCTGCTCACTTTCTTCAAGCGCCCCTACGTTGCGGACTGCCGCTGGATGGTCTGGCTGGTGCCTTGCCTGGCCGTGGTCGGGCTCTCGTTTCTCCGGGATGTCCGGCCGGAGGTGGGGCCCGTTCTGGTGACGCTGTGTGCGACCCTGGCGCTGTGCAGCACGGTGGTGGTGTACCGGGATAGCCGACTGGGCTTGCTGCTGCGGCGGAGCGGCGTTTACTTCATCACTCATCGCCGGCTGCCGCGGATGGTGGACGCCTGGCCCGACCATCCGATGATGGAAGGCTACCGAGCCCTGGAGCGTGCGGCGCGGCCGGGGGACCGGGTGCTCTACGTCGGGGGCGGCAACACCTGGATGTATCCGTGCTGGGGCAGGCGGTTCAGCCGGAAGGTGCGCGGCGTTGCGGGGGCTGAGGATGCGGTTCGGCAGGTGGCAAGCGGGCGATACGATTTTCTGGTCGTGGAGTCGAAGGCGGCCCCCCCGCTGAAGGCGGCCGTTTCCGGGGCGCGACGGGCGGCCGGCTACACGGTCCTCGCCAGAGGGACGAGGAGGAGTGTCTTCCGGAAGGTGCCCTGACGGCTGCGGGGCAGATTTCAGCCGCGGAAGGCGCAGGGCTCCAGGGGTTTGCGGGACTGGGCGGACGAATTAGACTGTTCCGCGAGCCCCGCTCGGACGGGCGGTGGAGATTCGGCGAAAGGGAACTGCCATGCTGACGATAATCGTGCTGAGTTGCGGCGCAGGTATGCTGGGGACGCTGATGTTCCTCTACGACCGGCGCCTGGTCCGGGCCATCGCCATCCCCGCGGTGATCTGGCTGATCGGCATGGGCGGGCTGGTCGGCTATTCCTGGTGGAAGGCGGCCGACTACCAGCGGCTGGACCGAGAGAGGATGGTCAGCCGGACGAGGATCGATGCGGAGAACAACGGCATCTCCCGGCTGGCCGACCACTACGAGGTCTACGCCATGACGCCGCGGGGCGTGCGCCGGGTCAAATTGCCGCTGGCTTCCACGCGCATTCGACGTGCCGAAGGGAAGAAAGCCTTCGTTGAGACCTGGCACGCGATGTGGGTGGACGATCCCTCGCGCCCGCCGACCACGCCGATGTGGCACTTGCGGCTCCATCGAGGGCCGAGGGAGCTGATGTCCCATTACGTGATCGTCCTCCCGGAGGGCGCCCCCATCATAGCCGGCTGAGACCGGGCCCAGTTCGGCTCCAGGATACGCCGAAAACAGTAGCACAAAATCCCCGGTCGGTGTGACCAGAAGGCGTCGGGCTCAGACGGGCTGACGACGGCATCTATGGGCGTCTGAGCCTGAGCAACTTGCGGCGTGCCGCGCGGAGGGGGTCCCGATTGCGTAAGTCTTTGGCAGGCAATAAACAACGTCAACCGCGCCGGTATGAAGGCATCTGCCACTTGTTTGATATTCGCTGTTTACAGAAATTTCTGCTGATAATCTCCGCGGCGGCGAGTTTTTCAGAATCCCTTTGCATGCCCGAAGTTAGGAAGTTGACCGGCCGTGCGAGGGCGGGGCGGGGCGGCCGAATCGGTTTGAGGAGCCGAGGAGTCTTTCGTAAGATTTGTTCCTGAAGCGACTGCCGACCGACACCGATAGGCCACAGAGCGCAGAGCAGAGGTCGCGAGTGCAGGGTGGGCCAAACCAGAGTTTTCGTTTCTTTCCGAGGGAGCAGGCCGGTGCGCCGCACCGGACATCTTGCTCCTCCGAATGCCCCGCATCAGTTCTTCTCTGGGGCGTTTATATCCACCCATAGGCAGTGCGCAGGACAGGTTTGCTTTTAACGACCCGGCGGGTCGCCAGGGAGGGAGTGTGTGTCTGCTGAGGCTGAACAACTGCCGCCGTCCACGCCGGACGTAAGTCGAAAGGCGGAGGCGCCCCCATTGGTTCGGCGGTTGATGGAGAGCACCGAGTTCGAGAACACCGACCAGTTCTGGGACGCGGTTCGACAGAGCATTCAGGACCGCCTGGGCCACCGGCGCTACAGCCTGTGGTTCCATCAGACGGAGTTGAGCGAGGTTCGCGAGGGGACCCTGGTGGTCGGGGTGCCCAACCTGGTGGTGCAGCAGTACCTGACCGGCAAATACTCCTCGGCCGTGGTCGAGGCGGTGGAGGAGCTGGCCGGAGAATCGGTGGAAGTGAAGTTCGACGTAGCTCCCCGCCTTTTTCGTGAATCCCGCGCCCGGCGGGAGGAACAGCAGCGTGAGTCCGAGCGGGAGGGCGCCCGGGGGGTGGATTTCGCCCGGGCAACCCGTGAGGTCACCGTGCCCGCCGAGTGGGGCTTCGACCGGTTGATCATTACCGCCGCCAATCAGTTTCCCTGCGCCGCCGCCCGCGAGCTGGCCGGACAGGAAAACCCCCGCTTCCGTTTCCTCTACGTCTGCGGCGACTACGGTCTGGGCAAGACGGCCCTGCTCCGCGCGGTCTATGCGCTGGCGGCGGGTCCAGAAAGGCACCTGGACCCCGTCTTCACCTCGGCCGAGGACTGGTGTAACGAGTACTATCAGGCCATACAGCGACGGAGCACCCGGCAGTTCCGCAGCCGCTACAGGTCGCGGCGCATGCTACTGCTGGACGACCTGCAGTTCGTCCAGGGCAAGGAGGGCGGGCAGCGCGAGCTGATGCACACCATCAAGCACATCCTCGCGGAGGGCGGCCGGGTTGCGCTGGCCAGCCGGCCCCATCCGGAGGAGTTGCGCGACCTCATACCCGGGCTTCAAGCCCTGCTCCGGAGGGCATTCCACGCCGTCCTGGTTCAACCGGACGAGGGAGAGCGTTGCCAGATCGCCCGGCAGATGGCCGCCAAACACGGCCTGCGCGCAGCGCCGCCGGTCTTCCGCCACCTGGCCACCAGGCGGGGGGAGTCCTTTGCCACCATCGAGTCGGCCGTCAACTGCCTTGCACTTTATGGGGCTATGCGTGGCAATGGGAGGTTGGAACTGCCGGAAGCGCTGGAAGCCCTCGCCGCCACCCGCCCCACCTCCGCACAGCCGGTCAGGCTGGGGGAGGTGAAGGGCGCCGTGGCAGAGCTGTTCGACCTGGAGACCGCCGAATTGGAAGGCCGCTCCCGCCGCCGCACCCTCGTGCTGGCTCGGCAGATGGGCATGTATCTCGCCCGAAAGCTGACGAAGGCTTCGCTGTCGGAGATCGGCACCGCCTTCGGCCGCAGCAGCCACAGCACGGTTCGGCATGCCCTCGACAAGATCGAGGACGCCCGGGAGGAAGACCCTCAGGTTGCCGGGTTGCTCCGTCGCTTGCGGGAAAAGCTGCGGGGGGCCTGAGCCGCTCGCATCACCCCTGCCCATTCACCGCCGCCGGTGCCCCTTCACCCTCGGGCGGCCGCGTAGCGTTCACCGGCGTATTGCCAGTTGGCTACCTTCAGGAAGCCGTTCACGTACGCCCCGCGGCGGTTCTGGTAGTCCAGGTAGTAGGCGTGTTCCCAGACGTCGCAGACCAGCAGCGGCACCACGCCCCAGACGGCCAGATCCTGGTGTTTTTCGGCCTGCAGCACCAGCAGGCGGGCCGCCATCGGCTCGTAGGCCAGAACGCCCCAACCGCTGGCTTCCACGCCTTTAGTGGCGGCGGCGAACTGATCCACCAAGCTTTCCACCGAGCCGAATTCGCTGCGGAGTGCCCGCGCGAAGTCGCCTTCCGGCGGGCTGCCTCCGGGCGTCATGCTCCGCCAGTAGGTGCTGTGCAGGACGTGGCCGGAGCCGTGGAAGGCAAGGTTGCGGCTGAGCGATTTGACGGCCCCGAAGTCAGCGGCCCGCCGGGCCTCCTCAAGTTTCGACAGCGTGGAGTTCAGGCCGTTGACGTAGCCCTGGTGATGGCGGTCGTGGTGAAGGTTCAGCGTCTGGCGGCCCAGGAAGGGCTCCAGGGCGTTTTTGGGGTAGGCCAGTGCCGGCAGAGCGTATTTCATGCCGGTCTGCATGCTTCGGTCCGGCCCGGTTCGGCCTTCCGCTGTGCTGACACGGCCTGCGGCGGCGGCGGCAGCCCCCATTCCGACGGCTTTGATGAAGTCGCGTCTCGGCATACGGTCGGTCATCGGCGCCCCCTTTCACTGGAAGGATGCGCCACTCCTTCCCCATGGGAGTGGCTTCACCTTCAGCATAGGGGCCGACGGGGGCGCCGTCAACGCGAGGCCTCCGTCGCAGCACACGGCAAGGTGGTCGGCCGTCTCAGGAGCCGATCTCTTCCAGCGGGGGCACGTTGCCGAAGTTTATCTCCGGTCCCCCGGCCGGTGCGGCCCATCGAACAGCGTTGGTGATGACCTGCTGGACTTCGGGGTTCTTGTAGATGGGGAACGTCTCGTGCCCCGGACGGAAGTAGAAAATCTTGCCGCAGCCACGATGGTAGCAGAGGCCGCTGCGGAAGACTTCTCCGCCCTCAAACCAACTGATGAAGACCAGCTCGTCCGGCGGGGGAACGTCGAAGAACTCGCCGTACATCTCCGTGTGCGGCAGCTCGACGTATTCACCCAGTCCTTTGGCGATGGGGTGGCCGGGCAGCACGACCCAGAGGCGTTCCTTCTCGGCCTCTTCGCGCCACTTCAGCGAAGCGCTGCTGCCGACCAGACGACGGAATATCTTCGAGTAGTGGGCCGAATGCAGTACCAGCAGGCCCATGCCGTCCAGGACCCGACGCCGGACCGCTTCCACCACCTCGTCCTCGACCTCGTCGTGGGCCATGTGACCCCACCAGGTGAGCACGTCGGTGTTTTTCAGAACGTCTTCGGTCAGGCCGTGCTCGGGCTCGTCCAGCGTCGCCGTTCTCACCTCCATGTCCGGCTCGGCCGAGAGGAACTCGGCGATCACGCTGTGCATGCCGTCCGGATAGACGGCTTTCACGGCGTCGTGGGATTTTTCGTGCCGGAACTCATTCCACACCGTTACGTTGATGCTGTCGGGCATCTGCGGCCTCCGTCTGTGAGTAAAAGCTGCGGTTTGGAAGTCGGGATTATACCGGTGGCGACCCGCTCGTCAAAGCCCCGCTATTCGGCAAAGGTCGTTGCGCTGAAACGCAACACTTCGACTCCCTCCTTCTCCCAGGCGTCCGGTGCCAGCCCCGCTTTGCGGCAGGCCGCGGCAAGGAACTCTCGGCTGGTCCAGCCGTGGTCTGTGGCGGCCTCCGGCAGCATCAGGGCGGAGTCGCTTCGGTCCTGAACGATCACCCCGTCCCGGCCGACCACGAGGTCGTCCACCTCCCGTACGGCAGTCAGGGGACCCACCACGCTGATCTCAATGTGCGCCTCCGGTAGTTCCCCGCGGCCCAGTGGGCTGTAGCGAGGGTTCTGAAACGCCGCCAGCTTGGCCATCCTGCGCACGCAGAGCCACAGGGGCACGGTCGACTGCGTCGCCCCCGCGTGTCCGCGCACCTCCTCACCCTTCTTAAGGGTTACAAAGGCGCCGTAGGGACGGCGGAGCGTGTCGGTGAGTTCCTCTGGGGGAGCTGGCGACGCATCCTCCTCAAAGCCGGCGCGTACGGCTTCCCGGGCCACCCTCAGCAAGATGCTCTTCTCCCGCGACGTCAGGTCCGGCACCAGAGGCCCGACGGACCGCCCTCCTGCATCCGCGGACGTGGAGCCCGGGGCGTCGTAGAAGGCCATGGCCACGTAGCTCACGCAGTTGGGGCCGCCGCCGGTGACTTCCGCTGAACTGGACCACCGGAGGAATACGGGGCGTACCGAGTGGACGTTCGCCATCAAGAGGAGCATGATGTTGAGAGCCTCCGCCCCGCAGATGGTTGGTTTCTTCTCCAGCAGGTAGTTCCGGAAGCTCGCCCTGTCGAGGGCCTTCAGGTAGCCTACGCCTTCCATGTCGAGTTGCCTGATCTTCTCCTGAAGCTCCTCGCCGGAAGCGTCCTCGAAAGGGGTATATCTGAACCGGGGGCCGTAATGGGTAAAATCGGTGCTGATGACCAGCAGGGTGTCTTCATCCAGAAGAGGCGCCAGAGCATGGGCGGCTGCGCTCCGCTCGGCGGGCTCGAGTCTGCCCGTCACGACGGGAACTATCGGCGGGGGTTCGGGCCAGACTGCCTGGAGAAAGGGCAGTTGCACCTCGAGGCAGTGTTCCCGACGGTGAGCCGCGGTGGATTGGGTGAAGGGCTTTTTGGCGGCCAGCCTCCGGCAGGCCTCACCGTCCACCGGCACCTCGCCGAGGGGAGTTGAATAGGCGGAGTAATCCGGGACGCTGCAGGCGTGCGTGAGATACACGGTGTGACTGGGGCCGAGCAGGAGGACCCGGGAGGGCTTCTCCGTCCCCTTGAGGAGCTTGTATGAGAGTGCCGCCACCTCTCCCGAGTAACGGTAGCCCGCATGGGGCACGATCAAAACGCGGGGCCGGCGACCCCGCAACTCCCGGGGCACGGCGGGGTCGGCATCCGCCAGAAAGTCCTCGACCTTTCGCTGGAGGGCTTCGGCCCGTTCGGGGTAGAACGCGCCCGCCACCGCCGGCGACCGGGTTCCGGCAGCACAGGCCGTTCCGCAGCAGACCGCCATCAGGGCCGCCGCGAGCAGTGCGGCAGCCGGCGCGGTCCAGGCTGGAGCCGTGCGTGGCATCTTCATAGCCCACAAGCTGTGGGAAGCGTCCTCAGATCGAAAGGCAGCTCAGCAGCGTAATGTCGTCCTCCGGCTCGATGGCGGTGCATCGCTCCAGCAGTGCCTCGTAGAGTTCAGTCAGCCGGTGTTCCCCTTTCGGGGGATGCGAGGAGACCAGCGCTGCCAGTCCGTCGGTGCCCAGCATCTCCTCGTCCCCGACGGGGATGTCGGTAGCGCCGTCGGTGTAGGCCAGCAGGCGATCCCCGGGCTCCAGGGCCAGGGAGGCGGCCTTGTAGCCGGCCTCCGAGTGCACGCCCACCGGCAACTGCGGCAACTTCAGCATCTCGAACTCCCCTGGGTCCGCCCGCTGCACGAGCAGGGGAGGGTGCCCGGCCGAGCAGATGGTGACCGACCTGCTTGCCGCATCGACTACGGTGCATACGGCGGTGAAGAAACCGAGGCCCGAGGCCCTGCGGCAGGCCCGTTCATTCAGGGCCTTCATCAGGTCCGCTGGTCGGCCGAAAAGGTCGCGGCATTCCAGGAACAGGGCGTAGACCAGCGAGGTGTAAAGCGCCGCCGCGGGGCCGTGACCGGCCGAGTCCCCGAGGAACATCTGGAAGCTGTCGTCGGTGAGCTGCTCTACCTGGTAGAAATCGCCGCCGATGAGTTCCCTGGGCGCGTACTGCACGGCGAAGGAGACGCGGTCGTCCGTCGGAAGCGTCCGCGTCAGCATCTGGCGTTGGACGGTCCGTGCCAGTTCCATCTCGCGGAGGTTCTTCCCCTCGTCGCGGAAGACCTCTACTCCGCCTATCACGTTGCCCCCATCGTCGAAAACCGGTGCCACGTCGGTGGAGAGCGCCAGGGGGTCGCCCTCTTTGCTGTGGGCGTAAACCAGGATCGGCGCTTCCCCCGGTTTCTGCCGCACCATCGCCCGGTGCAGAGGGCAGAGGTCGGTGGTGCACAGGGGGCGTCCGTCCTTGTCGGTGTGACTGAGGATGTTATCGGCACAACGCCTCCCCACCACCTCGTCGCGGTTGTACCCGGTTATTTCCTCGGCCTTCCTGTTCCAGAAGACGATGCGCCGGTCGGTGTCGGTGATGTACACCCCCGCGTTGAAGCAGTCGAGTATCTCCCCGAACCCTCTCTTGGTGATTTCCTCGATGTCTTCCACGCTTCCCCCGGGCGAAGAGTTTCCGGCTCCGAGGCCGCTCGCTGATTTCCAAAGTAGCAGAAAAGCCCCGATCCTGCAAAAGGCCGGCGCTGTTGCGTCGCGCCGCCTTCGCCGCCTAAGATGGCGCACAGAAAGGTCTTCGAGTGCCCGGCGAGGAGGTTGCTGAACTGTGGAAACTGAGGTGCTGCCGGCGGACGAGGAGTCGGGGATGGCGCGCGCGGCCGAGTTGCTGAGGGCCGGGAACATCGTCGCCCTGCCCACCGAGACGGTCTATGGGTTGGGCGTTCGCGGCGACCGGCCGGAGGGACTGGAGCGGCTCCGCCGGTTGAAGGAGCGGCCGGCGGGGAAGAAGTTCTCCCGCCTCATCTGTTCGCCCGAAGACGCCGACGCCTACGGGGAACTTGGGCCGGCGGCCACCGTCCTGGCCGAACAGTTCTGGCCCGGGCCACTCACTCTGGTCGTGCCGGACCGCGAAGGCGGCTACGTGGGGCTGCGCTGTCCGGACTGCACGGTGGCCCGGGAGCTGGTGCGGAGGACGGGGACGGCCCTGGCCACACCCAGCGCCAACATCAGCGGTCGTCCGCCGGCCCTGACCGCGGAGGAGGTCCGGGAGGCGTTTGCCGGCCGGATAGCCGCGGTGGTGGACGGCGGCCCGGCGCCGATGGGACAGGCTTCCACCGTTGTGCGCGTCGAGGAAGGCCGGATGGAGTTACTCCGCGCGGGTGCTCTTGAGCCCGAGCGCCTGCGGAGAGCCTTGGAGGAGACCTGGAGCCCCTAAGCTTCCTTCCCGGCCAGCGGCAGGCCCACGGTAACCGCCGTGCCCTCACCGGGCTCCGACTGCACGTCGATGAACCCGCCGTGAGTGCGGGTGATGTTATAGCAGATGGCAAGCCCCAGGCCGATGCCGTCGGGCTTGGTGGTGAAGAAGGGCTCGAACAGATGCTGCAACTCGTCCGGAGGAATCCCCGGCCCGTTGTCGGTGAACACCAGCACCAGGAAGGAAGCATACTGCGCATCGCTCTCGGAGCGGAGGGGCTCGGGCAACTTCTCCCGCGGGCGAACGTATCCCTCTATCAGCAGGCGCCCCTCCTCAGAGTCTGCCAGCACTTCCAGCGCGTTCCGGACGATGTTGAGCACCAGTCGGCGCAGCCGGGAGTAACTGATGTTCAGCTCCAGGGTGCGGTCCACGACCGACCTTTCGATCAGGGCCTCCCGGGTTATATGAAGCGTCTGAGCCATGCTCAGCACCTCGCCGACGACGGCGTTGGGATTCAGCGGTTGTGGTCCGCCGACCTCCGAAGGCCGCGACAGGTCCAGGAGGCTGTTAATGATGTTCTGGCACTGCTTGGCTTCCCCGGCGATGTTGCGCAACTGCTCTTTTGCGGCCGAATCGCTCTCCAGCTTCCCCAACAGCATCTTGGTGTGGCCCAGGATGACGGTTACCGGGTTGTTGATTTCGTGGGCGACCCCTGCGGCGAGGCGTCCGACGGTGGCCAGTTTTTCGGCTTCCACAAGTTGCTTCTGGTTGGCCTCCAGCGCCTGAGCCATCTGGTTGAAGCTGTGTGCCAGTTCGGCAAACTCGCCTGCTCCCGTGAACTCCATCCTGCTGCTGAGGTCGCCTTTTGCGAGGGCCCGTGTGCGTTCCACCAGGCTCTCCACCGGCCCCAGGATGGAGCGATGCGTGTAGTATATGATCAGGAAGCCCACCAGCAGGGCCAGGGGAAAAACGATCTTCGCCATGGCCATGCCGATCTGCCAGGTGCGCTCGGTCTGGTTGGAAGCTTGCTGCATCCGCACCTCGAAGGTGTCGGCCAGCTTCTTGCTTGCCCGCTGAATGCGTTCGATGAACTCCGCGGCGCGCTTGCTGAATGCACGGATGGCGGGGTTCGGCCCTCCTCCCCCTCTTCCCGGCTCCCCTCCGGATGGAGTTCCCACCAACTTCCTGATGGACGCCGCGGCCCCGGCGAGTTCATCAACATAGCCCCGCTCCGGCTCCTCGAGTTCCCGTATGCGCAGATTGGCCACCTGGTGATCTATCTCGGCCATAAGCCGCTCCAACTGCCGGGGGGGCCACGGGGGGTCCGTGCCGCCTTCGCGGCGGCTCGACCGGTGCAGCTTGCTCAACTCCGCCGCCATGTCGCTCAACGCCAGGGCGTCCTTGCGGACCTGGAGATAGGAGTCCAGTTTCTCGTTGGCCGCCTTCACGCTGCCCAACTGGTTCAGTGTCAGCAGCAGAGGCAGCCCCAGCACCCCCAGCACCAGCACAAGTCCTACGGCCAGTCGCAGGCTGATAGGGGTCTGGTAGCGCACCATCTGTGCTTTACTGCCCGGCTTCGCCTTTGGCGGAGCGATTTTGCGGGGCAGCCCTCGCGTGTTTCAGAAGGCGTTCGAACTGCCGGGGCGCCACCCAGTCAATGCGTCCGTCCCTGCGCAGCACCCAGCTTCCTCGACCCTGATGATTGTCGAGTGATTCATCACAGACCAGGACGCCGTGTGGGGTCTCCCGCAAGCCCCCCTCCGGCGGGAAATACAGGTACCGGCATGCTTCCGCTGCCTCCATGCGGCACCCCGGGCAGAGCAGCGTGCCGGGTTCCAGCATGCCCGCGGAGACAAGCTCACCCAGACGATCGGGGTATTCCCCCGGCCGGCGCCCGCTGTAGGCGTAGAGCGCGCTCCGTATCCGCGTGAGTTGCTCCTTGCAGGCCTGGCGGGCTTCCAGCTCCCGCTTCTCGCGCAACGCCGGTGCCACTCCCTCAAACCAGCCGTGGAGGGCCGCCCCGCTGAGTCCCACAACCAGCCCCCCGGCCAGCAGAGCCCTGCGCAGGGGAAAGGACTGCCCCCGCGTCTCCCAGAAGCCCAGCAGGGCCAGGAGTACCCCGCACAGACCGAAGACCCAGTGCAGGTAAGCCAGGGCCGCGAAGCCCATCCCGAACAGCCCCAGCAGGCCCGGCAGACCGGCCACCCGTTTTGGCTTCGCCGACGCCCCTTCGGTGTCGCCCCGGGGTTTGGCGCCTGCCAGAAGCCAGCCGGCCAGGGCGCCGCGGCTGCTGCCGGAACTCACGATGAAACAGCTCGGCCCGATGTCCACTATGTCGCCGTCCTGGAGGACCTCTTTCTCGACTTTCCGTCCGTTGACCAGCAGACCGTTCCTGGAGCCCAGGTCTTCCACGTAACAGGATTCCCCGTCGCAGTAGAAGTAGGCATGCCGTCGGGAGACCTGCCGGCTGCGGAACACGATGTCACAGGGACTGGATCGGCCGACCAGCAGGCCGTCCGGGCCGATCGTCAACTCCATGCCGTCGTTCTCGCTGCCGCTGACGGTCAGGCGGAACGCCGGCTCGGCGGAGCGGGGGGAACTCATCTGTGCGCCCCTGTGCAACGGCGGCGAAAGGTCCAATGCGGCGGGCACCTGTGAATCTACATAATGCCGTCAGCCTTTGCAAGGGCTCGTCGCCCGCCCGGGCGGAACTCCGGGAACCGGGCCTTCGTCTGGTTGCTCCTTGCACAACCCCGCCGCGCCGCGTATGTTCGCCCTCTGGCTTCTGCCGATTGAGGGGAGGCTCCCATGCCCGCCGATGAGATGACTCCGAAGGAACGCTGGCTGGCCGTCCTCAGCGGCAAGCTGCCCGACCGGGTGCCCACCGACTACTGGGCGACGGGCGAAGCCACGCGCAAACTGCTCGAGCATCTCGGGTGCAACTCCATGGAGGAGGCCCGGGACCGCCTGGGGCTCGACACCCCGCTCCACGTCGGTCCCCGCTGCGTCGGCCCGCCCGTCCCCGAAAACGGCGACGTTTACGGCTGCACCTACCGGCAGGTGGCCTATGAGGGCGGGAGCTACCGGGAATGCGTCTCCCACCCGCTGGCCGAATACGATTCGGTGGAGCAGATCGAGGGCGAGTATCGGTGGCCGTCGGCCGATTGGTACGACTACTCGGTCATTCCCGGCCAGATTGAGGGCGCGGAAGAGCGCCCGGTCTGCGGCGGCGGCTCCGAACCGTTCCTCACCTACAAGCACCTGCGCGGCGACCGGCAGGCCTTCATGGACCTCGTCCTCAATCCGGAGATCGTTCACCATTGCCTGGACCGGCTGTTCGATTTCTGCTACGAGCGGACCCGCCGCATCTACGAACAGATCCCCGGGAAAGTCACCTACAGTTATGTCGCCGAGGACATGGGGTCTCAGGAGGGGCTGCTCGTCTCCAAAAAGCACATCCACGAGTTCCTGCTGCCCCGGATGAAGCGGATGATGGACCTTGCGCACGAGGCCGGCGCCTACGTATTCCACCACAGCGACGGGTCAATAATGGAGATCATCCCCGACATGATCGAGGCGGGCATCGACGTGCTGAACCCCATCCAGTGGCGGTGTAAGGGAATGCACCGCGGTGAGCTGAAGGAGCGCTTCGGGGGGCAGGTTGCCTTTCACGGGGCCATGGACAACCAGTACACCCTCGCCTTCGGCTCCGTCGAGGAGGTCCGCCGAGAAGTTGAGGAGAACATACGCATTCTCGGGCGGGACGGCGGCTACATCCTCGCCCCCTGCCACAACATCCAGGCCGTAAGCCCACCGGAAAACATCGTCGCCATGTACGACACCGCCCACCGCCTCGGCCGCTACTGATCTCCCCGGACTGCTCGAAGCTACGCCCCCAGCCCCTCCGGGCCATGCCTTCGCAGAACGGCCGGCTGGCGAGTCCCCCGAGGGCGAATCAGTTTGTCATAGTCCCTCCTTCGCCCGGGGTGGCGCCGACAACAGGGCCGACGGATTCACGCACTGCTCTTTACACGCTGATGGGGCGGGAGTGAGCCCGCGTTCCGCGCTGTTGATCCCGGAGTTCCGGCGCTGAGCAGTTTGCCCAACGGGGCAGGATGGGTCGGCCAAACCGATGCTAAAACCCCGTTTCGAGCCCGGCGGCCCACCGGCGATGCGATGCCGAGAGGTCGATTTTCACTCGCGCGAGCGATCGGCCGCCAGCACCGCCTCCCGCAGGGCGCGAGGGGATCGCGCCTGCTGCCATTGCTCGTGGAAGCGCGGAGACTGGGTGACTTCCGATATCGCCACCAGCACCCGCAGGTAGAAATCCTCTTCCTCCGGCGGTGCGGCGACGGCAAAGACGGCGTAGACCGGCTCGTCGGACTCTCCGAAATCGGCCGGAGTCCGGGCACGCACCAGCACCAGAGAGAAGTCGTCCACGCGCTTATCGACCAGGTGCGGGACGGCCACGCCGGGGCGGACCACGGTGCTGGATATCTGCTCTCGCCGGCGCAGCAGTTCGAAGAGCTCCTCGGCGGGCAGCCCGGCTGCCGGCGCCATCCCTTCGGCCACGGCGCGCAGCACCTCGTCGCGCGAGGGCCCGGCGGTCAGGTCCACCAGGGGACACTCCTCCACCAGCCGGTCGAACCGGTCGCGCCCGACCTTGTCTCTCTCTCGGACGATGGCCGACAGCTCCGCCTCCAGGTCGTGGTCGGCGAAGTCGGTGCTGGCCAGTCTTTCGGCCAGCCGCAGGAGGGCGGACTCCCGGAGCACGCGCACTTTCGAGTAGAGCGCGAAGCAGAGCACCGCCGCCCCGAGTATCGTCCCGGCCACGGCCAGGGCGAGGCTGCCCAGCTCCACCAGCATGAACACGTAGAAGACGGCCCCCGCCACCTGCGTCCAGGGGTAGAACGGCGAGCGCCACGTCGGTCGATAGCTCGGGATGCGGCTCTCCCGCATCACGATCACCGCCAGCACCTCGAACAGCAGCAGGAGCACCAGCATTGCACTGGCGGCCTTGACGAAAAGCTCCAGCGGCAGGATGAGTATGCTGGCGGCGATGAAACCGCTGGTGAAGAAGACGGCGGCCCTGGGCACTCCGCGGGCCGCATCGACGCGTCCCAGGGAGCGAGGCACGAGCCCGTCCTGGCTCATGGCCATCAGGGTGCGGGAGGCGGTGAGTATGCCGGCGTTTCCCGTGGACATGTAGGCGAAGAGAGCGGCTATGCCCAGTGCGACCGCGCCGGCCCGACCGGCGAACCCGGAGGCGGCCTGCGAGAGGGGGGCCAGGCGCCAGGCCTCCGCTTCCGCCGGCATCACTCCCACCGTCACCATCGTCACGGCCACGTAAAGGACGCCGACCACCGCGTAGGCCGCGAACATGCCGACCACCAGGTCGCGCTTGGGGTCTTTGACCTCCTCGGCGAGGTTCGCCACCTGGGTCACTCCGCCGAAACTGACGAATACCATGGCGACGCCGACGAACAAGCGGTTCCAGCCCTGTGGCAGCAGGGGAGAGAAGCGGGCGGCCTGCACCGAGCCGGCCCCCCACACCACGTAGCCGATGAGCACGAGAAGCAGTCCGCCGACCAGGAAGTCCTGCACCCGGCCGGCGTGTCGCGTCCCCAGCAGGTTGAGCAGGGCGAAGACCACGCAGAACAGCAACGCCACCGCCTTGACCTCCACCGTTGTCAGGCCGCCCTTGACCGGGAGGACGTAGGCCGCCAGCGCACCGATGCCGATGAGAGCGAAGGCACCTTTGAACGCCAGTGCGGCCCAGTTTGCCACTCCTCCGACGACGCCGACCATGGGCCCGAAGCTGCGGTCCACGTGGAAGTAGGTGCCGCCCGCCTTGGGCATGGCGGTCATCAGTTCCGCCTTGCTCAGCAGGCTGGGCAGCAGCAGGATGGCCGCCAGGAGGTAGCTGATGAAAGCGCCGGGCCCCACTATGCCGAAGATGATGGCGGGCAGAACGAACAGACCGGAGCTGATCATGGCCCCGGTGGCCATGGTGAAGACGCCTCTCCGGCCGAGCTGTCGCTTCAGCGCCATCGCACCTCACCGCTCTGGATCAGGCTCTCATCCTACCCCTCGGTCCTGCGTGGGGCAACCGCCGGCGCCCGCGGTATCCCGCGTAAGCCGGGCGTCGTCTCAACGGTGATCGGGGGCGGGCTCCTGCCGGCCGGGCCCTCAGCTCACGCGCTTCCAGTATTTGCGTTTGGGGCCGTCGGCTTCATCGTAGACGGCCCAGTCATACCCCCATCGGGGACCGACCAGGACCTGATGCGTGGGGTCGTCTGAAGGCGTGTCTGCCGTCCCGGGACAGTGGATGGCGTGGCCACCCGTGTTGACAACTCGCTCGAACTCAGGCAGTTCATCTTCGAGATGCCAACCCAGCGCGTGGGAGGAGATCAGCAGGTCGGCGAAGCCGTCGGGCAGGGGTATGGCGTGCAGGAAGCCGTCAATCACGAAGACATTCCCCAGCCCCAGCCCTTCCGCTTTCTGTGCGATGAAGCGCCTGAGTCTGGTGACCGGTTCGACGGCGAAGACCCATTTGGCGGACCGCGCCGCTTCGAGAGCAACCCTTCCCGTTCCGGCGCCGGCATCAATCACCACCCCGTGCTCAAGCTCAACGATGTCGGTCACCTCAGCGAAGTCCCAGTCGTGAAACGGCGCCGCGTCGTAGAGTTCCGGGCACTTGTTGTAGACCAACAGGTCATCTATGCAGCGCACAACGGACTCGCAGCAGCCCTCCAGATCCTCCCGGTCCACTGCCGGGCCGTGCTCGGCCATGACTTCCTCGATGAAAGGCCTCACGTCCGGGCACTTCGCCTTGAGGAACCGGGCGATGGCCGGATAGGCATGCAGCGCCACGGCCAGGGGCCGCTCGGGCACGTAACCGGGCAGGTAGGCAATCTGGAATGCCTCCAGAAGGAACAGGTCTTCGATCTCCAGCGGTGCGTCCCTCAGAAATTGGAGCATGTTCGTTTTCCTTTCGAGAATCCATCAGGCCCCAGGCGAATCAATCCCCTCTTCACTTGGACCCTGTAATGAACAACGTGGGCTCACTCCACAGCCGCCGGCTCGGCACCTTAATCTCACGCAAGCCGTTTGAGTCTCCCCGTCCCGGCAGCGCGCGTCGGTCGAATTGGACACCCTTCATCATACCAGGCGTCGAGGACCTGAGTGGCATCTATGCCTTTGCCCACGATGACCGTGGTCGCCCTGGCCTGCTCGCCGGTTGCTCGACGAGGATCCGGCCTGAGGGACTGTCTGGATCAACCGGATAGCGTGTCTTCAGCTCCCGGGCAGGGGGCCTGCGTGCCTGAAGAACCCGGTGACCGACGTGAACTGCCTACCGTTGCAGAGGACTCAATCCGTACACAACCCTCGCACGAAAAAGGCGGCCACGCGCGGGGCTTCCGCAACGTGGCCGCCTTGGGTGACCGGCCCGTCTGTTCGCCTCCCGGTACTTACGTCATCTCTTCGCCTCGGGGAGGCGCGTGAATCCCGCGCAGATTGCTGTCTTCCTCAGCGCTTTCATCGGCATCACCTCCCGTCGGCTGGAGCCGCGATGTGCCGTCAACCGCCGCCACTGTACCCGCAGGGCGCGCGCCGGGCAAGCCTTCTCTGAGGGCCCTGAGCAGCCGGAGGACAGCCGCACCGCAGGCGAAACCGGTGCGGGGGCGCTTCGGACCGGCTGAGTTCGCCGGCTAAAGGTTCTCGCCGCCGGTCACGGAGCAGGCGATCTGCATGCCCCCTCTGATGCTTCGGGTGATGTGGCAGCCGTCGGCCGCCTCTATGATGCCTGTTTTCTGGTCCTCGGACAGCTCCGCGCCGAGCAGGATGTTCGCATCAATCCGAGTGGTGCGCGAGGGCCCGGAGCCGGGTGAGCCCTCCACCCGGCGGCTCATCTCGATGGTCATGTCCTCATAGGGTATGTCGTTGTCTTCGCAGAACTGGACCACGTATCCGCCGATGCACATTCCGATGGCGGCCTCAAAAAGCTGGGCCGGCCACATGCCGTCACGGCTCTCGTTCCCGTCGCGGCCCTCTCCGGTGGTCACCGTGTGTCCTTTGCACATGGCCGCGAACCTGTATCCGCTCTCATGCTCGACCAGAACTTCCATTGTTTGCCTCTCGGTGGAGGTCTCCAAAAACAGAGTGCGCCCCAAGCGGCGCGCCTCAGGACGATCGTAGGGCGTCTGATTCGTTGTGTCAATACTCCGGGGAATGCGGGCGGTGTCCCCGAGCGCTCAGTCCATCGCTTCCCGGAGCGTCCGGCGGATGTTGCTGTGGGCCGCACCGCCGGGGCATCTCAGCTTTGTCCAGCGCCGCGCCCATCCGATCGAGCCTTTGCCGGACCGGGCGGTGTGTTTTACGTTGGGTTCTGCGCGCTCGGCGAATCCCCGATCGCGTCGAACTCTACGCGGACATAGACGAGGTCCCCGTGCCAGCCCCCTCCGGTGCCGCGCTCGTATACCAGGTGCACGACGCCGGCGGAGTCCACGGCCAGGTCGCTGTAGCCGGCCGGTCCGGTATGGACGAGCCGCTTCTCGGGCCAGGTCTCTCCGCCGTCCTTGCTCAACCAGACGGTCATGTCGCGGCGGGTTGCGGCGTCGAACGGGCGAGAGTGCTTCGCCGCGCGATCGGGCAACGAGAGGGCCAGCCACGCGGCTCGCCCCTGGCCGCGACCTGGAACGCGCCCGATACCTCCATGGCATTTCGGCGCCGGCAGGTCATCGACGGTATACAGGTCGCCCCAGGTTTGTCCTCCGTCGCGGCTGAGGGCGGCCATCCTGTGACCCTCCGCACCGGTGGAGTTCCGGAAGTTGAGGTAGACGTGATCGGGTGAGACCTCCGCCATCAGGAACTCCCGCTTGTGCGAGGTCGGGCCGTGCGCGCCCATTCGCCACGTTTCCCCGCCGTCTTCGCTGAGGAGGATGCAGGAACGCCTGTGGCCTGCGGTGCCGACGACGTCGACGGAGTAGCCTCCCTGGACGAGAAGACGCCCGCTGCCGAGCTGCACGCCGTGCCCACCGTTGCCGGTGGCGGCGCTGAAGACGTCCTCGGGGAAAGGCAGGGGCAGCCGTCGGGGTTCGCCCCAGGTCTCGCCGTCGTCGTCACTTACCAGCAGGTGATCGACGTAGCCCCGTTCGACCATCTGCTCGTAGTGGGTGGTCGAGACGAACTGTTGGGCTATCTCGGGCGGCATATCCCCCGGCCAGAAGCGGCAGAACTTCAGTAGGCGCCCGCCGGCCCGGTCCACGAGCACGGGACCGGTGTGGATGTCGTACCCATCCCGCGAGAGGAGTATCTCCATCTCGGACCACGTGTCGCCGCCATCGGTGCTGCGCCACGTCACCATCTCGGTCTTGTGGCCGAAGTCGTGGGCCGAGCCGTGTCGCAGGCCGGCGAAGGCCAGAAGCGTGCCCGCCGGAGTGACGGTGACCGACGGGATACGGCAGACGTAGTCGGGGCTTGCGGCGCGGCTGAACAGCACTTTTTCGATCATGGCAGGTTCTGTCGCTCGGGTTTTCGGTGGTGTCATGCGACGGGGCCGGCAGCGGCGATGGCTTCTGTGGGCCGGGAGCCCGGCAGAAAGATCTCATGCTCCCGGTGCCGGACGGTTAGGTGCGGCGGAACGACGGCCTGCGGCTTCGGCCTCTTCGGGCCGCTATAGCCTGTTGACCTTGACGGCGCGGAGGCCCTTTTCCCCGTCGGTGATCTCGAAGCTGACGCGGTCGCCTTCGGCCAGGGTTTTGAAACCTTCCATCAGCACAGCACTGTAGTGGACGAAGACGTCCTCGTCGCCCCCATCGGGCTCTATGAAGCCGTAGCCCTTGCGATCATCGAACCATTTGACTGTACCTTCGGGACTCACGCCGCTACTCCCTTCTTCCAGACTGTGACGAAAGCCAAAGACCGCGCTTACTATAGGAACGTACCCCGTCCCTGTCAAGGCCACAAACGCCCGCTCAAACGCCCGCTCCGGGCCTCCTCTGCTTGCTTTTACGGTGACCGTATGCTACGTTTCCCCGCGGTTCGAGCGCGTCCGGCGAGGGGGCTCAGATCGGACATGGCCCGCCGGACCCTCAGCGGTGCAATTGATCGGGAGCGGCATCATGGGCATAGAGGATTACCTGCGCAGGGTTGATGAGGTGATCAAGAGGGACGACATTCGGGGCGTCTACGGCGTCAACATAAGCGAGGATTTTGCCTACCGATTGGGACTCACGCTGGCGGAACCGTTTATGGCGGCAACCGCCGTTCATCCGGTCAACGTGGTGGTGGGGCACGACATGCGCCTGAGCGGGCCGGTGTTGGCGGAAGCGCTTTGCCAGGGGCTGGAGGACGGCGGATGCCGACCCATCCGGATGGGGCGGGCCGGCACCGAATTGGTCGGCTTCCTGCCCGCCAAATACTCCGACGTCATCGACGGGGGAATCATCATCACGGCATCCCACAATCCCAGGGACAACAACGGGTTCAAGTTCTTCGGCCGGCGGGGCAAGCCCGTGTCCCTCGCCGTCGAGGAGCCGCCGCCGGAAACGGCCGATGAGATGGAGAGGATCGCCCTCGGGCTTAAGAAACACGCGCTGCCGTCGGAGCTGGACTGGGAAGAGTTTGCCCCCGACTACATCGAGACCATTCTGGAGCACGCCGGCTGCGATTTCCCGGGGGCGCTCGACGGTGCCGACGAACCAATGCGGGTCGCCGTGGAGGCGGGCAACGGCATGGGCGGCCGCATCCTGGGAGAGTTCGCCGAGAGGGCATCAGGGTTCCAGTGGACTTTCTCCAACGAGGTGCCGGACGGCGCCTTTCCCGTCATGATCCCCAACCCGCTGGACACCGATTATCAGCGGTTGCTCGCCGACCTGATGGCGGACACCGACAGCCACGTGGGCATCTGCTTCGACGGCGACGCCGACCGCGTGGCGGTGATGGACGAGAACGGCCGCATGATCTCCCCGCCGCTGATGGCCACCCTGGTCGGGCGCCGGATTCGCGAGAGGGAAGGGGAGGACGCGGTGATTGCGTTCAACCTCGCCTGCAGTTGGGTGATCGCCGATACCCTGGGCGAGCGCACCGACGTGCTGGGGGAGGGCGGTGTGCAGATGACGCCCGTGGGCTACGGCAAGATCAAAAACATTATGTACTCCGATCCCCGGATAGCCTTCGGTGCCGAGCACTCCGGCCATTACATGTTCCGTAACTTCTGGTGCACCGACAGCGGCATGATGGCGGGCCTGCTGATGCTGGAGGTCGCGGCGGAACTGCATGCCCGCGGAGAGCCGCTGTCCTCCATCCTGGAGGAGCCGCGCAGCCGCTACTTCGAGAGCGGCGAGATCAACTTCCAGCTCCCCGCCGACCGCCCGGCCGAGGAGGTCATCGGGCAGGCCACGGAGGATTTCAACGACGAGATCGAGAGGATGTACGTCGTCGTGGAGGACCGCGTCCGCCGGGTGGGTTCCTACCCTCCGGAGGGACTGGAGCTGACCGTCTCCGACGTGCGGGCCGAATCGGAACACTGGTGGTTCTGCATGCGGAAGAGCGGCACCGAGGCCGGCCCCGGTGACAAGCTCAGGCTGTACGTTGAGGCCTGCGGCGACCGCTCCCTCATGGAGGATAAGCGGGACAAGCTGGTGGAGATGATCGGGCCGGAACTGCGTATATAGGGCTCGGCGCGGTAAACCCCGAGAAAGGTCGCTCATGCTGGCCGAAGCGTGGGACTGGGTCAAAGGGTTGTGGGGGAGATCGAATGGGCGGGCCGGCTCTACCATGGAGCTGGGCCGCCGCGGGGAGCAAGAGACGGCCCTCTATCTGAAGCGGCGCGGATACAAGATACTGGAGCGTAACTTCCGCGTGACCCGGGGGGAGATCGACCTGGTGGTCTTCCGCAACGGGGTGGTGGCTTTCGTGGAGGTCCGTACCCGGAAGGGCGCCGGCCCGATCGATCCCCTCCGAACCGTCACCCGCCGCAAGCAACGACGGATTGTGAAGGCGGCCCACAGCTACTGCGCCCTGCGCGACGTTCACCACGAGGACGTCACCCTCCGCTTCGACGTAGTCAGGGTCCTGCTGGATGAAGAAGGCGCTCTCGCGTCCATCGAACACGTCGAGAACGCCTTTCAGGCAACGCCCAAGGCGTTCTTCTGAGGACCCCGGCGCCGGGAGCGCAGGCCGTGAGACGCGGCAAAGGGAACCACGGAGGCCCGGAGGGCACAACGGCAGGGGGGAACCGCAGAGGCCGCGGAGGAACGCAGAGTGAGAAGCGAACGGGAAAGGAAACCACGAAGATCACGAAGGCCACGAAGGGAGCAGAAGAGACGCCGAAAGGAACCGCAGATGAACGCGGGTTCGCGCAAAGCAAAGACAAACGGTAAACGGGACTAAGGAGACCCGGAGGGCACGGAGGAAGGCAACGGCAGGGGGGAACCGCAGAGGCCGCGGAGGAACGCAGAGTGAGAAGCAAACGGGAAAGGAAACCACGAAGATCACGAAGGCCACGAAGGGAGCAGAAGAGACGCCGAAAGGAACCGCAGATGAACGCGGGTTCGCGCAAAGCAAAGACAAACGGTAAACGGGACTAAGGAGACCCGGAGGGCACGGAGGAAGGCAACGGCAGGGGGGAACCGCAGAGGCCGCGGAGGAACGCAGAGTGAGAAGCAAACGGGAAAGGAAACCACGAAGATCACGAAGGCCACGAAGGGAGCAGAAGAGACGCCGAAAGGAACCGCAGATGAACGCGGGTTCGCGCAAAGCAAAGACAAACGGTAAACGGGACTACGGAGACACGGAGGGCACGGAGGAAGGCAACGGCAGGGGGGAACCGCAGATGCTCGCCCGCGCGGGCGAGCATCTGCGGTTTCCTTGGCCGTTCTCCTGCGCTTGACAGGACAGCACCTCTCTGGCATAGTAACGGACCTTCCAATGCCGAGAACCGTTGCCTGGTGACCCATGTCGAACGACGACGAATTGCTGGATTTCCACGCTAAGCGGAAGGTCTTGTTCGGCGAGAAGACCTCCCCGGAGAAGCTGCGCGAGGTCGGCCGGCAGTTCATGGAGGCGGAGCGTTACGACGACGCCCTGGAATTCTTCCAGCGCGCCGAGGCCGAAGACCTGACCCGCCGGATCGCTGAGGCCGCGATGGAGGCCGGGAACACTCCGCTCTACATGCGGGCCAAGAAGGTCCTGGCCGAGAAGATCACCGAGGAGGAGTGGACTTCACTGGCGGCCGCGGCCGAGGAGGCCGGCCTCTACAGCGCCGCCCTTCTGGCCCACCGGCAGGCCGGCCACGAGCGGGAAGTCGCGCGCCTGGAAGAGCTGGTTCCCGGCTTCGAACAAGAGACCGAAGAGCAGCCGTCCGAACAGGAGCAAAATTCCTCGGAGGGCGGAAGTGAACCTTGAGGCCGCAGACTGCACACACAATATGATGGCTCGTTCTGAGGAGGGAACGGTGTGCTGGTTGAGGCCGACGGACTGACCCGATACTACGGCAACTTCCTCGCCGTCGACCACGTCAGCTTCCAGGTCGGGCGAGGGGAGATCGTGGGGCTGCTCGGCCCGAACGGAGCGGGCAAGACCACCACCATCCGCATGCTGACCGGTTTCCTGCCGGCGACCCAGGGAACCGCCGCGATCGCCGGGTGCGACATTCGCCACGACCTCACCGATTTGCACCGGCACATCGGTTACATGCCGGAGAACAACCCCCTCTATCCGGAGATGCGCGCCCGCGAGTACCTCTCTTTCCGAGCCCACCTGAAGGGCGTACCCCGGAAGCTCCGCGACCACCGCATCGCCGAGTGTGCCGACTTGTGCAGCCTTGGCGACGTGCTCGGCCAGGTCATCGGCACCCTCTCGAAGGGCTACCGTCAGCGGGTGGGACTGGCCGACGCCATGCTCGGCCGCCCCGACGTGCTGATCCTGGACGAGCCGACCATCGGCCTCGACCCCAACCAGGTGCGGGACGTCCGCCGGCTCATACAGAACCTCAGCGAAGAGCACACCGTTCTGATCTCCACCCATATTCTCGCGGAGGCGGAAGCCATCTGCCGACGAGTGCTGATCATCGACAGGGGGCGGATCGTCGCCGACGACAGCCCCGGCGCCCTCTCCGACGCGTTGCACCGCGGTATGGTGACGGCCGAGCTGAAGGGAGATAGTGACCGGATTGCGGCGGCCCTGGGCGAGCTGGAAGGCGTCGAGAGCGTGCGCCTGCTGGAGACGGACGGCTGGCACAGGTTCCGCGTGGCGTCGTCGGGGCAGGAGGACCTCCGGGAGGGCATCTACCGGACGGCCGTGGAGAACGGGTGGCCGCTCCGCGAGCTGACCCGAAGCCGCGCTTCGCTGGAGGACGTTTTCCACAGGATAACGCTCGGCGCGGAAGGCTCTGAGCCGCTTCGAGAAGACGAGGACCGGTCCGAATGAGCGAAGGCCAAAAAATGCCCGACTCGGTGCCCGCAGCGGATATGCTGCCGTGGGAGGACCTCGGGTCCCGACCGGCCGCGGATGCCTTCAAGGGAAGCCTGAAAGAGCTGATCGGGCGCCCGCAGGGGTTCTTCGGCAGGATGGCCCTGAGCGGCGGGCTGCACGAGCCGCTGACTTTCTTCAGCATAGTGCTCGGACTGACCGTGGTGGTGGCCTTCCCGGCGGCGATCTCCTACTTCGGACTTACGGCACCGGACCCCGGCGTCACCGACCCCGAGGTGTATCAGTTGCACACGCTGCCTTCCCGGGTGACGGGGCTTCTCGTGGTGCTGCTCCCGCTTGTGCTGGTGGCCGCCGGGGCGGCGATGGTGCTGGTGGGCAGCCTGTTTCACCTGCCCGGGCGATTGTTCGGGGCCGACCGGTGGGAGGGTTCGGTCGGTCTGTGGCTTTACTCGGGCGCGGCCGGGCTTCTGGGGCCGCTGGCGGCCGGCACGGTGGTACTGGTCGTTTCGCTGGCGGGGTTCCTGCTCAGCCTGGTCCTCCCGGCGGCGGAGGCGCCCGCCGCGGCCGTTGCCCGATGGTCGGCGACGATTCTGCTCCCGGCGGGCCTCCTGGCGGGAACCGTCCTGTGCGTCCGGTCGCTCGTGGTGGGCTGTCGGCGGACATTCGAGTTGGACGCGGCGTCGGGCTGGTCGGCGACGCTGTCGGGCCTGCTGTTGATCGCCGTCCTCGGCACGGCCTGCCTGCTGAGCTTCAGCCGAATGTCGTTCACGGCGGGGACGGTTGTCAGCGGCGGGCTCTTGCTGGCGGCGACGGTACTTACGCTGGTCTGTGCGCTGCGGAGAGGACGCACGCGAGTGATGAGAGGTCGATGATGGTCAACATTCCGATCATAGCCAGGCGGGAACTCGGTACCTATTTCCTCTCGCCGATCGCTTACGTGGTGCTGACCGCGTTCGCCCTGATGTATGGGATCCTCTTTAGCGTGGTCGGTGTGAACCCGCTGATCGATCCGTCCGTCAGCGCCGAGAGTGCTTTTCATCTGCCTGTATACCTGTTGCTGCTGGCCGTGCCGTTGTTGACGATGCGGCTTCTGAGCGAGGAGGCCAAAAGCGGCACTATCGAAACCCTGATGACCACGCCGGTGACCGAGACCGAGGTGGTGCTGGGCAAGTTCCTCGGCGCGCTCGTGTTTTGCGTGGTGATGTTCTCGCCCATCCTGGCGGCGGTGGTGTTCCTCCGACTCCTCGGTCCCTACGACGCGGGACCGGTGCTATCCAGTTGCCTTGGGCTGTTTTTGCTGACCGCCCAGTTCATCGCATTGGGTCTGCTGTGCTCGGCGCTGACCAGCATACAGATCGCCGCCGCCATCATGAGCTTCGCCGCGCTGATCGGGCTTTACTTCCTGTGGGTTTTGGGCCGGCAGTCACCGGCGGCGTGGGCCCGCCTGCTGCGCTATATCTCCCCGCCGTGGCATTACTTCGGTTTCGTAAAGGGCGTGGTTGACACCCGCGACCTCACCTACTTCGTGGTGACGAGTTTCGCGTTCCTGTTCCTGACGGTCCGCGCCCTCCAGTTGAGGAAATGGAGGTGACCCGGATGGCCGAGAGTCGCACACCCCGCTGGAAGACGGTAACCCGCAGCGGCATCCTGCTGGGGCTGGCGCTGCTGGCCGCCGGATTCGTGGTGAGGGACATACGGGCTCAGGCATTCGTGGAGACCGACTACCTGGCGCGCGGCCTTTGGGTCGCCGGCGGACTGCTGGTCTTCGTGGGCGTCATGGTGGACATCCGCTCGATCGTGCGCCTGCTGAAGCGGCCTCGCACGGCGGAACGGCTGAACTTCGCCGCCGTGGTCGTGCTGGTGCTGGTGCTCTCGGGCCTGCTCTGCTACATCTCCACCCGTCGGTTCGCCCGCCTGGACTGGACCGGCACGGGCGAGCATCGCCTGCACTCCAAGACCGAAAACATCCTTCGCGCACTGGACCGTGACGTCGAGGTTACGGTCGTCTATCGGTCCATGGAAGCACTGGACGCGGCCTTGTTCGGCTACGTTCACGACATGCTGGAGGAGTTCAAGTCCAGGTCCTCCCGGATAACCGTGCAGACGTTGGACCTGAGCACAACGGGAAGCAACCGGCGGCTGGAAGACCTGCTGACCGAGCTGGACGTGCAGAACCTTTTTGTTCCCTGTGTCGTGTTCGCAACCGAGGAAGGGCACCAGGTCATACCGTTCGAGGAGATCGCGGAGAGTTCACGTGGACCCGGGCAGAGACCGGACATCTTTAAAGGAGAGTCGGCCTTTGTCGGCGCCCTGGCAAAGCTCACCGAGAGGGAAAGGACCACGCTCTACGCCCTCACGGGTCACGGGGAGTGGCCCCTGGAGGGAGAAACGCCGGAGCCTGCGCCCCGCGGCATGGCCCGGGAAGCCGGCCGCGACGCCCGTTCGCTCTCCCAGTTGGTGAAGGCCCTGCGGAACGACTACTACGAGGTGAAGCCGCTGAACCTCATGGCGGAGGGTGAGGTGCCGGAGGACTGTGCCGCGCTCCTGGTCGCCGGACCGCGCGCGCCCCTGGCCGAGAGTGAGATGGGGGCGATACGGAGTTACCTGGACGAGAGAGACGGCGCCGCCATCTTCCTGGTGGACTCGCGGATGTCACCGCGCGTAGAGACGAACGTGGGCGAGCTGCTCAAGGACTACGGCGTAACGGTTCACGACGGGGCGGTGGGGGTCAGGCCCCAGCTTTTCCTCACCGCGAAGGGACTTCAGAGCGTTGCTGAGGCCGCCGTACCGGTGAACCCCGAATCACTGCCCGATCACCCCGCAACGGCGGACCTGCGCGGTTACCAGATCCTGCTGGAAAGGCCCTGCCCACTGGATGTTGCGCCCTCGCAGGCCCCGGCGGCTCTGCAGGTCCGCGCGCTGATGACGGGCATCCCCTCGAGCTGGGGAGAGAGCGACTTCAAGGCCGTCGAGGAAGGAACCGCTGAGTATGACCCCGAGGAGGACATCTCGAAGCCCCCGGTACTCGGAGCGCTGGTGCAGCCGGCCGGTCCCTCGCGGCCGGCGGGGGCCGGGTCGGGCGGGCCGAAGATCGTGGTGATCGGCAGCTCCAACTCCTTCCTCAACTACATGCTCCGATACGTTCCCGGGAACAGGTACCTGCTGCTGAACGCCGTGAACTGGATGGCGGGCAAGGTGCACATGGTCGGGGTGCCGGCCAAAAGCATGGAGTTCAACGAGGTCCGGGTCTCAGGGGGCTGGCTGCGGGCCTCACGTTACCTGTTCATCGGGGGCATCCCCGGCTGCATGATCGCCGCGGGCATAGTGGTCTGGCTGGTCCGCAGACGATGAGGTCTGCCCGATGAGATACAAATCCACCCTGATACTGCTGGTGGCGGTCATCATAGCGGGATTGCTCGCTTATTCCCTTTCGCAGCAGCCCACTTCCAAAGAGCTGCGCGAGCAGCGAGGGCGCCTTCTGCCCGGCTTCGACGCAGATCGCGTCCGGCGACTCACCGTCGGGGCGCCCGACGGCGAAATCGTGTGTCAGCGTTCCTCGGACGAGGACGAGTGGCGCATCACCAGGCCCGTGCGGGCGCGCGCCCAGGACTACAGCGTCGAGAACATACTGTCCCGGTTCGGCCGGGCGAAGCCGGTGTGGGCCGTGAGGCCCGCGAAAGGGGAGGCGATTGACCTGGCACAGTACGGCCTCGCCGAGCCGCGCCGTACCGTCACCATCGTGGAGGGGCCGCCGAAGGGCGGCGAGTGGACCGTGCTGGTGGGGGAGGAGACCGGGGCGGGAGACTCGGTCTACGTGACCATTGAGGGCAAGGACGCGGTATTCGCCATCGAAAAGGCGGTCGTCGAGAGGACCGACGTAACCCTGGCCGACCTGCGCAGCAAGACGCTCGCCCGGCGGATTCCCCCCGCGGACCTCAGGAAGGTGGTCCTCAGCGCCCGGGAGAGCGCGGACAGCCCGGCGTTCCGAGGGGTTTGCGAGAAAGCGGGCGATCGCTGGGAACTGCAGGAACCGTTCTTCGACCTGGCCGACCGGGACGAGGTCGAGGACCTGGTCGATCGGGTCTTCAGCCATCGTATCGGGAAGGATGACTTTCTGGCGGACGACGTGACGAAGCTTGGCGAGTACGGCCTGGACGACCCGGACCTGACCCTCAGCGTGGAAGGCCCGGAGCACAAGCTGACCTTCCTCCTGGCGCGGGAAGAGCAGGAGGGCGAAGTCCGGTGCTACGCCGCCAACAAGGACGAGGTCGCGGTGGTGGAGGTGCCGGGGGACCTGTTCGATGGTCTGCGGAAGACGCCGGAGGAACTTCGGGAGAGGGAACTCCTCCCGGCCGGAGGCAAGCCGGCGGAAATGCGGATCGCCGGGCCCTCCGGAACTCTCGTCCTGAAGAAGGCCGGTGACGGCTGGCGGATTGCCGGGGAGTCGCCCGCCGGCGCGGACGCCGCGGCGGTTAACGATGTGCTCGGCGGTCTGCGGGATGCCGAAGTGCGTGAATTCGTCGCCGACGACCCGGAGGCACTCCAGGCCTACGGCCTCTCCGAGGAGCAGCGAACGCTCCTGAAACTTCTCGACGATGAAGGCGCTGAGCGGGCCGGGCTGGCGTTCGGCAAGCCCACCGCGGAAGGAATGGTCTACGTGCGGCGCATCCCGTACCCTCCGGTTCTTCGCGCACCTCAGGGGGAATATTACGATCGCGTGGCCCGGGGCCGAACCGGCTTCCTGGATCGCGGCATACTGGCGGAAGAGCCGGCGGACGCCGTAGAACTGCGCCTCCGCGTCGGCACCGAACAGTTCGTCTGCACGCGGAAAGAGGACGGCACCTGGCAGCTAAAGGAGCCGGTCGATGTCTCAGCGGACGCCGATGTCGTTCGGCGGAAGCTGGAGTTGTTTGCCGACCTGCGCGCCGCCGAGATGGTCGCTGAGAAGGTCGAGGACGCCTCCGCCTACGGACTGGACAAGCCCCGTTTGGAACTGAGCGTAGCCTACGAACCGCACCCCGGGGCCGCGACCGAAGAGGAGCGCCGCGTGCGGACGCTCCTGGTCGGGGAGGGCACCTCCGAGCCGGCCGATGGGCGCTACGCCCGGTTGGCGAAGGGAGACGCAGTCTTCGTGCTCGGCCCTTCCGACGTGGAGCGTCTGCGGGAGAGCCCCGTGCCGCGGACGGTGTGCCGGGCGGAAGAGTTGAGGCGGATGACCTTCCGCCGTGGGGGGACGGAGCTGCGGCTGGCGTACGACTCCGGGGCGGACGAATGGACGGGCCCCGGCAATGGAAAGCTGACGAAGGCTCAGCTCGAGGCGGCAAGACGGGCGGCCGCGCTGCTGCGTGATTTCGAGGCGGTCGACGTCGCCGATTACGTGGAGAAGGCGCCGGCGTTCTACGGCTTCGATGAGCCTTACCTCACGGTGGAACTTCAGTCGGAGACGGCCGGCGGGAAGCGGGTCGTCATCGGCGACCCGACCGACGGGGGGCGCTACGCCAAAGGGCCGGCGGGGGACTTCGTTCTGATCGCCGCCCCCGAGGACGTGGAGGTGTTAGACGCTGCCTTTCGCTTCGGCACGCTGAACGAGCGCTGAGCCGCAGGTCCACCTTTTCTGCGACATCTCTTGATACGGGTTCGGCTCCAACCTATAGTGGGGCGCCGGGCGCGGCTGTTGCGCCTTCTGCCGTAGCTGACCGCTCTGCTTTGTCGGGGGACCGAACCGGATGACGGACGAACCGAGTCCGGCCATCCTTCACGCTGTGGCATTGGACACCGTTGGGGGCGTGGAGAGGCTGTTCACCGCTTATCTGGGCCGCAGCGACGATTGCCGGCTTGAACACCACGCCCTGATCATGCGCGGGAAATGCCACCGGGAGTTTGGCGAAGAGGTTCGCCGACACTCCCGATCGGTGCGATGGGCGAAGTACTGGGGTGGGTTTGTGAAGATTCCGCGCTGGCCCTGCTTCCTCCGCGCGGACCACCTCCGCCGTGCGATCATGGACCTATCTCCCGACGTGGCAGTTCTCTACAACTCACTGGGCAGCGGCCGGCTGTGGGAGGCGGTGCGGACGGCTGACACGCGGCATCTTTACTACGATCGCGGTGCCGCGTGGGGACCCGCGGACCCCGAGATGAACACGTGCATTGCCGACGCGACATCCCTGCTGTGCTGCTCCCACGCATCCCGGCGAATGCTGGAGCTGCGCTGGGGCGTGCCCGAAGGGCGGGCGGAGGTACTGCACAACCCCAGCGTTCTGCACCTGTCCGGAGATGATCACCTTTCTTCTGCGCCGCCATCCGATCGCCCCGTGCGGCTGGGCGCGGTGGGCCGGCTGGTGCCGATTAAGGGGTTTCCTGTGGCTTTGCACACAGCGGCGCTCCTGCGCGACAGGGGGGTGGACTGTCAACTCGAGGTGGCAGGGGTAGGCGCACGGATGGAGGCCCTGCGAAGGCTGACGGACCGGCTGGGGCTGGGGGACGTTGTGCGCTTCCACGGCCTCGTGACCGACATGCCCGCCTTCTATCGGGGGATCGACATTTTTCTCTGCCCCTCGCTGCGGGAGCCGTTCGGGAATGTCTGCGTGGAGGCCGCGGCTTGCGGACGTCCGGTCGTAGCCACCGCCGTGGACGGGCTGGTCGAGTCGGTCAGCGACGGGGAGACCGGCTTTTGCGTTGAGCCTTCACTCACGCAGCAGGACTACAGGAAGATGGGCGGCGACACCGAGGGCCTGCCCGAGTGGGTCTACAACCCGACCGAAGATGGCCCCAGCCGACCGACTCCCGCAGCCCCCGAGGAGTTCGCCGACAGGGTGCAGTTGCTCTGCGGTGACCCGGACCTGTTCCGGAGCATGAGCGCCGCCGCGCACCGCCGCGCAACCGAGAAGTTCGCCCTGACGGACTACGTGGAGAAGTTTGACAGCCTCCTTGTTCAACTTGCCTGACGGCGGCATCGCTAAGGCACAAGCGGTTGACGAGGCTCCCTTCGGCTGCTAACGTCAGGCAGGTTTTTCTTTGTCTTTCGGAGGTGAATACGATGGGCCGAATTCCCATAGCGCTCCAGTTGTACTCGGTGAGGGAACAGTGTGAGGAGGACCTGCCCGGCACGCTCCAGGCGGTGGCCGACATGGGCTACGACGGCGTCGAGTTCGCCGGCTACTACGGACGGTCCGCCGGCGAGCTGAAGGAGATGCTCGAAGAGCTGGGACTGAAGGTGGCCGGCACCCACACGGGACTGAACACCCTCACGGGCGACGAACTTGGGGATACCATTGAGTTCAACAGGCAGCTTGACAACAAGTACCTCATCGTGCCCGGGCTGCCCGAAGAGCGACGAAATTCCCACGAGGCATGGCTTCAGACGGCCGAGCTGTTCAACGAGCTGGCCGAGAAAGTCAAACCCCACAACATGCAGGTCGGCTATCACAATCACCACGTCGAGTTCAGCCCCATGGCCGGCGAGATGCCCTGGGACACCTTCTTCGGCAACACCTCCGAGGAGGTGATAATGCAGCTCGACACGGGCAACGCCATGCACGGAGGCGCTGATCCGGTGCCTTTCCTGGAGCGCTACCCCGGCCGGGCCGTGACCGTGCACCTGAAGGAGTACTCTTCCACCAACGATAAGGCCGTCATCGGCGAGGGCGAGGTGCCCTGGGAAGAGGTCTTCCGGCTCTGCGAGACGGTCGGCGGCACGCAGTGGTACATCGTCGAGCAGGAAACCTATGCATACCCGCCGCTGGAGTGCGCCGCGCGCTGCATGGATGCCCTGGAGGAGATGGGCAAGTAGCGTGGCCTGCCGCTGCCCGCTCCGGCGCTTTGCTCATTGGGAAGGGGAGGGAGCGATGAAAGCCCAATGCACGTGCGGTCAGCAGTTCAGTTTCGAAGGCCAGCCGGGCGAAAGCGTCAGTTGCCCCGCGTGCGGCAGGACCTACCGGCTTACCCGTAGTGACGCCGGGCAGCTCAGGCTGCAGGCTCAGACCCGGCAGGCGGCCGCCCCGGAGCCCGCGGGTCGGGAAGAGCCGGCTGCACCAGTCGGAGCCGGCGTGGGAATTCCGTTCGGCTGCCTTCCGGGGCGAGTGTGCTATAATAGGTGATTTGGGCGGGGCGTAAGCGGACCGCCCGCACATGCACTCCGGACCGGGCTTTCCTCACCATGCGGATTCCTTCGGTGGTTATCGTAGGGCGTCCCAACGTGGGCAAGTCCTCGTTGTTCAACGCCATCTACGGCAGCCGAGTGGCCATCGTGGAGCCGACCGCCGGGGTGACGCGGGACCGCATAACCCGGACGATCGAGCGGGACGGGGCAGCCCTCGAACTGGTCGATACCGGGGGGCTGGGGCTCGAGCAGGAGCTGGCCGAGCACGTCGAAGAACAGATCCGTGTAGCCATCGAGCAGGCAAACCTCGTCCTTCTGGTGCTGGACGTCAAAAAGGGACCCCAGCCGCTGGACCACCAACTGGCCGACCGTCTGCGCAAAGCCGGCAAGGAGGTCCTGCCGGTGGTCAACAAGTGCGACCGCCCGGAGGAGGAGGCCGCAGCGGCCGATTTCTACGCTCTGGGGTTCCCCGAACTCTACCCCGCTTCGGCCGCCCAGCGGAGGGGCATCGACCGGCTGATGGACAGGGTCTGGGAACTGGTGCCGGAGGCCGATGCGCCGGAGGCGGCCGAGCCGATGAAGCTGGCCATCGTCGGCCGCCGAAACGTCGGCAAGAGCACCCTGGTCAACTACCTCGCCCGGAAGCCCCGCGTGGTGGTCAGCGAACTGCCGGGAACCACCAGGGATTCGGTCGACGTACACTTCCGGATGGACGACATGGAGTTCGTGGCCATCGACACGGCGGGCGTCCGGAAGCGCAAGCAACTGAAGGACTCCATTGACTTCTACAGCACCGCGCGCTCGTTCCGGTCCATCCGGCGGAGCGACGTGGTGGTCCACATGATGGAGGCCCCGGTGGAGGTCTCGCGGCTGGACAGGAAGCTGGCCGACCAGATAATCCAGCGCCACAAGCCCTGCGTGCTCGCCATGAACAAGGTCGATCTGGCCGAGGGAACCACGTACGCGGAATGGGAGGAGTACGTGCGGGACCGCCTTCCCGGCATCGCCTTCGCTCCCCTGGTCTGCGTCAGTGGTCTGACCGGGGACGGCGTGCTCTACCTGATCCAGACCGCCCAGGCGCTCCACGAACAGAGCTTCGTGCGGGTTGGCACGGGCGAGCTGAACCGCGCCATGGAAGAGATCACGAACCGGGTGCCCCCGCCCTCCACGGGCAGCCGGCAGGGCAGGATCTATTACGCCACCCAGGTCGACGTCAAGCCCCCGACTGTAGTTCTCTTTGCCAATTACCCTGAGCTGATTGGGGAGAACTACAAGCGATACCTGGCCAACCAGTTGAGAGAAACCTTTCCTTTCACTTCCATACCGATCAAGTTCTTCGTGCGCGGACGCGGAGGCGAGTGAGGCTATGACGACCGATACGGAGCAGCTCATCGGAGCGGACCTGTCCCGATGGCGCGCCGGTAGTGAGGACACCATTCGCGTCCTCCACGCGCGCACCAACAACCTGAAGAACATCGACCTGGAACTGCCCCGGGATCGCATGGTCGTTGTCACGGGGGTGAGCGGCAGCGGGAAATCGTCACTGGCCTTCGACACCCTGTATGCGGAAGGGCAGCGGCGCTACATCGAGAGCCTCTCTTCCTACGCGCGGCAGTTCCTGGAGCAGATGCCGCGGCCGGACTGCGACCTGATCGTCGGTCTGCCCCCAACCATCGCCATCCAGCAGGAGATGCGCGGCGCCAGCGCCCGGTCCACGGTGGCCACCATCACGGAGGTGTACGACTTCTTCCGGCTGCTGTATGCCCGGTTGGGCACGCCGCATTGTCCGGACTGCGGCGTGGAGATACGCCACCAGACGGTGGAGCAGATCGTGGCGGCCATCCAGGATTTCCCCGAGGGCACCCGCCTGGCCCTGCTGGCTCCCATCGTCCGCGGGCGCAAGGGGCATTACCGCGACCTCTTCGAGAACATTCGGGCCGAAGGCTACGTGAAAGCCCGCATCGACGGAGCGGTGCGCGACCTGGACGAGGTGGACCGGCTGGAGCGCTACAAAACACACGACGTCGAGGTGGTGATCGACCGGCTTGCCCTCAGCAAGGCGTCCACCACGCGCCTGACCGACAGCGTCAGGACCGCGCTGAAGGTCGGATCGGGCACCTGCATCGCGCTGCCGGAGAGCGGGGAGGAGATGCTGTTCAGCCAGCTCTTCGCGTGTCCGGAGTGCGGCCGGGGCTTCGAGGAGCCCAACCCCAACACATTCTCCTTCAACAGCCCCTACGGCCAGTGCGACCGATGCGACGGGTTGGGCACGGTGGACAGCTTCGACGAGGAGCTTATCGTCCCCGACCCCTCCCTCAGCATCGAGGAGGGCGCCGTCCGGGGCTGGTCCGACTGGAGCGGACGGACCGGCCGGAAGTTCCAGCAGATGCTCGACAACCTGACAGACGCCCTCGACATCGACACCGACGAGCCCTTCTCCACCATCGAAGCCGAGAAACGGAGGGCGCTCCTGCACGGAGAGGGCCTGGAGGAGCTGGCCGGAGAATCCCCGGAGGACGCCGTCATGCCGTCCCTGCGGAAGCTGCGGGAGAGCACCAGCCGAAAGCCCACCCGCCGGAAGCTGCGCAAGTACATGAGCGCGGCCCCGTGCCCGGCCTGCGGCGGGGACAGACTCCGCCCGGAGGCCCTCGCTGTGACCGTCGGCGGGCTGAACGTCGCGGAGCTTTGCCGGCTGAGCATTCGGGATTGCCGGGAGTTTTTCGAGGGGCTCTCCTTCGAGGGCTCCCGGGCCAGGATCGCCGCTCCGATACTGAAGGAAATCCGGGAGCGGCTGGGATTCATGCTCGAGGTCGGTCTCCACTACCTCACCTGCGACCGGCGCTCCAACACGTTGAGCCGGGGGGAGTTCCAGCGGATCCGGCTGGCCACCCAGATCGGCAGCGGGCTGACCGGCGTCTGCTACGTGCTGGACGAGCCTTCCATCGGGCTCCACTACCGGGACAACGCCCGGCTGCTGGACTCTCTGGAGGCCCTCCGGGACGGTGGCAACACCGTGATCGTCGTCGAGCACGACGAGGCGACCATCCGGCGGAGCGACTGGGTGCTGGACCTCGGCCCCGGGGCCGGCCGGGACGGCGGAGAGGTGGTCTTCAACGGGCCGCAGAAAGAGCTGCTGTCCCACGAGGAGAGCGTCACCGCCCGCTACCTGACCGGGGAGGAGCGGATACCCGTCCCCGACCGCGTGCGCACCCCCGAGGAGGACGGCGAGTTGATCCTCACCGGGGCCCGAGAGCACAACCTGAAGGGCATCGAGGTGAGCTTCCCCCTGGGCCTGTTCTGTTGCGTGACCGGCGTCAGCGGCAGCGGCAAGAGCACGCTCGTGCACGACGTGCTCTACAGGGCGCTGGCCCGCAAACTCTACTCCAGCCGGCCCAAGCCCGGAGCCCACAGCGACCTGGCCGGCTACGGGGACATCCGACACGTGCTGGAGATCGACCAGAGCCCCATCGGCAGGACGCCCCGTTCCTGCCCGGCCACCTACTCCAAGGTCTTCGACGGCATCCGGGAAGCGTTCGCCGAAACGCGACAGGCCAGGGTCAGCGGCTACACGGTCAGTCGCTTCTCCTTCAATACGAAAGAGGGACGCTGCCCCGAGTGCAAGGGTCTGGGCGAGAAGCGGATAGAGATGAAGTTCCTGCCCGACATGCGCCTGACCTGCGAGGAATGCCAGGGTCGGCGCTATAACGAGCAGACGCTCCAGGTGACCATCCGGGGGAAGAACATCGCCGACGTGCTGGCGATGACCGTGGAGGAAGCCCTGGATTTCTTCCGCAACTACCCCGCCGTCGAGCGGAAGCTGCGCAGCATGCGCGACGTCGGGCTCGGATACCTGACCCTCGGTCAGCCCAGCCCCACACTCAGCGGCGGGGAAGCCCAGCGCATGAAGCTGGTCAGGGAGTTGGGGAAGCGGTCCCGAGGCGATACGCTCTACATCCTGGACGAGCCCACCACGGGGCTGCATTTCGACGACATCGAGAAGCTTCTCCGCACGCTGCACGCCCTGGTGGACGTGGGCAACACGGTCATCGTCATCGAGCATAATCTTGAAGTCATCAAGAACGCCGACTACATTGTAGACCTCGGTCCGGAGGGCGGCGAGGAAGGCGGCCGGATCGTGGCCTGCGGCTCACCGCAGCAGATCGCCGCCGCGCCGGAATCCTACACCGGCCGGGCCCTTCAGCCCTTGCTGGAGTGAGCGCCCACCGGGCGTGTGCGTTACGCGCTTGAGCGCGTCAGCCCCCGAAGACACGGCGACTGCTTGATGCAGCGCGGAGGTGGACCATGGCGAACCTGCCGGAAGACGCCGGACTGAGGCAGCTCGTGGATTCCGTCGGTCTCCTGACCGGTAAGGCGGAGGGGGAGCGTTCGGAGGCCGCGGCCAAATTCCGGGAGGGGCTCCTGGAGCTGGCCCGGAGGGAGTTCGGGCCGCGGGAATGCGGCGTTCCGTGCAGCCGGTTGCTGTGCCGCGGATACGACGAGCTGGTCCGGCTCCTGACCGAAGCGGAGATCGCTCCGGAGCCGCCCGCCGGGGCGCGGACCGCCTGGGTGGCGGCCGGCGGCTACGGACGCCGACTGATGAGCCCCGGCAGCACCGTCCGACTTATCCACCTTTATGACGGCGCCGAAAGGGAGGCCGCCGCGGGGAGCGCCCAAGCCGTACAGGAAACACTGGAGCAGGCCGGAATTCGCGCTGCATGCGTCGGGCACACTGTCCCGGATGTGCTCGAGTTGATGAACGAGGACTACCTGGGGGCAGTCTCCCTGCTGGCGACCCGCTGCGTCTGCGGGGACGAGGCCCTGCATCGAGAGCTGCGGCGGAGGGTGGAACAGCAGTTTCTGCCGGCCTGCTGGGGCGCTCTCGGCGAAGAGGTCCTGGCGGAACTGGTCGCCCGCCGAGACCCGTTCACCGGTTCGCCCTACTGCACCGAGCCGGACCTGAAGGACAGCGCGGGGTGTCTGCGGGACATCGGGGCGCTCCAGAAGCTGGAGGTCTCCTTCACCGCCCTGCCTTCCCTTCAGGCCCACCGGCGCGAACCCGAGGGGGGCCGCCTGCTGTTGGATTCCTCCGAGTGGGAGATGCTCGATGAGGCCCTGGACTTCATCCTTCGGATGAGGAACCGGCTGCACCTGCTGCAGGGGGACGGATCGGACCTGCTTCTGCCGGACCTGCGGGAGGAGGTGGCGGAGGCGTTGGACATAGAGGCGGGAGAGGCCGGCGGGCCTTCGGCCGTTCTGATGCAGCGTCTGTTCGCCCACACGGGGGGAGTGGCACGCCTGATTTACACCGTTGAGGAGAGATTTCAGCACCTGCATCGCGTGGCGTGGCGGCACGCGCACCAGCCGCCCCGACGGCCGGTCGGGGAAGGCCTCCAGGAGGTGGAGGGCAGGCTCTACAGCGCCGAGGAGGCCCCGTTTGAGACCCCGGAGAAACGGCGCCGCATGATGCGCCTGTTCCTGGTCAGCCAGCGGCGCCACCTTCCCGTCAGCCATCGCCTGCTCGGCCAGGTGACCGATGCCCTTGCGGCCGTGGATGAGGAGTTTCGCCGAGACGAAGAGGTCGGGCGGGAGTTCCTCGACCTTCTTGCGGGCAGCGTCGGCGTGGCCGACCGGGTTGCGTGGATGCGGGACTGCGGTCTGCTGCAGACCTACCTGCCTGAGTTCGCCCCGCTGGTGCATCGCGTCAACCCCGCGGTCGGCGGGGAACTGACCCTCGACGAACACGCCGTCGAGGCACTCCGGGTGGTGGACGAACTGGTGCGCACGAAAGAGCCCGGGGAACTCGCCCAGAGGCAGGCCCTCGAACAGGTGGAGAGGCCGGACCTTCTGCGCCTGGCGGTGCTCCTTCACGACCTGGGGAGCGCCTGCGAGGATGCTCCCGCTACGGTCGAGGAGGTTACCGAGCGCATGGGCTTGTCCGGTCGCGAACGGGAGAGCGTCGTGTGGCTGGTCCGGAACCGGGACCTGCTATGGCAGCACGAGGAGTCCGAGCGGACGGGCGGGGGAGAGCTGCCCGACAGGTTGGCCGAGGAGGCCGGGACCGCCGAGAGGCTGCGCACGCTGTACCTGCTCAGCTACGCGCACGGGCGTGCACTGGGTTCGCTGGGGTGGTTCGCGTGGCGCGACGCCCGCCTGTTGGAGCTTTACCAGGAGGTGATGGTTGCCCTGGTGCCGAGCTACACTTCGTTCGCCACGGGGGAGTACTTCGACCGGGAGTTCAGGGCGCTGGCTTCCGCCGAGGGCTTGAGCGATGAGGCCGGGCGGTTCATTGAGCTGGTCCCGGAGGTCTACAAGGCCGAGGCCCGGTCCGCAGAAGCGTTGCGTCACCTCCGGATGGTCCAGAAACTGAAGGACCAGCCGGCGGCCATGAGCCGGACGGTGCGGGACCGGGAGGCCACCGCGTGGGTCTGCACCTCGGACGTGCCGGCGCGGTTCGCCCAAATCGCCGGTGTCTTCACCCACAATGGACTGGACATTCTCAGCGCCACGGCCTTCACCCTGGAGGACGGGACCGTGCTCGACCGGTTCGTGGTGCGGATGAAGGACCGCCCGATGAACGCCGATCCCACCTTCTGGGGAGCGGTGGAAAACGACCTCGCGCGGTCCGTGGGTGGGGAACTGGACATCGGGCGGGTGCTGAGCGAGAAGAAGGCGGAGACGGCCCGGGAGCCGATTTCATCCGAACGACTCACTACGGCTGTCCGCTTCGAGACCGAGATCGGGCTGCCGTTTACCGCCCTGGACATAGCCGCCAGGGACAGGACAGGGCTGCTCTACGACATCAGCAGGTCCCTGGGGGAGTTGGGACTGAACATCGAATTCGCCCGCATCAGGACCCGCGGGGACGTCGCGCGGGACCTGTTCTACCTGACAGAGAGCGACACGGGGGAACCGCCGACGGAGGCCACGCGGTTGGAGCAGGTGCGGGAGTGTCTGCGCGAGGTCACATCCCGATCGCCCGCTGCCGCGGTGCCCCGCTGATACGTCGGCCTCAGACCCTTGTGACGCTTGAAGGCCGGCCCCGCCTCTGATAGCATATCCCTTACCGACGGTGACCATAGCTCAATCGGATAGAGCACCAGACTGTGGCTCTGGGGGCTGAGGGTTCGAATCCCTCTGGTCACCCCATTGAATACCAACGGCCCGGCGCGGCGACCCCGCCCGGGCCGTTTTTGAGTCTGGCGGGCGACTCACCCGGAGGGCGGCTCCAGGGACCACTGTTCACCTTCGATCATCGGGGTGCGGTACTGCCGCTCGATTCGACCGGTCTTCTCCAGGTGGTCCATACAGGCTCGCACGCAGGCGCGGGCACCGCATATGCTCCGGTGCCGGAAGCGGCGGTCCAGGAACCGGTAGTAGGAGGGAGGGTTCTCACGGTCAGCGCCTTCGGTGAGGAACGGTGAGTAGCAGGGGTCCCATCCCTGGTGGACTTCGGCGCAGGCCCCGGTGGCCAGCTCACCGTGGCAGAATACGGCCTCGCCGACCGGCACCTCGACGGTCGCCTCGGAGCCGATGGCGTCGGCGGGGCAGGCCTCCACGCAGAGGCCGCACTGATCACACACCCCGCCGGTGAAGAGGGGGTCGGGTGCCAGTTCGGCGTCGGTAAGCACGCCGAAGACGCGCTGTCGAGGGCCGAACTGCGGGGTGAGCAGCAGCTTGCTCAGGCCGAGTTCTCCCAGCCCCGCCGCGCAGCCGATCACCCGCAGGCTCAGCATGCCGTCGGGTCGGGAGGCCCCGGGCCGGACGGGCCGGGCGGTGTGGGGATGGAAAGGGTTGTGGACGGGAATCGAGGTGTAGCCCAGGTCCTCCAGGAACAGCACGACCCGCCGCAGCATGTGCGGGGCGAGCACCTCGTTCAGGTACTGGTAGGAGTCGCAGTTGTAGGCCTGCCAGTATTTGCCTTCCTCGATGCTTTTCAGGGAACCGCGCACCATCCGGCAGGCCAGTGCGATCACGCTCCGCGTCGGCCCGAAGATGCCCCGGGGGTGAACCTGGTCCGGTGCCCGGTCGAACCGGTCGATCGGGGCGACGCCGACCAGGTCCGCCCCGGCCTCGAGGGCAACACGCTTTGTCTCTGCAGTGAGTGCATCGGTATCCATCAACTTGTCCCTCATTGCCTGAATAAAGATATAGACAGCGATTTGGCAGCTGCCGACGGGGAGGGGGCGCTACGCGAGCAATTCGAGGATCTCCTCGGCGGCTTGCCCGGTGAGGGTTCCTTTCCTGCGGGCCACCTCAACGGTTTCCCGGCCGAGAGACTTGTAGAGCGCCAGCAGTTCAGGGATGCCGGCCTCAATGGCGTCCAGGTGCCGCCGAACGGTTCCCGCGTCCCCGCGGGCGATGGGCCCGGTAAGGGCCTCGGGAATGCCCAATTCCTCTATGTTTTTCAGAGTGCCGCGAAGCAGAGGCGTCATCATCCTCAGTGCGGCCTTTCGCTCGATGCCCGCCGCCCGACTGATCTTCAACGCGGCGTTCTGGAGTGTCACAAAGTAGTTGGACGCCACGCAGCCGGCGGCGTGGTAGAGCGGCTTGTCCTCGGTGGCGACGGTCAGCACCTCCGCGCCCAGCGCCGCGGCGGCTTCCTGGAGCAGCGGGACGGCCGCCGCATCCCCCTCAACGCAGCAGACCGAACCGGGCAGCGTCCGCACGGCCGCCTCGGGCGTGGCGAAGCTTTGCATGGGATGGAGGCTGCCGACGTGGACGCCGGATGGACATCCGCCCCTCAGTAGGGCGGAGGAGAGGGCGCCGCTGCAGTGAGCAACGACGGACCCTTCGGCGAACCCGTCCCGCCGGCCCAGCTCCTCGCAGAGGCCCTCTATAGCATCGTCCGGAACGGTCAGGAAGACCAGTTCGGCCGGGCGGGTGACCTCGGCCGCATCGGTCGTCGCGCGTCCGCCACCGGCGAACGTGCAGGCCTCCCGTGCGGAGGAGAGAGAGCGGCTGGCCGCCCCGACGAACTCCCAGCCCGCCCGGCTCAACAGACGCGCCAGCGCCTTGCCGACTTTCCCCGCTCCGGCGATGGCAAAACTGTGCGACATGCGTCTGCCTCCAGAAGAGGATGCTCCCGAGCAGGCTACTACAGCGCCCGAGAGTGGTCAACAGGGGGCCTTCGGGCGTTTATTCCAGGTTGGTGTGCCGCCGGCTGAGAACCTTCTCGGAGATGCCTTCCCGGCCCAGGATGGAGTATATGACGGCGTCGAAGTAGAGCAGGAGGGTTTCTTCGAAGAGGGTGTTGTTGTAGGGGCCGAGGACGGGGCGGTATTCCCTTTCTAAACCCCTGGTGCTGACCGGCACGACGATGGTTCTGTCCGCGGTCTCCGCCAGCGGCGAGTCGGGGTCGGCGGTCAGAGCGGCCACCGGGGCGCCCGACCTGTGGGCTATCCGCGCCATCTGGACGGTGGTCATCGTGGTGCCGGAACAGGAGACGGCCACCATGAGATCATTCCTCTGTATGCGCGGGCAGGTGGACTCGCCGGGCACGTGCACCTCGAAGCCCATCTGCATGACGCGCATGGCAAAGCACTCGGCAACGAGGCCGGACCGGCCCTTGCCGGTGACGAAGACGCGGTCGGCCTTCAGGATCATCTGGATGAGCCGCTCGGCGTCCTCTTCGTCCATTTCCCGCTGAAGCGCCTGGATCTGGTCCAGACGACCTTCCAGCACCTCGTGCAGCTTATTTTTCCGGTTCGCGTTCTTCATCATTGCCTTTGTGTCGCAGTTGCTCCCAGCGCATCAGCTCACTGACCTTTCCCAGGGTGCTGCCGCGGTCTATCTCCTCCATCTCGCGGTCTTCTCTTTCGACAACGTCCTGCGCGCGGTTGGCCACCTCGACGGCCCGATGGCGGGGGATGACCACCACGCCGTCGTCGTCCCCCACAATCCAATCGCCGCTGCGGATGGTCTGCCCGCCGAACTCCAGGGGCACGCCGATCATGCCCTGTCCCTTCGGTTCGCCGGCCACGGGAGTGATGAGCCGCGCGAAAGCGGGGAACTCCATCCGCCGGATGTTCATCGTGTCACGGATCGCCCCGTTGATCACCACCCCGGCCAGGTTGCGTTGTCGGCAGCTCAGGGTAGCCTTCTCGCCCCAGACCGCCGGCCCCCTTCCGCCGGAGTCTATGACCAGGACTTGCCCTTCCTCGGCCTGGTCGATCGCCTCGACCGGCTTGGCCCAGTCCCCGGGGTAGGTCCAGACGGTGAGTGCCCGTCCCACCATCTTCGCGCCCTGCACAACCGGCCGGATGTCCTCCAGGGCGCCCGTGTTGTGCAGTGCTTCGGTCACGTCGGCGGCGGAGGTGCGGGCCAGCACTTCGGCGATTTCGGGGCCGGTGGCCCTTTTGAAGAACGTGGTTTCGGCGCGCTCCCCGGTGGCCACCGCCCGCTTGATGGCCCGGGCGGCCGCCTCCGCGTCGCGCGCCTTGGTGATGGCTCCGCCGACGATGACGATGGTGGCCCCCGCTTCGGTCGCGTCGGCCGCCGTCTCTGAGTTTATCCCACCGGCGACGGCCACCGGAATGCCGACCTCCCCGACCACGGCCTTCAGGTCCTCGAACGGCAGCTCTCCGCGCATCTGCATGTCGATGGGGGTGTGGATGCAGACGAAGGCGGCGCCCATCTGCTCGACATCCCTCGCCCGGCGGGCCATCGCCTGCCGGTCCGGTAGTCCGAGCAGGTCGACGTTGATCCTGGCGTCGTATCGTCGTGCGGCCTCGACGCATTCGGCGATGGTCGAGTCCGAGGCCGGCCCCAGCACGTGGACGACGTCGGCGCCGGCCTTGGCGGCGCATTCGGTTTCCACACGGCCGGCGTCCATAATCTTCATGTCGGCCACTATGGTCGCCGAGGGAAATTCCCGGCGCAGGACCCGAACCGCTTCCAGCCCTTCGCTCTTGATGAGGGGCGTGCCCGCCTCCAGCCAGTCGGCCCCCCCGCGGAGCGCCTCCCGGGCCACCTCTACGGCCCGCTCGAGGTTGACGAAATCCAGCGCTACCTGCAGAAGCGGTTCCATGGTTTCCTCGCGGACGGTGAGTCGGGGGTCAACTCGAATATAGCCTGCCCGCCGCCCTGGCGCAACCGCGCCGGGCGTGGGCGGACGGAACGTGGCGGACGGCGCTGGCAGGGCAGGTCGTCCGCTGGCCTCAGACGTCGAAGTAGAGGTCGAACTCGTGGGGGTGAGGCCGGAGTTCGACCGGTTTGACCTCGTTCTCGCGCTTCCACTGGATCCAGGTTCGGATGACGTCCTGCGTGAAGACGTCCCCGTTGAGAAGGAATTCGTGGTCCGCCTCCAGTGCGTCGAGCGCTTCGGCCAGAGAGCCCGGGGTGCGGGGAATCTGCGCCAGTTCCTGGGGTGGCAGCTCATAGATGTTTTTATCGAGCGGTTTGCCGGGATCGATCTTGTTCTTGATCCCGTCCAGTGCCGCCATGAGGATGGCGGAGAACGCAAAGTAGGGGTTGCAGCTCGGGTCGGGGCAGCGGAACTCGATGCGCTTGGCCTCCGGCGCCGCCGAAACCATGGGGATGCGCACGGCCACGCTGCGATTCCGGGAGCTGTAGGCCAGATTGACCGGCGCTTCATAGCCCGGCACCAGTCGCCGGTAGGAGTTGGTGGTGGGGCTGGTGATGGCCACAAGGGCCGGCGCGTGCTCCAGGACGCCCCCGACGGCGTGAAGGGCCTCCGGGCTGAGTCCGCCGTACCGATCCCCGGCGAACAGCGGCTCGCCGTCGGTCCAGATGGAGAAGTGCACGTGCATGCCGCTCCCGTTGTCCCCGAAGAGCGGCTTCGGCATGAAGGTGGCGGTTTTGCGATAACGGCGTGCCACGTTCTTAACGACGTACTTGTAGAGAAGGAGGTTGTCGGCGGTGCGCAGGAGGCTGTCGTAGCGCAGGTCGATCTCCGCCTGGCCGCCGGTAGCCACCTCGTGGTGATGGCACTCCACGTCGACGCCGCATTCCTCCAGGGTGAGCATCATCCGGTTGCGGAGGTCCTGCATCGAGTCAACCGGGGGGACCGGGAAGTAGCCGCCTTTGGTGCGGATCTTCGAGGCCAGGTTCGGGTCTTCCTCGCGGCCGGTGTTCCAGCTCCCCTCGATCGAGTCGACGTGGTAGTAGGCGGCGTTGGTGGTGGTGTCGAAGCGGACGTCGTCGAAGACGAAAAACTCCGCCTCCGGGCCGAAGTGGGCGGTCTCCCCGATGCCCGATGTCCTCAGGTATTGCTCGGCTTTCATGGCCGTGTAGCGGGGGTCCCGATCGTAGTTCTCCTTGCTGATCGGGTCGGCGACGGTGCAATAAAGGATGAGTGTGGGGGCTTCACTGAAGGGGTCGAGCACGGCCTGCTCGGGATGGGGGCGGACCAGCATGTCGCTCTCCTCGATGGCACGCCATCCGCGGACGCTGGAGGCGTCGATGCCGAACCCTTCCTCGAAGCTGTTCTCGGTCAGCTTTTGGGCGGGGATGCTGAAGTGCTGCCACTGGCCGGGGAAGTCCATAAATCGCAGGTCCACGACCTGGATTCCTTCCTTTTCGATTCTCTCCAGCACGTCCTGAGCGGTCATCGGGCACTCTCCGTGGATTCGGAAGGGATCAGGTACGACGCCGCAGAGCCTGCAACAAGTTTATACTTTAGGGCCGGATTGGATGTCAATGCGAAAAGTGGGCTCGGCTACAGCGTATCGGCGACACACCGTATGCTGAGACGCCGCAGCAGCTCCTCGCTTGAAAGGTCGGCTTCCGTCGCAACCCGCACTTCGGCCGGCAGTTCCGGGAACACGTCGAAGAAGTTGTCGGAGAACTCGGCGTCTACCCCCGACAGCCGCAGCCACACGCCTTTGGCGAAACACCAGTTGCTTATCCGCAGGGCGTACTCTCCGGCGCCGAGCGGGTCCGCCTCCACCTGCCACTCGGGCACGGGGAAATCGACGTGCTTGTAGGGCACCGGGAAGCAGGCGTCCCGGCCGATTTCATCCTCCCCTTCGATCAGGCGGCACCAGAAATAGGAGCGCTCCGGTTCTGAGACGCCAAGTTCCTCCTCGGTCCGGGCGAGCGCCGTCTGAACGGTATTCGCGGCTACTTCCAGGTCGGCCCTCTCGGTCCAGGACTGGTCCCCGTTGAGTCGCCCGAAGCCACAGACCAGTTCGCCTCGGAAGTCCTCCGGGCGGTCGTTCACCACCTTTACCTCGAAGCGGCCGCCGCGGTGTTCGATGAGCGCCGTCACCGGGGCGAAGAAGCGACGGGCGTAGTGATGCAGCGCTTTGGGGCGGCCGCCGTAGTCTATGGCGCTCCAACTGGTCGCCGGCCAGCAGTCGTTAAGCTGCCAGAACAGGGCGCCCCCGGTTCGGAACTTGCGAGCCCGCCAGGCGTCCACGCCTGTCTTGACGTTCTCCGCCTGGGTAAGCTGCATCAGGTAAACCACATCCTCGAAGTCGGCCGGCACGCGGAATTTCTCGGCCAGCAGCTTGAACAGCCTGCCCGTGGCCCCGCCGGCCCGGTTGTGATGCTCCATGACGCGGCTCTGCATGTGGTGTCCGCCCGAAGGGATGTAGCTGCGTATGGTCTTGAGGGGCGGCGGGGCCTGGAAGCCGAATTCGCTCACAAAGCGCCCGGGAAAATTGACCTGTTCGTCTGCGCCGGCCCAGCCCCACCAGGGCCGCCAGTAGTGCTGGTCACCGCAGTAGGGAGAGTTCGGGTCCTCACCGCCGTAGGGGCTGCCGGGCCAGTAGGGGCGGGTGGGGTCAAGCTCCGCGCAGATGGCGGGCAGCAGGTGCTCGTAGATTCCCTCCTCCGCGGCGCCGGCGCCGAAGAGGGACTGGCACTCATTGTTGCCGCACCACAGAACAAGGGAAGGATGGCTGCGAAGGCGTCGGACCGTCTGCTCGGCCTCGGTCCGGAGGTTTTCACGGAACTCCTCCAGGTGCTCCGGGTAGGCCGCACAGGCCATCATGAAGTCCTGCCACACCATGATGCCCAGCCGGTCACAGATGTCGTAGAAATCGTCCCGTTCGTAAATGCCGCCGCCCCACACCCTCAGCATGTTCATGTTGGCCTCGGCGGCCCTTTCCAGCAGGCGCCGGTAATCGGCGGTTTCCAGGCGGGGCAGAAAGCTGTCGGCCGGCACCCAGTTGGCGCCGCGGCAGAACACCGGTTCCCCGTTGATCCGGAAGTGGAAGGACTCGCCCTCCTCGTCACTTTCCCGGACGAGTTCCACGCGGCGGAGGCCTATGGTGCGGGTGGCGGACAGGTCCCCGTTCTCCAGCTTCACGGTGGCTTCCAGCTCGTACAGGTTCTGTGGCCCCATACCCCGCGGCCACCACAGCAGGGGGTTCTCGATGTCCAGTTCGGCACTCAGGACGTTGTCTCCCTCGACCAGGTCCACGGCGGCGGCTTCCCGGCGAGTGCCGTCCTCACCGGTGAGAGATACTTTCAGCTCGGCCGGCCGGCTCGCCAGGGCCTCGACCCGTGCCTCCACTCGGAGGAGCGGAGCCCCCGGCTGCTCCCAGTCGGCACACGCCCGGATGTCCGCCAGGCGCGCGGTGTCGAAGCCCTCCAGGTAAATGGGGCGCCAGATGCCGCTTGTGTTCAGATCGGGGCCCCAGTCCCAACCGGAGGCATACTGCGCTTTGCGCGCGTAGACACGGTTGCCCCCGAAGAGTGCTCCCAGGTCGGCGTCGTCTTCGGCGGCGAGGGCGTCGCAGCGCTTTCTCGGGGATTCGAACAGGATGAGCAGTTCGTTGTCTTCCTGTTCCAGCAGGCCGCCAACGTCCCACCGCCAGCGGCGAAACATGTTGTTCGTCCCGCCCAGGGAAGTCCCGTTCAGCACCACTTCTGCGAACGTGTCCAGGCCTTCACCGACAAGCTCCACCTTCTCCTTCTTAAGAAGCTCTTCGCTGCACTCAAAGCTGAGGCGATAGAGCCAGTTGGCATCGGCGACCCACTGGACCTCCAGGTCGTTGAAGCCGTAGAAGGGGTCGGGGATGCGCTCGTTCCGCAGCAGGTCGAGGTGTATGCAGCCGGGCACCCGGGCGTCCATCCAGTCTCCGGTGCCCGCCGACTCGGCCGAGACGTCGGTGGTCTCGGCCTCTCTAACCTGCCAGGTACCCGTCAGGTCCATCGTCGTCATCAACGTCTCTCCCGGCTGAAAGTGCCTGGCCGCGCGGTTCAACCGCCTTCACGGGCTGCTCACCCGGACTCGCCGCCGGCTTCTTCCGCTTCATCGCGGCCGATGGCAACCTGGCGGCGGAAACGCTCCACCTCCCACACGCGAAGCCAGTGAATTGTCTCGTCGTCCAGGGGCCGCGGGCCGCCGAAGAATGCGGCGATGAACATACTCTCCAGGGAGGCGCGCATCATGTTGGAAACCGCGTCAAGGAGCTTCGCCGTCGGCGCGGCGCAGAAAAGGCCGAGGTCTCCCACCAGCAGGCAGAGGGGCGTGTCTTCCCCGGCCTCCGCGGCTTCCAGCGCCCCGGTTACCTTCTGGGCTGCGGTGTCGGCCTCCGCGACGGATTCCACCCATACGGGGCGTTCCCGGCAGTAGACGACCATGTCGGGGGAGAGCAACCCCACCTGAGAGTGCTCCGCGGCGTGGGGCAGTCTGAGGAAATCGGTTACCGTCGAGTTGTCCTGGAACCGGACCAGTGCGGTTCCTCCGAAAAGGTCGGAGTAGAACCGCCGCACGGCCGCCGTCACCTCTTCCACCAGTGCGCGCCGCTGCTCCGGCGGGGGCGGTGAAAACTCCGGCAGGTCCGCGGCCTGTTCGGCGCGTTCGGCCGCCCGCTCGATGGTTCTGAAGATGTAGTCGGTCAGCTTCAGCGCCCTGTCGGCTTCCTCGGCGACCACAAAGGGGCCGTGGTTCTCCAGGAAGATCACCTCCGGCCGGCAGCCGTGTTCGTCCTCATACTCCTGGAGTTCGCCGTGCATCCGGTAGGCCAGCGGATAGCCCGCTCCGCAGAACCCGATGTAGAGGTAAGGTGGGCTCATGTCCCCGAACAGTTCCTCCAGGGCTTCCCGGCCCTCTTGCGCGCAGAGCAGGCCGTTGACCACCGATGGATGGGTGTGCACCACGCAGCGTCCGAGCATGGCGTGGAGGCTGGTTTCCACCGAAGGGCGGCCCTCCAACTCGTCCACGCAGCAGTCCTTCAGGCGGGACAGCACCTCCGCCTCCCGATCGCTGGGAGGCAACTCCCTTATGCTCGCGTCTTCGACGATGTCGATGCACTTTTGGACGTCCACCAGTCGATAGCCGCGACCCTCGCGCATCTCGCCGAGGTTGGTGCCGCTGGCCTTGACGTACATCAGATCGCCCCCGTCGGTCTTTACGCTGGTGTTGCCGCCACCCCCCTGAACCAGTCGGGAGTCGCTTCCCACGGAGGTGGAGATCTTCAGCATGTCCTTCAGGTCGTCGTTCATCCGTCATTCCCCTTCCTTGGGCCGGATACGCGCAGGACGGCTCAGGTTAGCGCATGGGTCGGCAACTGGCAACCGCAGGGCGGCCGTGGTCACCGGAGCTAAGCGTGATTGCGGAGCTTCAGCTCCGTCGGGTGGGGGTTCAGATAGGATTGTTGGGCGAGGTAGGGCTGGTTGTACTTCAGCACGTAATGCCGGACAAGGGTGACCGGCACGATGAGCGGAATCAGCTCCCGCCGATACTGCTCTATGAGTTCGAGCAGCTCTGCCTTCTCCTCCGAGGTGAGCTGTTCCTTGAAAAATCCCAGAATGTGGGTCAGCACGTTGGCATGCCGCGGCGGCGTTGCCCTCTCGCGCATCGCATCCATCAGCAGCCGTTCGTATTCGGCGGCCGGATCGTCGTCTTGGTGTTCATCTCCCGCGACGAGTCTGCCCATTTGCTTGAGCAATTCCGGGTTGTGAGCCATCAACTGCATCTTGTAACGGCTGTGGAAATCAACCAGGTCGCGGGCACGTCCGTCGGGCAGGACCGTATCCCGATAATCCTGCAGGCAGAACAGTCGTTCCACGAAGTTCTCGCGGATGCCGGGATCGTGCAGCCGTCCGTCGTCCTCGACCGGCAGCAGGGGAAAATGCTCCATGAAAATCCGGGCGAATACCCCAACCCCCACCGAGCGCGGCACGCCGTTTTCATCGTAGACCTTCACACGCTTCATCCCGGAGGTGGGGGAGCGACTCTTGAAGATGAAGCCCGAGAGGTCCTCCGCTTTTAGCTCGCGGACCCTCCGGCGGGAGAACTCCTCCATCCGCCCGGTCATGTCTTTTTCGGTGCGGCTGGTGAGGAGACGCGGGCTTTCGGGGTCACCAACCAGGCGCATGGCCTCCCGCGGGATGGAGAGTCCGCACTCCACCTCGGGGCAGACCGGCACCCATTCCACGTAGCGCCCCAGCGTATCGGTCAGGAAGCGGTCCCGCTTGTGCTGGCCGTCGTAGCGGACGGGCTCTCCAAGCAGGCAGGAGCTGACTCCCACCTTCGGTCTGTGGTGCTGCAAGTCGGCGTCGCTACCCTCCGCGTATTTTCCCATCGTAATTGCCCCCACACCGGTTTCATTCGCCATTATACGCCCACGCAGAACCGCATGCAGCAGCGGACGGGGGGCGCAGTCACGGTTGATTTGCTTGACAGAAAGCCGCCCCGCGGCTATGCTGTGGAGTTGCCCCGGCGGGGGCGTAGCTCAAATGGATAGAGCATCGGACTGTCGATCCGAAGGTTGGGAGTTCAAGTCTCCTCGCCCTCGCCACTTTCCTTCCATCGGGCCGGTCGCCGGCCTCCTCTGATATCGCTTAACGCCCGGCCGACGCGCGCTTTGCGCGCCGATCAGGTGAAGGCGAGGGTCATCAGCGCCCAGAAGAGCGCGGCCCCCAGTCCTCCCGCCGCGGAAGCCGTGCCCTCAAGAGTTCCCCGTGAGCGGCGTATGCGCCAGAGGGCGTAGGCGGACACCGCGGCCGCCATCCCCGCGACCACCAGCGTCCCGACCGGCGCGAAGACCAGACCGACCGGCGCCGCCGTGCCCAGCATCAAGGCGTAGTCCGCCGGTTCGTAATGATGGGAAATACCCTTGATCTCCGGCTCCTCGCGGGGCAGCCCGAGGTTACGCCCGCAGTTCTCGCAGAAGTTGTCGTCCTCGTAGACGTAGTGCCGGCAACTGGGGCACTCTATCTGAACCGGCGGGGCCTCTTCTTCCGGGGGAGCGGGCGCCGGCGGACCTTCCCGTGGCGCTTCCTGTTGCGCCGGGGGGCCGCCCGACGGCCTGGGGGCCGGCAGGTCACTTTCCTCCGGGGCGGGTAGCTGCTTTTGCCCCGGCGGGGCGAGTTGGTGCTCGGCTTCCGGGGTTTCTTCGGTGCCCTCGACCTGCCGGACGCCACGGATGGAGAGGGAGCCGGCGTCGAGGGGGCCGCTGATGACGGCCTTGTCAACGTAGACGACGTGCGGGCCGTCGCGGCCACCCGGAGGTCGCCCGTCGAGAAACTCCCCGCAGTGTTTGCACTTCACGGCCTTCTGCCGGATCAGTTCGCCGCAGAACGGGCATTCCTTCTCACGGACGCGGCGGATGGTGTTCCCGCCGCAGTAGGGGCAGTCCACTGAGTCGAGCGGTATCATGCGACCGCAGTGGCGGCAGAACTTGACGGCGGTCCGATTGGACTTCATGCTGCGCCCCTTCCTCCGTCCCCATGAAGGCGCACTTCAGCGCCACGGCTTATTGTACCATCCTCAATGGTCCTCATCTACCGGGCGTACCGACGGTGCGGACTATCTCACAGGCCAGCCGCAGGGCCTTGACCAGCGAGGTCTCGTCCGCCCGCCCGGCCCCCGCGATGTCGAAAGCCGTCCCATGCCCCACGCTGGTGCGGATGATGGGCAGCCCCAGGGTCACGTTGACGGCCTCGTGGACCCCCCGGAACTTCACGGGGATGAGGCCCTGGTCGTGGTAGAGGGCGATCACCGCATCGTAGTCCCCGGCGGCCGCCCGGGCGAAGACGGTGTCGGGAGGCAGCGGACCGGAGACGTTTATGCCCCCGGCGCGGGCCTTCTCCACGGCGGGCCGGATGATCCGGTCCTCTTCGTCTCCGAACCTGCCACCGTCGCTGCAGTGCGGGTTGAGGCCGGCAACGGCGACCCGGGGCGAGTCCAGTCCGAACAGCCGTCCCAGGTCGCGGTGGAGCACCGCGGCCGTCTGGGTGAGGCGGTGCACCGAGATGCGCTCCGGCACCTCCCGGAGTGCGACGTGGGTCGTGGCCAGCGCCACCCGCAGCCCCGAGCCGATCATCAGCATGACCGGCGGCCCCCCGTCGGTCATGTCGGCGAGCATCTCGGTGTGGCCGGGGTAGGGGCTGCCGGCCGCGCCGATCGCTTCCTTGTTGATCGGACATGTCACCAGCGCGTCCGCGCGCCCGGACTCCACCAGCCGGACGGCCCGCTCGATGTAGTCGAGGCCGGCCCGGCCCGACTCGGCGCACGGCTCGCGGGGCTCCAGCCGTGAGGGAGGGAAGTTATCCAGGTCGATCACCGCAGTCCCATCCGCCTCATCAACGGAGGACAGCTCCAGCGGCACGTCCGCGGCCTCGGCGCCGGCGCGCAGCACCGGGAGGGCCCCGACGATAAGCGCGCGTGCGTGAGCGCACGGCGGGCCCTGCCCGAGGGCTTTCGCGATGATTTCCGGTCCGACGCCCCGCGGGTCCCCCATCGTTACGGCGAGGGTGACCGTCTGCTGCTCTGGGTTCATCAGAAGCCCTGCTCCTCAAGCTTCCCGACGTCGAGAGCGCCGGGAGAGCGCACCTCATCCTCCTCTCCCAGCAGGCGCCGCACCCAGCGTCCGATCACGTCGCATTCGATGTTGACCGGATCGCCGGCTCCTTTGAACTGGAGCGTGGTGGCAGCCAGCGTGTGGGGTATGATGCTGGCCTCGAAGCGGGCGCTCTCCAGTCGAGCGACCGTCAGGCTTATCCCGTCCACGGCGACGCTTCCCTTCTGTATCATCTGGCGGCCGAGTTCGGGGACCACTTCCACCGTCAGGCGCACTTCTCCCGGCCGCTCCTCTTTGGCGCGGATCGTGCCGGTTCCGTCGACGTGGCCGCTGACGAAGTGGCCTCCGAGGGGATAGCCTACGCGGAGGGCGGGTTCGAGGTTGACTTTCTCGCCGCGTCGCAGGCCCCCCAGCGTGCTTCGGTCGAGGGTTTCGGCACCGACGTCGCAGGCGACGGCGTTCCCTTGCCGTTCGGTGACGGTGAGGCAGACGCCGTCGACGCTCAGGCTGTCGCCCACCTCCAATCCTTCCGAAAGGGGGCCGGCGTCTATGCCGAGGCGGAGAGAGCCGGATTGTCTCCGTACGGCGGAAACGGTTCCGATGTGGCGAATTATGCCGGTGAACACGCCTGGGTGCCTCCGAGAGTGTCCGCGTACATAATACTGGAGCGGGTGAGGGGATTCGAACCCCCGGCAACCAGCATGGCAAGCTGGCGCTCTTCCGCTGAGCTACACCCGCTCCGAATCTCTTGCTCGACCGGCCACTGGTGCGAAGGGGGGGATTCGAACCCCCAATTCGCCGTAAGGCGAACTAGATCCTAAGTCTAGCGCGTCTGCCAATTCCGCCACCTTCGCCATCTGCTGACAGTGTACCCAATCCCGTCCTGGAGGTCAAGCACAATTGCGCGGCGCCGCCGCCTGCGCGTAAGATGTGGGGTCCCTTCAGTCTTCGGAGGCTCACTGTGGGAGTGCCCGTTCTCCACTGCTACGGCGACTACAAGTGGACCGGACCGTCCGGTCCCGTCGCCAGGCTCTGCCGGGAGTTGACCCGGAGGGGCCGGCGCGCGGACCTGGCGTGCATCGCCGCCGACGGCGAAGGGAAAAGGTCCCTGCCGGGACGTGCGCGCGAGATGGGCCTCCGGGTCTATGACGAGTTCTTTTTTGAGAGCGATCCAAACCTCCGGCGGAACGACCGGGACGTCCGCCGGTTGCGCCGGCTCGTCGACGAAGGCGATTACGGCCTTGTGCACTGCCACGGAAGCTGGGATCAGGTGATCGCCGCGCTGGCCTTGCGGGGACGACGCGCCCGAATTCCGCTCGTGCGAACCGATCACCGGGCGCGACGCTACCGGCGTACCCCGCTCCACCGGCTCTACTACGGCCCCCGCCTGATCGACCACCTGACCGTCCTCAGCGACCGCCAGCGGGTCCACGCCGTCGACAAGCTAAGGCTGCCGCCCGACTTCGTCACTACCGTGCGCGGCGCGGTGGACTCTGAGGCCTTCCGGCCGCTGGAGCCGCCGGTTGGTCTTCGCGAGAAGCTCGGTTTCGGGACGGACGACGTCGTGTTCGGGGTGGTGGCGCGGGTGCAGTATCACCGCCGCTTCGAGGTGCTGCTGGAGGCGGCGCTCCACCTCCGGAAGCTGGACCCGCGGGTGAAGATTGCCGTCTGCGGCCGGGGAACCCACAAAAGCGAGATACTGGACGAGCCGGTTGTGCACAAGGGCCTTCAGGAGACGGTGTTCCCCCTGGGCTACCGGACGGACGACTACAGGGAAGTGCTGGCGACCTTTGATGCGGGCATAATGCTGGTGCCCGGCAGCGACGGTTCCTGCAGGGCGGCCCTCCAGATGGCCGCGATGCGGAAGCCTCTGGTGGTGGCCAGGAGAGGCACGCTGCCGGAGATCGTGCGGGACGGGGAAAGCGGCGTCGTCATAGAGGACACTCCCGAGAACCTGGCCGAAGCGGTTTTGGATCTGGCGGCCAGCGCAAAGGAGCGAAACCGCATGGGGAAAGCGGCGCGGCGCCGGGTCTGCCGTCGCTTCGCCCCCTCCGGTCAGGCCGAAGCGGTGGAGGAAGTCTATCGCCGGGTTATGAAATGCGAAGGGTTGCGCAGCTCCCCCCATGCTTGAAGCCCGGGCGTTCCCTGGTTACTATTCGGGTTCTGGATTGCCCCGATTTGGGGTAAGCATGACACATGCATCGCCGCCGAACTGGAGGGCCGGTACAATGAATCAGCGAGGCGTCCGGCGGGGACTCACGGTTTGGGTCCTGGTGATGAGTGCGGCCTGCTGGATCGCGTCTGCGCCGGGGTCTGCGGTCGGCCAACCCGCCAATACGGGGGCCGACACGGAAAGCGGGATTCCTGCGCTGATCGAGCTGCTGAAGGCCGAGGAACCGCATCAGCGGTACGGCGCCGCTGAGGCGCTCGGCAAGCTGGGCTCCGCGGCAAAGACAGCCGTCCCGGCCCTGATGGAGGCGATGAAGGATGGAGACGCCGGTGTCCGGCGTGCCGCGGCCCACGCCGTCGGCAGGATCGGAAAGCCCGCCGTCCCACTGCTCCGGAAAGCGCTGGACAGCGAAGACCCCCGCGACCGGTGGACCGCCGCGAGGGGACTGGGGGAGGTCGGCAGCGAGGCGAAGGACCACATCCCCGCGCTGATCGAGGCGCTCGAAGACGGCGACGGGCGGGTTCGGTGGTCCGCGGCCGTGGCTCTGGGCAAGATGAACGGCGCGGCGCGGCAAGCGGTGCCCGCCCTGATAGAGCGCCTGAAGGACGAGCAGCCGGGAGTGCGCGTTGCCGCCCTGAAGGGCATCGGGATGGTCGGACCTGCCGCTGAAGAGGCAGCCCCCGCAGTGCGCAGGCTGCTGGACGACGAAGACTGGCGGGTGAGAGCCGGAGCGGCTGAGACCCTCGCCCGCCTCGGGAACGCTGGGAAGGAAGTCGTCGCCCTCATCGCGGAGAGACTCCGCGGGGACAGCAAATGGAGGGTCCGCGTTTCCGCCGCCGACGCATTGGCGGAGATCGCGTCCGCCGGCGGTCCGGAAGAGGCCCTCCGTGCGCTGGTCGACGGTCTGAAGGACGAGGAGTACCGCGTGCGTTCCGTGGTCGTCGCCGGGCTGGCTCGATTGGGCGAGCCGGCGGTCCCCCACGTCGTCGGCGCGCTGCGCCGTGCGGAGAGAGGCTTCGTTCGGGGCGCGGCGACGCAGGCGCTCGTCCGGATCGGGGCGCCGGCCGTCGGCGCTCTGAAGGGATGCCTCCGCTCGGAAGATGCCCACGTCCGCCGTGAGGCTTTGAGGGCGATAGAAAAGTTGGGCCCCGCGGCAGCGGACGCCGTGCCGACGTTGGTGGAGCTGCTCAGGGACGCCGAGGATGGGGCGTTGCGGTCGTCGGTAATCGGCGCGCTTGCACGGATTGGTCCGGCCGCCGAACCGGCGATTCCGTTGCTGATGGAGACCTTGAGGGAGGACTCCGGTTCGCTGAAGGCGCGCGCCGCCCGGGCGCTGGGCAGCATCGGTCCGGCCGCCGCCGAAGCCGCTCCGCGGTTGCTGGCGATTTACAGGGAGGGGGAGCATGCCTGGGCCCGTCGCGCGGCCGCCAGGGCACTGGCGAAGATCGGGCAGATGCCCGAGAAGGTCGTGCCGGCCCTCATGGACGGGCTTGAAGCCCCGGACGCCCCCATGCGCTCGGCCTGCGCCGAAGCGTTGGGCTTGATGGGGCCGGCCGCTGAGAAAGCCGTTCCCGCGCTGGTTGAGGCCCTCGGAGATCGCAACGCGGGAGTTCGGGCCAGTGCGGCCGAAGCGCTGGGCGAGATCGGAGCGGGGTGCGGCTGCCGACGCCGTCCGCGCCCTCCGGCGCGCCCTCAAGGACCAAAGTAGACTTGTCCAGCACGTGGCAAGGGGTTCACTCAAGAAGGTGCGGCCGGAGAGCGGAAGCGCAGGGAAGTAGGCTCGCCCGGATGCCCCGGCGAAGTGGCAGCTACAGCGAGACCCCTGCCTGCTGAAGGCAGGCTTCCAGCAGGGCGGCCGCGTTCTCGGTGGGCACGTCTTCCATGACCGGCTTCGCCGGTGCCAGGATATAGCCGCCTCCCCGGCCCATGACCTCGCAGAGCTTCCCCACCTCGCTCCGTATCCGCTCCGGGGTGCCGTGGGGCAGTAGCTGCTGGGTGCCCAATGCACCCCAGAAGGCCATGCGCTCGCCGTACCGTTCTTTCAGCGCGTAAGGGTCCATCGCCTCGGGCTGTACCGATTCAAAGCAGTCCAGTCCCGCATCGGCGGCCTCACCGATGATCTCCGATATGTTCCCGCACGAGTGATGGCTGGCGAATAGGCCGGCGGATTTGACTTTGCCCCAGATGCGGGCGTAGCGGGGGAGGAAAAGCTCGCGCCACCTATCTTTTCCCATGATCACTCCCCGTTGGTCGCCCCAGTCGTCGCCGGTCTGAATGCCGTCCAGCGGCAACTGCAGGAAGCGGTCGATGATGCCCAGGTTCATCCGCGTGATTCGATCCAGCAGCTCCTCGTAGAACTCCCGCTGCGCGACCATGTCCATCAGCGCGTTTTCGAAACCGCGGAGCGTCCAGCTCCGCTCGAACAGGCAGTATCCGAGGACGGCGATCACGAACTTGCCGTCCCTGTGGTAGCGCTGACACTGCCGCCGCCCCGACTCCAACCAGTCCTCCACGAAGATGCGGTCCAGCTCCGGCAGACGGAACGCGGAGAGGTCCGGCTCCGGGATGGCGGGCTCCTGGAGGTGGGCCGGCTGCTTGTCGGTGCGCCAGAGGGTGCCGAAGACATCGCGTGCCGTTCCCCCCTCTGACTCGAACTCGAACGTTCGGGTGATGTTGACGACGGCGATGCTGTTGTCCTTCAGGTCCCGCCAGCGTGGACGTCCGTAATGCTCGTCCAGCCTCTCGGCCACTTCCTCGTGGATGGGCAGGACGTAGGGGATGTGATCCGTCTCCCGGTGCTCCAACTGCCCGGCGACCCGTTCTCGGTCGTTCACGGGCGTGCTCCTGTAGAACGGTCTGGGGAGTCGATCTTACCGGGCGCCGGGGCTGAGCGCACGGCGTCGGCCCGGAAAAACTGTTCCACCGCCTCCAGCGCCTCTTCCGGAGAGGTCAGCACCCGGTGCTCGGTGGGCAGGCTCCGCAGGAAGACGCGCCCGTAATCCTTGGTGACCATGCGGCGGTCGGCCACCAGCACGACCCCTCTGTCGGTATTGCGGCGGATCAGCCGGCCGAAGCCCTGCCGGAAGCTGATGACCGCCTCCGGGAGCGTGTAGTGGCGGAAGGGGTCCTGGCCCAGGACCTCCAGGTAACCGATTCTGCCCCGCACCAGGGGATCGGTGAAGACGTGGAAGGGCAGCTTTGTCAGCACGAGGCAGCTCAGGGTTTCACCGGCGATGTCCACGCCCTCCCAGAAGCTCCGTGTTCCCAGCAGAACTGAAGAGGGAACGGAACTGAAGAAAGCGGTGATGGCGCCGCGACTGCCGGTGTGTCCCTGGGCGAGCACGCTGATGCCGGCGCGCTCCAGCGGCTCCTTGACCGCCTCGTAGACCGCCTCCAGCAGGGAGTAGGAGGTGAACAGCACGAGCGCCCGCCCCCGTGTCTTACGGAGCAGGTCGGTGAGGAACTTCGAGAGCTGGCGGTCGAACGCGCGGTCCCGCTGGCCGCCGGGGTCCGGCAGGAACGTGGTGACCCCCACCATGGACTGCCGGTCGTAATCGAACGGCGAGCCCACCGCGAGGCATTCGATCAGCCCGGCGGGCAGTTGGTCGCCGCCCAGTCTCTGAAGCATGTAGTCATAGTCCCCGTCCACCTGGAGGGTGGCGGAGGTGAAGATTACGCATCTCTTCTCGGCGAAGAAGTACTCCCGCATGTAGTCGCCGACCTGAAGCGGCGCCGCATGGAGGGAATGGAAACTGCGCTGGCGCCGCCTTGTGCGCTCCAGCCAGTAGACGAAGTTCTCTTCCTCCTGGGCGAGGATGAACTCCACGTCCTCGCTGACCGCCCGGAGGCGTTCCAGGGCCGAGCGGAGGTCGTGAACCAGCCCGGCGATCTGCCCGGATTCCTCGGCCGCCGGCTCCAGCAGGTCGGCCGCAGACTCGACCTTCTCACCCAGGGAGTGTATCTCCTCCCGCAGGCGGCCGGCGGCCTCCCATGCTTCGCTTCCCGGACCCAGGGCAGGTGCACACTCCGCCAGCAGGATACGGTCCACGTAAGGGGGCATCTCCTCGAACGGCTGGCCCAGGAGTTCGAAGAACTGGCGGGCGGCCTCCACCACGTCCTCCACCGCTTCCATACCGTCGCCGGCGGCCGAAAGCAGTTCGGACCGAGCGGCTTCCGAACCGACCGCTTCGTCCGCCTCGTGCATGACCACCGCCAGCAGGCCCCCTCCGCTGCCGTCCTGGCGCTTCCGATACAGCAGATTGGTCACCCGGTAAATGCTCAGGTTGTTGACGGCCACCGAGAAGGCGTCGGTGGCCACGTCTTCCAGGTTCTGTGCTTCGTCGAAGACCACGCAGCGGTACTCCGGCAGCACCGGTGTGCCGATCTCGGCGAACAGCAGGGCGTGATTGACCACGATGATGTCGGCAAGTTGAGCCAGCGCGCGGGCCCTTCGCACCAAACAGCGGCCGCGCAGAGGGCAGGCGCGGCCCGCGCACTCCTCCGATCCGCTGACCACGGCGGCACGCACCGACGGCGCCCCGGCTGCCCCGGCGAACCCGTTGCACTCGGCCAGGTCCCCTGCCTCCGTATCGGCCGCCCACGTCACCAGGGAGGCCAGGGCCATGAACTCCTCCGGCTCGGCCAGCTCCCGCTGGAAGTGGCGCATCAGGTGGGCGAACCGTCGCACACACAGGTAGTTGCGGCGCCCCTTCAGCAGGGCGGCCTCGAAGCGGTCGGGCAGCAGCTTCTCCAGGAACGGCAGGTCCTTGGTGTGGAGCTGCTCCTGAAGGTTGCGCGTATTGGTCGAGACGACCACCCGGTCGCCGTTGACGCAGCACCACGCGATGGCCGGCAGCAGGTAGGCCATGGATTTGCCCGTCCCGGTTCCCGCCTCCACCATCAGGTGGTGCGGGTCGCCCAGGGCGCGGCAGACCGCCTCCACCATCTGCACCTGCTGGGGCCTGTGTTCGTAACCGGCAAGATGGCGGCCGACCAGTCCGTCCGGCGCGAACATCTGGCATATCTTCTCAGTTGGCAGCGGTTCCTCGTCGGGCTTTTCCTGTTCGTGTCTCTGAACGCGTCGGAACAGGTTCCGACGGTCGGGGAACACTTCCAGCAGGCCGGCCGCCGGGTCGGCCCTCAGTTCGAACTCCTCCCCGTCACCCGCCTCGGCGAGGACCGAGGCGAGGGGATGTCCCGCAGCCTCGGCCAGCCGGCATACGGCGTCCAGCACGGCCGGGGGGAACCCGCTGAGCCGCTCGATCAGCCCCTCCCAGATTCGGGCCAGCAGACGGGCCTGCGGCAGCGCCCGACATCCGGTGTCCCCCTCCATTCCGAGTTCTCCGGCCACGCCGGCCAGGCTGTAGTCCGAGGCCCGAGGGGCGGCCACCCGGGCGAGCTGCAGGGCATCCAGGCATTCGGGCGCTCGAAGTCCTTCGGCCTCGAAGAAGCCGCGGAACAGTTTTGTGTCGAAGGTAACGAGGGTGGTCGAGTCGCAGAACTCCGCCAGGCGCTCCAGCGCTTCCTCACAGGACGGCTTGCCGGCGAGGTCCTCCTGGTTCAGGTCCACCAGCGCGCTCAGCGCGCCGATGGCGCCGGGGTCGGCCAGGGACTGGAACTCCCGCGGCTCGCCCCCGGGCTCCCGGCGCACGGCCGCCGCCTCCACCACGCGGTCCTCACCGGGGGAGGGGCCGGTGGTCAGCAGCGCAGCGTATGTCAGTGGTTGCCCGCTCAAATGCCTCCCCTATGCACGTGTGGAATCATTTTACCGCGCACGGCGGCGGCCCGAAAGCACAGATCAGCGGATTCGGCCATTCTCTGATTATTGCAAACAGGGCGGTTTTCTCCAATAATACTCGCGCTTTTGTGGGCCCCGGCGGTGAGTAGCGCTGTCGTGCGCGCGGGACGGGCTTCGCCGGGGGTCCCTCACAGCTTTCTGTGCCGCCTGGTGCGTTCGCGGAGGAGCACCTGATGATTGAGCGTAAAGTTGGCTTTATCGGCGCGGGATTGATGGCGGAGGCCCTGGTCCGCGGCATCCTCGACGCGGGAGTGGCCGAAGCGGAGCGCGTCTACGCCGCCGACCCTTCGCCGGAACGCCGGGGAGTCTTCGCCGATATCCTCGGGGGGAACGTTTTCTCCGACAACCGCGAACTCGTAGAGAATGCCCGCGCGGTGGTTCTCTCGGTAAAGCCGCACGTCGTCCCGGTGGTTGCCGGGGAGATCGCCGAGGGCCTGGGCCCGGACCACCTCGTGGTTTCCATAGCCGCCGGGGTCACGTTGGGAGACCTCCGGCGCGCGCTCTCCACGGAGCGCCTCATACGGGTCATGCCCAATACCCCGGCGTTGCTGAAGGCGGGCGCGTCGGCCTATTGCACGGGGTCCGGAGCGACCGCGGAGGACGCGGACCTGGTGGAGCAGATGCTGGGCGCGGTGGGCAGGTGCTTCCGGGTGGAAGAGGCCCACATGGACGCTGTGACGGGCCTGAGCGGCAGCGGGCCGGCGTACGTGTACATGACCATCGAGGCCCTCAGCGACGGGGGCGTCCAGATGGGCCTTCCCCGGCAGATCGCCACGCGGCTCGCGGCTCAGACAGTGCTCGGCGCCGCCCGCATGGTGCTGGAAACCGGTCGCCACCCCGGCGAACTGAAGGACGACGTGGCGACCCCCGGGGGCACCACTATCGAGGGCATTCGCGCGCTGGAAACCGCGGGCCTGCGGAAGGCCTTCATCGAGGCCGTGGTCGCGGCCACGGAGAAGTCCCGCCTGTTGGGCGGGGAGGAGTAGCCTCAGCGACTCCTGGCTTCCTCCATCAGGATCACCGCGCGGACCTCGATGGCCTCGCCTCTCCCCACCGGCCCGACGCCTTCGGCGGTGCGGCCCTTGACGCTGACGCATTCGGCGGGCAGCTTTAGGAGTTCCGCCAGGCGACGGCGCATCGGCGTCTTCCTGTCCCCCAGGTGCGGCTTCTCGGCGATGACGTTGACGTCTGCGTTGACCGGGGCCAGGTTCCGTTCCGAGCCGGCCAGGCGCACGGCCTCGGACAGGATGCGGCTGCTGTCCACGTTCTCCCACTTCGGGTCGGTGTCGGGGAAATGCTCTCCGATGTCGCCCAGGGCCGCCGCGCCGAGAACCGCGTCGGCCACCGCGTGCATCACCGCGTCCGCGTCGCTGAAGCCCACCAGGCCCGGCTCGCCGGGGAAGTGCACGCCGCCGAGCATCAGGGGCCCCTCGCCGCCGAACCTGTGAATGTCGTAACCGATCCCAACTCGCAAGGTCGAATCTCCTGAAGCTCTGTGGAACGCGGCGCATTGTATCAGGCCGGGCCGCATTTTTCACCGGAGGGCCTCCCTTTGACAGGCCGTGCCCGCCGCCGGGTACAATGGAGGTGAGGGTCCGTTCATCCAGAGATTCCCCCGCCATGCCCACGACGGAAACACCGACCGCCGAGACGGAGCGCAGCGACGAGGCGCTGTGGGAGCGCTTTGTCGACGGGGAGGACTCCGCCCTCGACGCGCTGGTGCGCAGGCACGAGGACGAGCTTTACACCTACCTGCTGCTCAGCACGCGCAGCCCGCGGACGGCGCTCCAGCACCTGCTGAACACATGGGAGATAGTGGCCGGTTACCGCCGGCCTTACGAGGGGTTCGGGTCTTTCCGAAGCTGGCTCTACGCCGTTGCCACGCAGAACTGCGTTCCGGCCACCCATTCGGACACTTTCGGGCTGGGCGAGGTGCTGGCCGACATCCGCAGAGCGGCTCCCGCGGACCGGCGAAGCAAAATCGTGCATCGGCTCAGCGACCTGACGCGTCGCATCCGGCAGCCCGTGCTGCTCGTGGGGGTCGTCGGTCTCAGCATCGAGGATGCCTCGAAGGTCTGCAACTTCACCCGGAGTCGGACGATCGCCTATCTGGAGAGGGCGTGTCGCTTCCTGGCTCGTTCGGGCCTCTTCGAGCCGGGCGAGGAGGACCATGAACTGTAAGGAGGCCCGGCGGCGAATGGCGGAGGTCGTCTTCGAGGGGGGCGACCCTCCCGAGGACCTTCGCGCGCATCTGCGTTCCTGCCCCCGGTGTGCACGGCGCTTTCCCGTCTACCGGTGCATCGAGGAGGAGCTGGGTGGCCTGGAGGGGTTTGAGGTCCCGGAGCCCGTCCGGGAAGTGCTGGAGGAACGGCTTGAGGCCGTCGTCGCCGAGGAACCGCAGCCGGACCTCGTGCCCGCCCGGCCCGACCCCGAGCGGCCCGGCAGTCACAAAGCGGCGGCCGTCATCGGCGGGATGCTTTTCCTGATCGCCGTGGCCGTCCTTGCCATCGCCCTGGCGGGGCCAACCTACGAGGAAGTTCCCGGGGCCGCCCGCGCCGTCCGCACGCGGGGGAACGTTGCGGTTCAGTCCGCCGCCATGGGGGGGCGACGGCCCCTGGAGGAAGCCGCTGTGCTGATGCCCGGTGACGTTGTGCGCACCGACCGGAGCGGCATCGCAAAGCTGACGGCGGACGGCATGCAGTGGTGTGTGGATGGTCGGTCGGCCGCAGGCTTTTACGGCTCGGGTGCCGCCGAACTGGTGGTCGGTCGAATGTACGCGGCCTGCGACGGTTCCACCGAGGAGTCGATGGTCGTGGTGGCCGGCCCCGCGACTGTCACCTGCGGGCGCGGCTCGGTGGTGGTCTCCGTCTTCGGCAAGCGGGCCCGCGTCGGATGCGCCTCCGGCTCTGCGACGGTCCGGATCGGGGAGGAGGAGCTTAATCTGGAGGTCGGTGACTACGCCATGGTTGCGGGAGAAAGTGCCGTGAATCCGGTCCGTCGGGTCCGACCCGCGGAGCTGACCCACTGGCTGAATGGATTCGCCGCCGGCGGGGCGGACGGGTTGTCGCAGCACGGGCTGGCCTCCGTGCCCCTTCGGCGCCCGGAGCCCATTCTGCCCAAGAGTGTCAGCATAGAACGGCTGGATGTAAAGATAACGCTTCGTGGGCCGCTGGCCTTCGTTCGCGCCCGTGCTCGGCTGCGGAATGACGGCCCCGCGGACTGGCAGGGGGCAATCGATCCGGCCGATGTGACTCTGCCGGGCCCCCTTGCAAGCGCCGAGGGGCGAGTCAGGCTGGCGGCCGGAGATGCCGCTTCGTGCGAGGCGGTTGCGGTTTACCTGCTCGTGCGCCGGGAGAACCGCTTCGCCCTGGGCCTGAACCCGGGCAACTGGACCGGCCGCCCAATCGGCACTCTCAGCGTGCAGGTGGAGGGGACGGCCAGCGGCGGCTTCCGCAGCTTCCGGTGCAGCGCAGGCGGCGATCGGATCAAGCGAAAGAAGGCCGTGGAGTGGTCCCTGACCGAGGAGTCGTGGCCGGCGTCCCGGCCGCTGGTGGTGGAGTTCCAGCCCGCCGATAAGGAAGGGGTGGACACGATGCGTCTCGGCGAAGCGCCCGATTCGGCCGTGCTTGCCGCCTGGCGGCCGGATGCCGCGCGGCGGAGGTGGTTTGACGCGGACAGCCGCCTGCTGATAGCGTTTGATGCGACGGCCGACTTCGGCCCCGGCGGCCGCGCCTACGCCCACGAGGTCATGGAGACCGTGATGAGGGCCCTGCCCAGCGGCTGCTCGACGGCCCTGGCCGCCTACGACGGCGAACTGAAGATGGACGGCGCCCCGCTGTCGCGTCACCTCGTGGGTCGGGTGGAGCGCCTTCTGGCCGCTCTTTGGACCCTCGAGGGGGAAAGCGACGCGGGCGACGGCGGGCTCCTGCGGCAGGCGCTGGCCCTCTGTTCCGGTGCTCCGGAGCCCATGCTGCTGCTCTACGTGACCGGCCGGGGAGAACCCTCGGCGCAGGCCGAGGCGGAGTTGGCGATCCCCTCCGACGTGCGGCCGGTGGTCTTGCAGGTGGGCAGCGACCGAGCGGAGCCGCTGTGGCAGGAGTTCTGCGCGCGGCGGAACGGCGTCAGTGTTGCACTCCCCGCGGCCATGGCGCCGCGTCTGGCCACCATGGATTTCCTGGGCGACATGCGGTGGCCGGCGCTCCGGGAAGCGCGGGTGGGAGTGGCGGGTGGCGGGCGCGCGGTTCTGCTGCGGCGGCGGACGGTCTCCGCCGGGCAGCCCGTGGCGGCCCTCATCCGCCCGGCCGACGGGCCGCTCAGGGCGACCTTCAGCGGTCGGGCGGGGGAGGAGAGGCTGACGCGAGAGGTCGCAGTAGAGCCCGGTCCGCCCGACTGCCGCGGCGAACTGCTGGGTCGGCTCATCGAAGGGCTCGAGGACCGGGTGCCGGCGCGGTGACCGAACGGCCACCGTTCAATCTGCCGTGGGGGCATCTCCCCAGTCCGGGACTTCCATCATTTCTCCGTCGGCCAGTGCCGACTTGTGCGCGACGACACCGGGCGCCATGTAGCGGGCGGCCTCCCAGACGTTGACGGCGGGCACGCGGTCCTCGGCAATCGCGCTGACGAACTCGTGCACCAGGTGGGGGTGCGAGCCGCCATGGCCCCCGTAGAATCCCTCCCCCAGGGCGTCCGCGAAGGCGCGTTGGACCTCCTCCGGCAGGGGCTCCCGCATCTCGTCGGTGGTCAGCTTCGTCCATCCCTCTTTGGTTACCCAGTTGTCCGTCCGGAAAGAGCCCTGGGTGCCGAAGACCCGGAACATTTCCTCGCCGGTGTGGCCGATTTTCCGGCATTCGGCGATGCGGGCGGTGGCGCCGTTGCTCATCCGGAAAAGGGCGACCTCGTTGGTGTAGCCGCTCTCGAAGAACGGGTCGCCGGTGGTGTCCTTCTGTCCCCAGGCGACCACTTCGGTCATGTGGGCTCCCATGACGCTGACCGGGCCGCTGACCGAGTGGGTGGGGTAGTGCATGGGGCCGCCCCAGGTGCCTTCGTACTTCTCGGCGGCGAGTTCTTTCCACTCCCGCCCGGCGCTGCTTGCGGTGCGGTGCTTGTAGACGTCCCGCAGGTTACAGGCGGGAGAGTCCACGTCGTGAAGATACTGGGCATCTGCGTGCACGAACTCGCCGAAACCTCCTTCGGCCGCCCGGCGCCGGCAGTACACCGTCTGGGGGCGGTAGAAGGTGGTCTCCCCCAGCATGTAATGCATGCCGGTTTGCTCGACGGTTTCCACGAGCCGATTGCACCAGTCGAGCACTTCGTCGCCGTCGGGGAGAGTGATGACGGGGACGGCGCTGTAGACGTGCTTTCCCGCCTGCATGGCCCGGACCGCCTGCGGAGCGTGGAGCCAGGGTTGGGTGATGACGGCCAGTGCATCCAGGTCGGATTCGAGTATGCCGTTGAATGAATCCCAGGTGTCTTCCGGTCCCAGTTTCGCGGCGAAATCCTCCCGCCGGGCGAACTTCTCGATCCTCTCCGGCTCCAGGTCGCAGAGACCAATCCTGTCCACCAGCGGGTGAGCGTTGAACAGTGGCGCAAACGCGGAGCCGAAGCTGCCGAGCCCTACCAGTCCGAGGCTGATGCCCATGAGCCCGATCCTCCGATAAAGGGGAACGCGCGGCAGATTAGCCCCATCCGGCTGCGGCCGCAAGGTCCAGAACCCCTTCCCGGATTCCCCGGAGAGGCGGATGCGCTTGAGGGGACTTCCCGAATCGTGCAGAATGCCGCCTCACTGCTTCGCCGATGGGGAGGAAACGATGTCGCTTTACGACCAGCAGCAGTCGCTTTTGCCGGACGACCGACGCATCTTTCACCGGCCTGACCTCGAGTACGACACGGTCGCGGAAACCGGAGACGCGGAGTTCGCCGATGGTGTCATGACCGTCGAGCTGAAGACCGAATCCATCGCGCCCCTCACCCTCTCGGCCGAATGCATCGGCGAGGGCACGTTCCGCCTGCGGGTGTGGCGGGGGGACGTGGAGTTCCGGGAGAGCAGCCCCATGATAGTCGGTGGGGCGCCGAGAAGGAAGCCGGCCGAGTTCGAAGAGACGGAGGAGGCGTTCCTGCTCAACGCCGAGGGGGGGAGCATCCGGGTGGGGCGCGAGGAGTTTGCCCTCGAACTGCTCGGACCCGACGGAGAGGTCCTATGGGAAGTGGAGACCGACGACATGGTGGCCCTGCCCCTCGGTTATCGACAGGGCCGGGACGCTCAGCACCCCTTCCTCAGTTGGCGCATCCACAACCGGGAGCAGCTCTTCGGGATGGGGGAGAAATGGAACCCGGTGGAGAAGACCGGCACCCGCGCCACCATCTGGACGGCCGACACCTGCGGCACCAACACCTGTGACCTGAGCTACAAGGCCGTGCCGGTTCTGTTCAGCACGCGGGGGTGGGGGATGATGCTGCATTCCTCTTACCGGAACTTCTGGGAGATCGGTAATGTATCCTACGCGGCGGGTTCCTTCCTGACCGAGGACGACAAGGTCGACCTGTTCCTCTTTGCCGCATCCGACCTGAAAGAGCTGCTCCGGAAGTACACGGAGCTGACCGGCCGCCCCGAGGTCCCCCCGAAGTGGGCGCTGGGGGCGTGGCTCAGCCGCTGCCAGTACGAGTCCCGTCGGCAGGCCGACGAGGCCGCCCGCGGCATGCGAGACCGGAGCATTCCCTGCGACGTGGTCCACCTGGACCCGAAGTGGATGAAGGTTCACTACTACCCGAGGATCGGGGTGGACGCCTGCGATTTCGACTGGAACCACGAGGACTTCCCCGAGCCGGAGGCGATGTTCCGCGGCTTCGCCGAGCGGGACCTGAAGGTCTGCCTGTGGATCAACCCCTATCTGCCCGAAGGCACCGACATCTACGAGGAGGCCAAACGGGAGGGCTACCTGGTGCGCACGCTGACGGGTGAGCCGGCCCGCAACGAGCACGGGCAGCCGGTGGGGATGGTCGACTTCACCAATCCCCAGGCCAAAGAATGGTGGAAGGACCATCTGAAGGGACTGCTGAGGAAAGGCGCCTCCGTCTTCAAGCCCGACTACGGCGAGCGGGTGCCCGAGGACTGCGTCTTCCACAACGGCAGGACCGGGGCCGAGATGCACAACCTTTACCTGTTCCTCTATAACCAGGCGGTCTTCGAGGCCACCGTCGAGCAGACCGGCGAACCCATCATCTGGGGGCGCTCCGGCTACATCGGCAGTCAGCGCTACGCGGGCACCTGGGCGGGCGACACCCAGGTCCACTGGCGGGCCATGAAGTGCTGCATGCGCGGGGGCCTCTCGGCGGGGCTGACCGGGTTCTCCTGGTGGAGCCACGACATCGGCGGTTTCGCCGGCCCACGGCCCTCCCCGGAGCTTTACATCCGTTGGGCACAGTGGGGGCTGCTCTCGCCGCTGGCGCGCTTCCACGGCACTTCGCCGCGTGAGCCCTGGGAATATGGAGAACAGGCGGTGAAGGTGACCCGGGAATACGTCCGGCTGCGCTATTCCCTGATACCTTACCTGCTGGCCGCCGGGGCGCAGACGGCGAGGGAGGGCGTGCCGATCATGCGGCACATGGCGCTGGAGTTCCCGGACGAGCCGAACGTCCATACCCTGGACGATCAGTACATGCTGGGTCCCGACCTCCTGGTGGCCCCCATCATGGTGGAGGGCGCCCGATCGCGGCGTCTCTATCTTCCGGCGGGAACCTGGACCAGTCTTTACGATCCGGAGCAAACCTGGGACGGCCCCGGGTTTGTGTCGATGGAGGCGCCACTGGACCGCATGCCCGTCCTGCTCAGGGAGGGGGCGGTCATACCGCGCCTCACCGGCGATCCCCAGCATCTCAAATCCGGCCCCGCCGACCGCATTCGGGTGGACGTCTATCCCGGGGAAGGTCCCCGGCGCGTGACCTTCCAGGACGAGGGAATGGAAGTGGAATTGACCGCTGAGTCGAGCGATGGGAAGGTGGGGGTCTCGATCGAACCCGCACCGCTCCGCGTTGAGGCCCGTTTCCTGCGGGTGCGGGCGGAGGACGTGACCTGTGAGCAGGCCGAGGCCGAGTGGGAGCTTACCGAAGCCGGCACCCTGGTCAACTTCGACGCCTCCGGAGGCGCCGAGGTTACGTTGACCGCATGATCGGGCCAACAAGAGTCAGTCCGGAGCGTGGCGTCTGAGGTCGAAGAAAAACTGGAGCAAACTCAATGACAGGCAGTAACCCGGAGGACATGTGGGAACTGGCGCAGGAAAACTCCGAGGTTTTGCGGCTGTCGACGCTGTTCACGGCGCGGCAGGTGAACCGCTACCTTGCCGAGGAAGACGGCGTCCAGCGGGCGATCGAGTGGTGCCGGGGGATGGGCATCACCCACGTTTACCTTGAGTCGTTTCGCTCGGAGTTCGTGCCGCCGGATGACGCCCTCCGCCGCGGCCGGGAAAAGTTCCGTGAGGCCGGCTTCATCGTCAGCGGCTGCATGACGCCGTCGAACTACGGCAAGCACGGCACCGGCTGGAGGCCCTTCTCCTGTTACACCGCCGAGGAAACGCGCCGGAAGCTGCGGGAGATGTCCCGTAACGCCGCCCGCTTCTTCGACGTGGTCATGATCGACGATTTCCTTGCTTCCGATTGCACATGTCCGGACTGCCGAGCTGCGAAGGGGGATCGCCCGTGGTCGGAGTTCAAGCGCGAGCTGATGCTGGAACTCAGCCGCACCCATATCATCGAGGCGGGAAAAGAGGTCAACCCCGACGTCGAATTCATCATCAAATACCCAGGCTGGCACGAGATGTACCAGGAGCGCGGCTACGACGTGGACGCCCAGAGCCACCTGTTCCCCCGCACCTGGGTGGGCACCGAGACGCGCGGCATCGTTCCCTCCGAACGGCGCGAGGACACCCGCGATTCCCGCCTGAGCCGGGAGCCTCAGTATCGCGCGTTCTGGCTGATGCGCTGGCTGAAGGGCATCGCAGGACAGAAGTGCGGGGGCGGTTGGTACGACGCCATCGTCACCAGCCCCACCTTCTATCTCGAACAGGGCCGGCAGACCATCCTCGGCGGCGCCCTCGAAGCCCTGCTGTTCAACTTCGGCGGGCTTTACGAGGGTAGTCGAGGACACCAGGGCTATGGCCCGGCGGACGCGGAGGCGCTCCGGGGGGAACTCCCGGAGCAGTTCGCCCTCGCCCGGCTCATCCACGGCAAGCGCCCGCGGGGGCTGGCCGCCTGGAAACCGCCCAACAGCCTCCCCGGACCGGACTGGAACCTGCACCTGCTGTTGGGCATGGCGGGATTCCCCGTGACCGCTGCGCACGAGTTCGATCCACAGGCCGGCGGCTTCATCTTCAGCTACCACGCGCTGCACGATCCTGCCTGGTGGGACGCCGTCGAGTGCGTCCTGGACGGCGACAGGGCCGTTGTCGCCTCACGTGCGTTCCTGGAGACCGTTCGACCCCTCGCCAGGGGGAACCGGCTGGACCTGGACGCTCTGGAGGACCGGGCCGTCGTCCCGCCGGAACCCGCAGAGCGGGACACCTGGCCGGCCGCCGAACAGATGGCTCCAGCCGAGCTGGACGCCTTGCGCGACCGGGCGTGCGAGGAACTCGGGGTGCGCTTCCACGCGCCCAACAGGGTATCCCTCCACCTGTTCGGCGACGACGTCGCCGTGGTGGAGAGCTTCCGGGACGAGCCGCTGGCCTGCCAGCTGAGCATCCGGGGGTGGTGCGGCTTTGATCCGGCCGTGCGGATGCCGGCCGACGGTGAGTTCGAGGTAACCGAAGCCCCCGAAGCGAAGCTCTACCTGCCGCCCCGTTCCCTCCTGGCCCTCCGCCGCTCCTGAGCGACGTACTTGCTGGTCCACCCCGAGGGGAACCACGGAGGACACAGAGGGCAGGGAGAAAGGCGGAGAGAAAGACTGGGTACGGCCGATCAGGAAACCGCTGAGGACGCAGAGCAGCGCGGAGTAAAGACGAAGGCAAGGCAGGAACTACTGGCCCACATTATTCACGAGGAAACGACGCACATTGTTGTAACGGGTTAACCTGATATATGTTAGAGCATATTTAGACGGAGCATGCGGAAAACAGTGTGTTTTTTCGGTGAACAACACCATCCTCGCCCTTCGGGAGCGGCGCCGGCACCGTATCTGCTTTGTCAGGCTTCGCTTGCAGTGTAAGAACACAGCGGCGCTCGCCTTCCGCGCATCTGCGGCACTGGCAACGCTTGAATAATCCGGGACTGGCGCATCCAGGCAGGGGGTTTTGCATCCCTCCGGCGGCAGATGAGAAAGGGGATAGGCACCGCGGGGCCTGTTCTCCGGACGGCCGCCGGTTCTTTTCCCGTGTCCTCTCTTCTCTCTGTGGTTGTTGACTTGTTTGTTCGTCCTTACTCTGCGTTCCTCTGCGCTCTCTGCGGCCTCTGCGGTTGCATCTGCCGTCGCGACTACCCGTGACTACGCGGTGATCACGGGGCAGCCGGCTTTCTTGACGAGTTTGTCCACGGGCGAGCCGAAGAAGCTTTTTACCCATCGGGGCCGCTCGCTGCGGGTAGTGACGACCACGTCCGGGCGTTCCTCGGCGATCATCTCCAGGCAAACCCGGTGGAAGCGGCCGACCTCCAACCGGGTGCGCACTTCAATACCGCGCGCCTCGGCGCTCGCGGCCAGCTCTTGGAGATGCCTCTCCCCCCGCTCCCTGTGAGCCTGCAGGAGTTCCTCCTCGCAGGTCTGCTCCAGCCCCGGGTACAGCCCGATGTCGGTCCCAATGAAATAGCGGGCCAGGTTGACGTCGGCCACGTAGGCGATCAGCAGCCGGCCGGTCTCCTTCGCCTTCTCGATGGCCACTTCCACCGCCTCTTCCGAACGGCGAAAGGTGGAGAAGGCCAGCATCACGGTCCTCAGGGGGCGGTGGCCGTGGACTTCCTCGTATTCCTCGGGGGTGTGCTCCGCTTCGAGGTTCGGTGTCATTGGCGTCTCCTTCGCAAGGGAAGCGTCTCGGTTCGCGCCTTTCTCCGCAGCCCGAGCGCGGCGACGCCGAATTCCGGGCATCCACCACGGCTGTGGCGGCGCCGGCAGGGCGGAGGTCGGCATGCCTGGATGGACGTGCCGCAGATCAGACATTCTACCTGGAAGGGCCCGATTCCGCAATTATCCGGCGACGAGTTTTTCCGTTTTCCCGGGAATGTCTTGACAGGCGGACTACCGACGTGTATAGTGACTATACGCACGATTAAAGCGGCATTTTCGGCGGGGCCCAAGATGGATACGGAACTTTTTCTCCACGTGGACGTTGACGCGTTCTTTGCGTCGGTCGAACAGGTGCTGAACCCTGACCTGAAGGGGAGGCCCGTCGCCGTGGGCGGCGGGGTGCGGGGGCGCGGGGTGGTGGGCTCGGCGTCCTACGAAGCCACCGCCTGCGGCGTGAGGCCCGGTGTGCCCATCTACCGGGCGCGGGAACTGTGTCCGGAGGCGAAGTTCCTTCCCCCCCGACACGAGGAGTACAACCGGTTTTCCGAGCAGGTCTTCGATGTCCTCTCCGAGGTCAGCCCCTCGGTGGAGCAGACCTCCCTGGGCGAGGCCCACGTGGACCTGAGCGGCTGCGAGAGGCTGTACGGCGCCTGGTCGGCGCGGCCGGTGGGCCGGCTTCCTTTCCGCCGTGAGGCCGAGGGGGTATATCGGCGATCCGGCCGGAAGGCCGTGCCCCTGAAGCGGCGCCGGATGCTGCCGGAGGGGTTGCGCTGGGCCGGGGCGGTGGCCGTCCGGGTGAAGCGGGCGGTGAGGGCGCGCACCGGCCTGTCGGTCTCGGTGGGTCTGGCGGCGAACCGGCTGGCGGCGAAGACGGCTTCCGATTACGGCAAACCGGACGGGTTGACGGTCCTCTGTCCGGGGGCGGAGGCGGATTTCATGGGCCTCCTGGAACTGCCGGACGTTCCCGGTATCGGTCGGGCCACGCTCCAGAAGCTGCACAAGTGGAACGTGCGCACGGTGGAGGCCGCCCGAGAGTTGCCCGGGAACCTGCTGGCCGACACCTTTGGGCCGGAGCGGGGACGGCGGTTATACGAGTTGTTCCGCGGTCGGGGCACCGGGGAACCGGTCGCGCCGGACCGGCCGCGCAGCATCAGCCGGGAGACCACCTTCTGGACGGCCTCCAGCGATCTGGAGTTCGTGGAGTCGATGCTTTTCTACCTGACCGAACGACTGGGGCGCGCCCTGCGGCGGGAGCGGATGGGAGGGCGGACCGTGCAGATGAAGATTCGTTACCACGATTTTACGACCGTCCAGCGCTCGCGGTCGATGAGCCGCTGCACCGACCGGGACGAGGAGATATTCGCCCTGGCCCGGAAGCTGCTCCGGGCCGGGTGGCTGCGCAGCAAAAGGGTTCGGCTGGTGGGCGTGGGGCTGACGGACCTGCGTCCGGCGCGGGCCTTCCAGCAGAGACTCTTCGACAACGAGGCGGAGCGGTGTCGACGGCTGGACCGCTGCCTGGACTCCGTGCGGGAGAGGTTTGGCTTCGACGCTGTCCAGCGGGGTCTTTCCATCAACCTGACCGCTGCTGGCGACGAGGAGCATCCCGGCGCGGTGGAGATCGCCGCCGGCCGGCCTTGAGGCCATCGGGCGGCCCCGTTCCCATGGGCGCGGGCTGTCACGGTTTTCACGCTCCCCGTGTCTGAACGGAGTCTTTTGGGCGTTGCTGTTTGACGGAGCGGGAGCCGGGTGGGTAGAATCAGTAACCCCGGCAGCGAGCCGCCGTCAGCCAACGGATGCGCAGATGAGCCCCGCAATAGAGCGGACAGAGAGCCCGCCGGGCTCTTTTTTTACGATAAGGGCGCTGCTGTTGGGGTGCGCGGCCTGCGGCTTGATCGGATTGGCCGGGCCGTATTGGTGTTTCTACCTGATGTCTTCCTCCCTATTTGCCGACTACCACCTGGCGGGGGCCATCTTCGGCCTGTTGGTGCTCGTGCTGATCTTCAACGTGGCACTGGCGCGGTTGTGGCGTCGGCTCCGGCTCGGCGGGGGCGAGCTGCGATACGTGACGGCCATGACGTTGACCAGCGGGTCCATAGTGACCAGCGGCCTGATCGCGTATCTGATACCCGGCATGACGGCCCCATTCTATCACGCCACCGAGGCCAACCAGATGCGGGCGAATCTGTGGCCTGCGCTGCCGGAGTGGCTGTTTCCGCTGGACCCCAACGGCGGGACGGTCGCGATCCAGAAGTTTTGGGCGGGGCTGGGTCGGGGTGAACCCGTGCCGTGGGGACCGTGGATAGGCCCCCTGGCGGCGTGGGCGGTCCTGGTGCTGGCGATGTTCGCGTGCATGATTGCCCTGATGTCGATCATGCGGAAGCAGTGGGTGGACTACGAGCACCTCAGCTATCCCATCGCCCAGGTGCCGGCCGAGCTGTGCGCGGCCGCCGAGAGGCCCGGGGCGGTTTCCTCGATACTCCGGAGCCGTGCGTTCTGGATAGCGGTCGGGCTGGCCCTGCTGCTGGATACCTCCACGGGTCTGCACAACTACGTGGGCGTTTTCCCGGTTCTGCAGTTGAAGCATACAGTGAGCGGGCTGGGTCCGATGGCCCTGTCGATCAACCTGGGGCCGACGGTGCTGGCCCTGACCTTCCTGATCCCGAATCGGGTGGCCTTCAGCGTCTGGTCCATGGCCCTCGGTTCATGGGTGCTGCGGTCTTTCATCCGGACGTACAACTTCGGGATGCAGGAATGGATGCTCTACGGGGTGGTGGGACATCCGGAGCTGCAGCACGTGGCGATGGGTTCGATGATCGTTTTCGCACTGGGCAGCCTGTGGCTGGCCCGGCGTCACCTCAAGAGGGTGCTGCTCTGCGCGGCGGGTCTGCTGCCGGGCTACGACGAGGGCGAGCCGACTTCTTATCGGATTTCTCTGCTCTTTGCCCTGGGCGGAGCGGCCGTGGTGGTGGCCTGGTTCGTTGCCATCGGAATGAACGTGTTCTGGGCGGTGTTGCTGTTTGCCGTTACGCTGGTGGTGTATTACTCCATGGCCCGGGTGATCGCGCAGTGTGGTCTGCCGGCGATCAATTCGCCGGTGGTGCCCAGTCCCTGGATAGCCAGCACGTTCGGCGGCAGGCTGCTGGGCAGGGAGAACGTAATCGGGCTGGGGGCCAACCTGATGTGGCACGCGGACCTTCGGAATTCCCCCTTCTCGGGGGCCGGGCACGGGCTGTACCTCACCGGTCGCCGCAGCCGCGGGCTGTTCTGGGCCATGCTGCTGGGGCTGCTCATCACATTTGCGGTGGCTTCCCTGTTCACCGTCTGGTTGGGCTATCAGCACGGGGCCAGTTCGATGCACGATTGGTACATCCGCCTTTCCTCCCGGTTGACCTGGCACTGGACATCGGCGATGAGCACCGGCGACGCCGACCCCAACCGGGCCGGCATGCTGTGGGCCGTGGCCGGTGCACTGATCATGGCGGCCCTGATGGTCGCCCACCGGACCTTCTTCTGGTGGCCCATCCATCCGGTCGGGTTCCTGACGAACGGGGCATTCCTGGTGACGGCTTTCTGGTTCAGCATCTTCATGGCATGGCTGATCAAGGTGCTGCTGGTTTACCTGGGCGGCCAGCGCGCTTACAGAACCGGGCGTCGGTTTTTCATCGGTTACCTCGTGGGACACATCGCCGCTGGCGGGGCCTGGGCCATCGTTGATACTCTCACTGAGACAACGGGCAATGTCGTCTTCGGTCTGTGAGCAAAGCGGCGGGGTGGGAGCTGCGCCGGCGGCCGGGGTGGATCAGACCGCCCCCGGGGGCTCGAACTAAAGTCGATCTTCAGCATCGGACCAGGCAAATGACAGGGGCGGAACTGGACTCCGGCGACCCGCAGCAGGGCAGGTTCATCACCTTCCGGAGCGTTGTCGTGGGCGCCCTTATGAGCGTGCTGATCGGCGTCCACGGATCGTACTGGACCATCTACCTGCGATCCTCCCGGATGTATGCGGACTATCACACGGGGGGGGCGGCCTTCTGGCTGTTCGTGCTGTTCGTGGTCTTTAACCTGGTGCTGTCAAGGCTCTGGAAGCGCCTCGCCTTCAGCGCCCAGGAACTGATGGTCATCACGGCGATGATGTTCATCAGCGGATCGATTATCAGTTCGGGCCTGGTGGCGCATTTCGTTCCCATGATCTCGGCGGTCTACTACCAGGCAAACCCCGCCAATCAGTGGCACGAGACGTTGTGGCCCAATCTGAAGAGCTGGATGGCGCCGCTGGACCCCAACGGAGGCACGCTGGCCATCAAGAAGTTCTGGGAGGGTCTCGGCGCGGGGGAACCCATACCGTGGGGGCCGTGGGTGAAGCCGCTGCTGTCCTGGGGAGTGCTGCTGATGGCCCTGTTCGGTTGCATGACCGCCGTGATGGCCCTGATGCGGAAGCAATGGGTCGACCACGAGCACCTCAGTTTCCCCATCGCCCAGGTGCCGGCCGCCCTGTGCAGCGCGGCGGCCGACCCGCTGGGGCGGTCCTCCATCTTCCGCAGCCGGGTTTTCTGGATCGGCCTGGGTCTGACTTTCGCGATGGCCAGCCTGGGAGGGGTCAGCTTCTACCTGACCGGGGAGCCGTGGTTCTTCCGAATACGGGAGTCGGTCACGGACCTCGGGCCCATTCCGCTCCCGATCAATGTTAGCCTGGTGGTGGTCGGTCTCGTCTTCCTCATACCCAACCGGGTGGCCTTCAGCGTGGGGGCGCTGTGTCTTGCATCATGGGTCGCCAAGTCCGTCTTTACGGCCTACGGGCTGGGGATGAAGGATTGGATGCTTTACGGGGCGGGCGCGGCGGAATTCCAGTTCTCCTCGATGGGCGCTATGCTTGCTTTCGTGCTGGGCAGCGTGTGGCTGGGGCGGCGGCACCTGTGGCGTGCGCTGGTCTGCGCCCTGGGGCTGGGGGAGCGGGGTTACGATGCGGACGAGCCTTCCTCCTACCGACTGATCCTGCTGGTTGGGCTGTTCTGCGCCGTCACGGTGACGGTGTGGCTGTGCGTTGCCGGCATGGAGGTTCTTTTTGCCATCTGCCTGCTGCTGGCGTTTCTGGTCATCTATTACGGGATGGCGCGGGTGGTGGCTCAGTGCGGGCTGCCCTCTGCCAGTGCTCCCATACTGCCCAGCACCTACTTGGGGCAGCTCTTCGGCGGTTCGGTGCTGGGGCCCCGACAGAGCACGATCATCAGCTCGCAGATATGGCACGCCGACATGAGAAACGGAGCACTCTCCGGGGCGGCCCACGGTATGTACCTGGTCCGGCGGCGGAGGGGCGGACTGCTGTGGGCGCTGCTGCTGGCTCTGGTGGTAACCTACCTGGCGGGCAGTTTCTTTACGGTCCGGCTCGGCTACCGCCACGCCGCCCTCAACATGGACCAGTGGTTCTTTCTGACCTCCCCGCGCATGCCGTGGTATTGGGCGAGCAGCCTCATCGAGCAGGGGGCCGGCTTCAACTGGGCCGGCCTCACCTGGACCGGAGTGGGGGCCGGCATCATGGGCGCCTTGATGGTCGCCCAGAGGTGGTTCTTCTGGTGGCCCCTCCACCCGGTGGCCTTCCTGATCTGCCACAGCCACATGGTGCAAGGCTTCTGGTTCAGCATATTCCTGGCCTGGGGCGGGAAGACGCTCCTGGTGAGCCTGGGCGGGTACAGCGCCTACCGGAAGGGGCGGCGGTTTTGCATCGGGATGGTGCTGGGCTATTTCCTGGCCGGCGGGCTGTGGGGCATAGTGGACACGATAACGGGCGCGGTGGGGGATTCAGTTTTCTACATCTGATTGGCTTTCGGGCGCCGTTTGCGCTATCCTTCCTGCTCTCCGGCGGACGCTTGCCCCGTGAGCAGGAGTAGAGGTCCTTGAGCACAGACGGCCGGCAGCTCGACCACCGCGAGCCCCGGAGGTTCCTCAGCGCCCGGGCGCTTCTGCTGGGCTGCCTGATGTGCGCGGTGTGCGGGGTTATGGGCCCTTACTGGACCTTCTGGCTCCGTTCCTCCCGGATGTTCGCCGACTACCACACCGGGGGCGCTTCGTTCATCCTGTTGGTATTGCTGGTGATCTTCAACTTCGGGCTGGGAAGGCTGTGGAAGCCGCTTGCCCTGCGGGTTGAGGAACTGATGGTGGTGGGCGCGATGATGCTGGTCGGGGGCTCGATCGTCACCTCGGGGCTCATAGCATATTTCATACCTTCCATCACGGCTCCCTACAACCTGGCGAATCCCACCAACGAGTGGAACCAGATACTGTGGCCCAATTTGCCCGGATGGCTTTCTCCTCTGGACCCCAACGGAGGCACCTTCGCGATCAAGAAGTTCTGGCGGGGCCTGCCCGCCGGGGAACCCATTCCGTGGGGGCCCTGGGTCGGCCCCCTGCTGAAGTGGGGCATATTCTTCCTGGCCTTTTTCGCCTGCATGATGGCCATCATGGTGATCATGCGGAAGCAGTGGGTCGACTACGAACATCTGAGCTTCCCGATCGCTCAGGTGCCGGCTGAGCTGTGCGCCGCCGGCCAAGGGGGTCCGGTTCGGACCATACTGAACAGCACGGCCTTTTGGCTGGGGGTGGGTGCTACCTTCGTGCTGGCCAGCTCGGGGGCCCTGGGGACGTACTTCGGGGTGTTTCCGTTCTTCCGGATCCGGCAGTGGATTGACTTTACCGAAGACCAGGTCTGGCGGCTCCCCATCTACATTGATCTGGTGGTGATGGGCCTGGTCTTTCTGATCCCCAACCGCGTTGCCTTTACCGTCTGGTTTGTTGCGCTGGCGTCCTGGGTCGTGCGCACTTTTCTGAACGCCTACAACCTCCAGCTTATGCACGGGTCGATATACGGCGGGGAGATGAATCATCTGGCCATGGGCGCCACCCTGGTTTTCGTGGTCAGCAGCGTCTGGCTGTCTCGCGGGCATCTGAAGAGAGTCCTGAAATGCGCCTTCCGGCTCGGCGACAGGGACTACGACGCGGGGGAGCCGGCGTCCTATCTGACCGCCGTGGCCATGGGGGTGCTGGGCCTGGCGGTGAGCGTGTGGTGGATGTGGCAGGCCGGGCTGAGTCTGGTATATGCTGCCTTGTTGCTTCTGATTACACTGGCGGTCTACTACGCCATGGCCCGGGTGGTGGCTCAGTGTGGATTGCCGGCCCTCAGCCCGCCGATCTCTCCGTGTATGTTCCTGAGCAGTCTGGTGGGAACGGCCAATCTGACAAACCAGCAGGTAACGGTCATGGCCATGAACTACGGTTGGCATTTCGACATCCGGAACTCCCCGATGTCCGGTTCGGCGCACGGCATGTACCTGACGAAGCGGCGGCGAGGCGGGCTGCTGTGGGCGATGCTCCTGTCGCTGATGATCGCCTACGGCGCGGCGGCCCTTACGACGGTGTGGGTCTGCTACCGACACGGTGGGACCCATATGGACGGCTGGTTCTTCGGCACCTTCCCGAAGAACACGGTTTGGCCGTGGGCCCAGAACGCGATCAACAACCAGGAGCTGGCCAGCTTCGGCCGCATGGTCTGGGCCGGGGCCGGGGCCGTGCTCATGGCCCTGTTGACGTTGGCTCAGCGTTCCTTTTTCTGGTGGCCTCTGCACCCGGTCGGGCTGCTCATCGCCTCCAGCCACATGGTGTACTTCTTCTGGGCCTCGGTGTTTCTGGCCTGGCTTATCAAGTTCCTGCTGGTCAGCGTCGGCGGCTACGGCGCCTACCGGGTGGGGCGGCGCTTCTTCATCGGGATGGTGATGGGCTACTTCATCGCCGGTGGATTCTGGGGAATCATCGACACCATCACCGGAACCGTTGGGGACGCGGTGTTTTACATCTGAGGGTGTCCTTGCTCGACGGGCTCCGGTCCGGATGCTAAGATAATGGTTCTGCTGCTCTTATGCGGTGAGCTTCACCATGAGAACGATGCTTCTTACCGGGCTGGTCTTTCTGCTGGCCGCCGGCCTTGCGCCCGGCCGGGAGGAACCGCTCGTGCGTGTCGGCGACAGCGTGGTAACCCGCGCTGACCTCCAGGACTTCATGCGCCTGAGGGGTGCGCCTCGGATGCCACCGGCCGGGGGCTCCACCACACCGCTGCAGTACGACCAGATCGAGGCCGAACGCAAGAGAGAAGCGCTCCGGGAGCTGGTGGAACGGGAACTTCTCGTTCAGGCCGCAAGGAAACGATACATCCGTGAGGACTATGACCGCCAGACACTGGACGCTTTTGCCGAAGAGCAGTTCGAGAAGCTCTGCAGCCGACTCGGCTCAAAGGTGCAGGCGCGGCGCTACCTGTTCGAGCGCGGCTTGACCGTCGAGCGGTTCAAGGAACTCCAGACCGAGACTCTTCTGGCGGCCAGACTGCTGCAGGTCGAAGTTTACGCCGATGTGCACGCAGCGCCCGCCGAACTCCGAAGCTACTATCGGGCCCACCGGCAAGATTTCCGGGTCCCCGGCAAAGTCGTCTATCGGCAAATCCTGTTCACCGTTCCCGCGGAGGAACAGGCGGATTCGGTGCGGCAAGAGGCCGAATCCGTGCTGAAGAAAATTCATCGAGGGGCGGACTTTGCCGAGATGGCTGACCGCTACTCCGCCGACCGGGACAAATATCCCGGCGGTCTGCACGAAGTGAAGCTTCCCGAAGACCGCCCGGACTGGCGACCCCAGGCCGTCAGGGACCTCCAGGAGGGCGAAATCTCCAACGTCCGTCGGAGCCCGGGGGGGTTCGTCATCACCCGGTTCGAGCGCGTGGTCCCGCCCCACACACTTTCGTTTCGGGAAGCGCAACCCACTATCCAACGCCTTCTGTCCGCCCGCAAGAAACAGGAGGCCGAGGCCGAATACCTGCAGCGCCTTGAATCCAGGAGCTTCATCAAGTACTTTCCCGCCGCCAGGGAGATCGGGCTCTGAGGGGGGCGTCGCTCAAGCACCGAGCCCGGTTTCCGCCGCCGGACACCGGGCATTGTGAGCATACCACCCCGCGGGAAAGGCCACTGTGCGGCCCGTAGTGGGCGTCTTCAGGCGCTCCGGCTTTGCTGCAGACTGCATTGGCAAGGCAGGGGAAGGCGAGGCGTGGCGGAACAGCGGGATGCATTCGGCGCCTGAAGGGACGGCGTCTCAGCATGGGCGCGTGCAGGGCACCCCTCAGACGCCTCGGCATGACGTCGCGAGGGGCACGGGCCGATGCACGTGCGGAGAGACACTTCTACAGAGCGACCGCAGAGTTCACTGTGGAAACCTTTCACCAAATCCTGAAGGCGCTGTTCCCGATGGGCATGGGGCTGGGCCTCCGGCTGGTCGGGCTTCTGGGAGACAGGGAGGGCGAAGTACTGCGGAAGTTCGTTGTTCGCTTCACCTTGCCGGTGTTCGTCTTCTACTCCCTCTACCGGGCCAGGCCCCGAAGCATCGCCGCCATCGGGCCGACCGTGCTGGCCTTCGTACTGATGACGGTCGCCCTGTTCGGCCTGGGCTGGATCGCCTCCGCGGCGGTGCGCAGCGCGGCCCGGAAGACCGCGGTGCACGCATGCATCACGTTCGGGAATTACGGTTGGATGGGCCTCGGGATCATGGCGGCGTTGCTGGGGGAGGCCGGTGTCCAGCGTGTGGTGTACTTCATCCTGCCGTGGTGGCTGGCATTTTACGGGCTCGGCCTGCCGATCGGCCTGATCCACACGCGCCGGCGTCGCGGGGGCGTGCCCCTGCGGAAGACCGTGGCCGTCGCTGCTCCGCCCATCCTGGCCATGGTGGCCGGACTTGCCGTCAATCTGGGTGGACTGCGCATTCCCGGGTCCATTGGGTTTGTTCTGAAGCCTTTCGGCGACGCCACGGTTCCGCTCATCCTGCTGAGCGTCGGTGTTATGCTCGATGTCAGCCGTGTCGGCCCCGCCCTTAAGCCGGCGCTGTTGATCAGCGCTGTGACGCTCCTTGCGGGTCCGCTGGTGGGCTGGGCGCTGGCTGCCGGATTGGCCGGGGACACTGTGACTTACAAGGTCATCATCATCGAAGGCGCCATGCCGGTCGCCACCCTTACCCCCATACTGGAGGAGAACTACGAGATGGACAAGGAACTGGTGAGCACGGCCATCGTGATGAGCACCGTCCTTTCCCTTGTTACCATCCCTATCCTGGTGGGCGTGGTGGTGGGTTAGCGGCGATGGCCGCCCCGACGCTGCCCATGTCAGGGACCGGGCGGGTTCTCCTGGTCCCGCCACCCCTCCATCAGCTCCAGAACGTTCCCCTCCGGGTCGGCCAGGAAGCAGACCTTCAGTCCCGGCACGTCCTCGCTGCAGTCGATGACGGGGCCCGGGTTCGCTCCGGCCTCCTCCAGCTCATCGCGTTTCCGCTTGACGTCCTCCACCTCGAAGCACAGGTGCTTGAACCCGACCGGCCGGGGGCCGGCCCGATCCTCGGGCGTTGCCTCGGAAGACTGGAAGAGCTCCATGCGGAACCCGCCGAGGCGAAGCATGACGAATTCCTCCGGTTCCCCCCGGTTGAAAACCCGTGCACGCTCAAACCCGAAGTGACGGCTGTAGAAATCTTCCTGCGCGGAAAGGTCCCGGCAGTTCAGGGCGAGATGCTGTAGTGTCGGCTCCAAAATAGGGGGCCTCCTGAATTGAGTTTCGCTCGTGGTAGGAAAGTGCCCGGGCAGTTCATGTCGGTTCGGCCCAGCTTAGGAGAGCCAGGCGGAGATTTCAACGCGTCGGCTGCCCCGAAAGTCGGGTGACGTCTTGCAAGTGCGATGAGACTGTTGCTAAGCTAAGCACTGTCACTGCTCGGCCTGCGTACCCAAGCGGCCTGGACGGCGGGGCGACTTAGGGTGGGAGATGGGACCGCCTTTTCGTCTGACGAGAAATTCATGATTCGAAAGGGGTGAACAGTGGACCGGGAGGAGGAACCGATCGTGTCGGTCGGCCCAGGGCATGTTGGGGAGGCAGAGGGCTCCGCCCCGGCCGAACTGCTCCTGCAGCTTATGGAGGGGGTGCGGGACGTCGTCTGCCTCTTTGACGTGGAGACCGAAGACTGTCGTTGCGTGAACTCTTTCGTGGAGGAACTGCTGGGGATTAGCGCCGCCGAGTTCCGGCGCGAGGGACTGGGGGGCATGCTGGAGCGGGTGCATCCGGACGACCGGGAAGCGGTGCGTACCGCCTACGAGTGCGCGGCGTTCGCCTCCCGGGATGAGCATCGGTCTTTGGTCCACTTCCGGTACCGACGAGCGGACGGTCGGTTCGCGTGGTTGTGCGCCCGGTGGACGCCGGTGGGGGAGGGGCAGGGCGAGGCCGAAAAGGTGGTGTGCACGGCCTGGGAGTTCACCGACCACATGCAGTCGGTGCAGAACCTCAGCGAGGAACGTCAGTTCCTGAACGCCGTTTTTGACACGGCACCGGCCCTGATCCTGGTCTTGGACCCGGAAGGCAGGATCGTCCGCTTCAACCAGGCCTGCGAGAAGCTCACCGGATACTCCGCCGAGGAGCTGGAAGGGGAGTCCGGGGCGGACATTCTCATTCCGCCCGACGAGCAAGAAGAAGTGGCCAAGGTCTTCCAGTCGGTAAAGCAGCAGGACGGGGTCCTGGTCCACGAGAACCACTGGATGACCCGGGAGGGCGAAGAGTGCCTGATCTCCTGGGCCGATAAGCGGGTCACCGGGCGCGACGGCGAGGTGCTCTACGTGGTCTGCACCGGGCAGGACGTGACCGAGCAGCGGGAGATGGAACAGCAGCTCCGTCGGTCCGCCCGGCTGAAGTCGGTGGGTCAGTTGGCCGGGGGGATCGCCCACGATTTCAACAACATCCTTACCGCCATTATCGGCTACGCCGAACTGAACCTCGCGGAGCTTGGCGAGGAAGAATGTGGGTTGCGAGACGACCTGTTGGAGATAAAGCAGGCCGCCACAAGAGGAGGAGAGCTGGTCGAGCAATTGCTGGCGTTCAGCAGCCAGCAGGAAGTCCAGAGCTGCGTGATGGAGCTGAACGACGCCGTCCGGAACGTCAATTCCATGCTCTCACAGGTCATCGAAGAGGACATCCAGTTGAAGCTGGATCTCTCGGAAGAAGACCTGCACGTGGAGATGGCCCCCGCCCAGCTCGAGCAGGTACTCGTCAACCTGGCCGTCAACGCGCGGGACGCCATGCCGAATGGTGGCGTCCTGACGGTCCGAACACGGCGCGTACGCCTGGGCACCGACTTCGCGCGGACCCGTCCCGGAACGATGAAGGGTCCCTACGCAATGATCGCCGTCAGCGACACGGGCGTAGGCATGCCGGAGGAAGTCCGTGAGCGCGTCTTTGATCCCTTCTTCACCACCAAAGAAAACGGCGACGGCACCGGCCTGGGTCTCTCTTCGGTGTACGGCGTTGTGGAACAGCACGGCGGCAGGATTGAGTGCCTCAGCCAGCCGGGCAGCGGGAGCACGTTCAAGATTTATCTGCCGCTCGTGTTGGAAGGCGAACCCGAGGAAGTTGAGGAAGGCGAACTTGCGGAGCGTTTCGCCGGCGACGAGAATATACTCCTCGCCGAGGATGAGCAGGGGGTCCGGCAGATGGCGGTGAGGTCGTTGCGCAGCTTCGGGTACAACATACTGGCCGCCGAGGACGGAAGCGGAGCACTGGAGAAGCTGGAGGAGTTCGGCGAGGAGCCCGACCTCTTAATCGCGGACGTGGTGATGCCCGGGATGAGCGGGCCCGAGCTGGCACAGAAGGTCCGCCTCAGCTACCCCCGCACAAAACTGCTGTTCATCTCCGGCTACGCGGACCAGCAGGGCCCGAAGGGCCGGCAGGCACGGTCGGTAACCCCTCTTCTGAGGAAACCGTTCACCACCTCGCGGCTGGCCCAGTCGGTCCGAAGCGTACTGGATCATCCGTAGCTTCCATCGCCGGGGGTGGTGTTGTGATGGCATCCGGATATGACCGGGGGCTTAACCGGGGGCGTATGCTGTGAGAGCGATAAGCCGGGACACTGTTTTGATCATCGTGTCGGCGCTGCTGGCTGCCGGCACACTGGCGCTGGCCGCTTCCGGCCCCGGCTCCTCATCGGAGAGCGGGGACGGGGACCGTCGGCTGGTGGACGACTTCGAAGGGGAAACGACTGCGGCGGACCTTCCGGCCGACTGGGAGCCGCTGCACTTCGAGGACATTCCTCGACACACTCGATACGCGGTGAAGAGCGAGGACGGCAACCATTACCTGCATGCAGGGGCGAGCAGGTCCGCTTCGGCGCTGGTGAAGCGGATTCCACTGAAGCTGAAGGCCTATCCCATCCTCGCCTGGCGGTGGCGCGTGAAACACACCGTCAAAGGGGGCAATGCCCGCACGAAAGAGGGGGACGATTACGCGGGTCGGGTCTACGTGAACTTCAAATACGATGCATCGCGCGTCGGCCTGATGACCAGAATCAAATACGCCCTGGCCAAGAAGAAGATGGGGGAATTCCCTCCCCTGCACACCGTCAACTACATATGGGCCAACCGGCTGGAGCGCGGGACCTTCCTGCGCAACGCCTACTCGGACCGCGCCATGATGGTGGCGGTGGAAAGCGGCCAGACCAGGACCGGAGGCTGGGTCGAGGAGCGCAGGAACGTCTACGAGGACTACAAGAAGGCCTTCGGCCGGGAGCCTACCCCGGTCACGGCGGTTGCCGTGATGACCGACACCGACAACACCGGTTCCTCCGCTTCCGCCGACTACGACGACATCCGTTTCCTGCCGGCTTCTGCGGAAGGGCGGCAATCGGGGCAGGCGCAATGACCCGACCTGCGCCTCAGCGGTTAATCACGGTCCAGCAGAGCCAGCGAACGGTCTACCACGTTCGCCACGCTGAAACCGAGTTCCCGCATGACCTCCTCGCCCGGGCCGGAGGCACCGAAGCGTCTCAAGCCCAGCACCTCTCCCTCGGTGCCCACGTACTTGTGCCAACCGAGAGGGGAGCCGGCCTCTAAGGCCAGGCGTTTGCCGACCTCGGGCGGGAGCACGGAGCGGCGATACTCGGGCGACTGCCGCTCGAACAGCTCCCAGCATGGAAAGCTGACCACGCGCACCGGTATGCCGCGCTCCTCGAGCTGGCGGGCGGCTTCCAGGACTCGCCAGACCTCCGAACCGCTGGCCAGCAGCAGCAGGCGTGGTTCGGCGTCCTCCGGGTCGTGCAGGACGTAGGCGCCCTTGCGAAGGCCATCGGCGGGAGCCAGGTCGGAGCGGTCCAGCACGGGCAGCTTCTGCCGACTGCAGATGATGCAACTCACTCCGGTTGTGTTGAGCATGGCCGCCCGCCAGGCTTCCCGCGCTTCATTGGCGTCGGCCGGGCGGATCACCATGCAGTTGGGGACGGCCCTCAGGGAGGCGACGTGTTCGACCGGCTGGTGAGTGGGCCCGTCCTCGCCGATGCCGACGCTGTCGTGGGTGAACTGGTAGATCACGCCTGCCTCCGAGATGGCCGCCATCCGGAGAGCGGGGCGCACGTAGTCGCTGAAGACGGTGAAGGTGGAGCCGAAGGCGCGCAGGCCGCCGTGCAGCGCCATGCCCGCGCAGGCGGCGCCCATAACGTGCTCGCGAACACCAAACCGGATGTTCTGCCGGCCATAGCTGCCGGCCTGCATGCTGCCTTCCTCGTCGGGCAGTGTGCGCGTAGAGGACCCCAGGTCGGCGTCGCCTCCCACCAGGGTCCAGCAGTTGCGGCGGATTGCTCCGAGCGTGGCTCCCGCCGCGTCGCGCGTGGCAATGGGACCGTCGGACGGTTCCCAGATCGGCAGTCCGTCTTCCCATGCCTCCGGCAGTTGGCCGGCCCAGGCCCGTTCCCACTCACCGGCCACCGTCGGGAACTGGTCACAGAAAGTCTGCCAGGCATTGCGCCAGGAGCGATACCGTTCGCGGCCCTGCCGGGCGATCTCGTGAAAGCGTTCTCGCGCCCTGTCGGGGATCAGGAACATCTCCTCCTCCGGCCAGCCCAGATTCCGCTTGGTCTCTTTCAACTGGTCGGCGTCCAACGGCTTGCCGTGCGCCGCGTGGGTGTCCTGCACCGGGCTGGCGTAACCGATGTGGGTGTGACAGACGATAAGGGAAGGCCGATCGTCCACCTCCTGGGCTTCCCGCACCGCCCGGGTCACTCCCTCCACGTCGGTGGTGGCTTCCTCGACCCGTGTGGTGTGCCACCCGCAGGCCTCGAACCGGGCGGCCGTGTCATCGGTAAACCATTCGCTGGTGGGGCCTTCCAGGGATATGTCATTGGAGTCGTAGAGGACGATAAGCTTCCCCAACCCAAGGTGACCGGCCAGACTGGCGGCCTCGTGACTTATCCCTTCCATCATGTCCCCGTCGCTGGCCAGCACGTAGGTGTGGTGGTCCACGATGCGATGGCCGGGGCGGTTGAAGCGGGCCGCCAGGTAACGCTCCGCAAGGGCCATCCCCACCGCGTCCCCCAGCCCCTGCCCGAGCGGACCGGTGGTGACTTCGACGCCCGGCGCGCAGCGGGCCTCAGGGTGTCCCGGGGTCATGCTTCCGAACTGCCGGAAGTCTTTCAGCTCCTGCAGGGGAAGTTCGTATTCGCAGAGGTGCAGCATACTGTAGAGCAGGGCGCTGGCGTGACCGGCGGACAGGACAAAACGGTCCCGGTCAGGCCAGTTGGGCTCATCGGGATTGAATTTCATGATGTTTGCCCACAGCGTGTAGGCTATGGCGGAGCAGCCCAGCGGCGCTCCGGGGTGGCCGGAGTCGGCCGTGTGCACGGCGTCGATCGAAAGGGTGCGGATGGTGTTCACGCAAAGCTCCTGCAGGCTCATCTGTTCAAGCGACATGGTTCCTCCCTGCAAGCTGTGGCAGATGGTGTTTGAGTTGCTTCCCCGCGTTCCGGGCGGTATTGTGAATATACTAATAGATGGGCCGTGAGCGGTCCAGTTCAAGGGCGGTGCGCTCTGCTGAATCAGGGAGGCCGGAGCCATGAAGATTGCGGTCGGGGCCGACCATGCGGGTTATGTGCTGAAAGACAAGATCGTCGCCGCCCTCCGCGAAGACGGTCACCAGGTGCTGGACCTGGGGACCGATTGTCCCGATTCGGTCGATTATCCCGACTACGCCGAGGCCGTCGGAAAAGCAATACTCGCAGGCAGGGCCGAGCGGGGGATAGCCATATGCGGCAGCGGGGCGGGGGTCTCCATCGCCGCCAATAAGATGAAGGGCATACGGGCGGCCACCGTCCACGACTGCTTCACCGCCCACCAGGCGGTCCAGCACGACGACCTCAACGTGCTGTGCCTCGGCTCGCTGATTGTGGGGGAATGGCTGGCGGTGGAGATCGCGCGAACCTTTGTCGCCGCCCGCTTCCAGGAGAAGAAGCGCTATCGCCGCCGTGTGGAGAAGATAGAGCGTCTGGGGGATACGTATCTGCAGAAGTGACTCACGGGCAGGAAGGGGGCAGACATGCCGACGGATCCCGTTTGTGGAATGACCGTGGAGCCGGACGAGGCGGCCGGAAGCAGCCGTTACAGGGGAGAGACCTACTACTTCTGCAATCCGGGCTGCAAGGAACGGTTCGACGAAGATCCGGAGAGGTTCATCGGCGCCGAGGGCGAGGAGGCCGACGAAACCGCCCCCGAAGCGGTCGAGGAAGAGGACCTCGAATCCGCCGAGCTGTCCATCCGGGAGATGACCTGCGCCTCGTGCGCCCGGACCGTGGAGAAGGCGCTCAACGGCGTCGAGGGTGTCCAGGAGGCCACCGTCAGCTTTGCTGCGGAGACCGCGCAGGTGCGCTATGACCCCGCGAGCGCCGACCGCGAGGCGATGGCTGAGGCCGTGCGGAACGCCGGCTACGACGTGGCCGAACCGGGGGAACGCATCACCCTGGCGGTCAAGGACATGAGCTGCCAGTCCTGCGCACAGACCATCAGTCACGCCCTCCGTAACCGCGAGGGCGTGCTGGAGGCCGAGGTCCGCTTCGCCGCCGGAGAGGCACGCGTGCGCTACGATCCCGACGCCATATCCCCCGACGAGATGGTCCGGACCGTGTCCGACGTGGGCTACACGGCGGAGGTCGGCGAACCGGAGGCCGAGGAGGGGGAGCGGGAGATGAGGCGGGCGCGTCGGCGAATGGTCATCGCCTGGGCAGTGACCGCCCCCGTAATGCTCGTGATGATCCCCTTCATGTTCTGGCCGGAGGCCCTCCAGGACTACCGATCCCTGTACGAGTGGGGCGTCGTCATCCTGGCCCTTCCCGTGCTTGCCGTGGCCGGCTTCCACACCTATAGGAGCGCACTGAAAAGCGTCGCGCACCTCTCGGCGAACATGGACGTGCTCATCATGCTGGGCAGCGGGTCGGCGTTCATCACCGGTCCACTCAGTCTGGTGGGGTTCGGCATCCACAACTACGCCGGGGTCGGCGCCATGATCATGGCGTTCCACCTGACGGGGCGTTACGTGGAGGCCCGGGCCCGGGGACGCGCCGGGCGGGCGCTGCGGAAGCTGCTGGAACTCGGCGCCAAATCCGCCCGCGTTCTGCGCGACGGAGAAGAAGTCGAAGTCCCGGTCGAGCAGATACAGGTAGGCGACGTCATGGTCGTCCGACCGGGCGAGAAGATACCCACCGACGGCGAGGTGGTGGAAGGCACAAGCTCCGTGGACGAATCCATGGCCACCGGGGAGTCCGTTCCCGTGGCGAAGGAGCCCGGCGACAGTGTCATCGGCTCGACCGTCAACCGCGAGGGCGTTCTGAAGGTGGAGGCCACGCGGGTGGGTGAGGAGACTTTCCTCGCCCAGGTCGTCCGCATGGTCCGTGAGGCGCAGGCTTCCCGCGTGCCGATCCAGCAATTTGCCGACCGGGTGACCGCTTACTTCGTGCCCACCGTCATCGGGCTGTCCATCCTTACGTTCCTGATATGGGTCCTGTTCCCCGAACCTCTGCGGCCGATCACCCGGGCGGCCTCGGAGGTGCTGTTCTGGGTCGGGGAGGATCTGCTGGCGGGCTCGGTGGTGTCCATGGCGGTCTTTGCGGCGGTGGCGGTCATGGTCATCGCCTGTCCCTGCGCGCTGGGCCTTGCCACACCGACCGCCCTGATGGTGGGGAGCGGCATGGGGGCCCAGAACGGCATCCTCATCCGGTCCGGAGAGGCCATCCAGACCATGAAAGACGTCCGAACCATCGTGTTCGACAAAACCGGCACGCTTACCCGGGGGAGGCCGGAAGTAACCGACGTGGTGCCCCTGGGGGACCACGAGAGCAAAGACGTGCTGCGATGGGCCGCCTCGCTGGAGAAAGGCAGCGAACATCCCCTTGCGGAGGCGGTGCTCCGGCGGGCCGAAGAGCGGGAAGTTGAACTGGAGGAGACCGAGGACTTTGAGGCGGTCAGCGGCAAAGGGGTGCGCGGCTCCGTGGGCGGCACCCCGGTGGTGGTCGGGACCGCGACACTCATGGACGAAGAAGGCGTGGACTGGGACGCCGGCCGCCAGGAGCGCTCCCGGCTGGAGGAGGAGGCAAAGACCACCATGCTGGTGGCCGCCGACGGCGACCTGATCGGCCTGATCGGTATCGCCGACACGCTCAAAGAAGGGTCCGCGGAGGCGATAGCCGCCTTGAAGGAAATGGGCTTCGAGGTGGCCATGATCACGGGCGACAACGAGCGGACGGCCCAGGCCATAGCCGATGAGGTCGGGATAGACCGCGTTTTGGCCGAAGTCCTGCCCGACGAGAAGGCCGAGGAGATAGGGCGGCTCCAGGAGCAGGGCGGCTACGTGGCGATGGTGGGGGACGGCATCAACGACGCACCGGCTCTGGCCCGGGCGGACGTCGGCATAGCTCTGGGCACCGGCACCGACATCGCCATCGAAAGCGCAGACATCACCCTCGTGCGGGGAGAGCTGGGAACCGTGGTCAGCGCCGTCAAACTGAGCAGCGCCACGTTCCGGAAGATCAAGCAGAACCTCTACTGGGCGTTCGGCTACAATCTGGTGGCTATCCCCGCGGCAATGCTGGGGCTTCTCCACCCCCTGGTGGCCGAAGCTGCCATGGCCTTCAGTTCGGTCAGCGTTGTTTCCAACTCCACGCTGCTGCACCGCGCCGACATCAGCTCAACCTGACGGAGCCCCTCCGATGGCCATCGACTTCCATACCCATGTCTTTCCCAACGAGTTGGCCCCGAAAGCGATCGACACCCTCAACGCCGAAATCCCCCGTGAGGCATGGGCCGTGCTGGACGGCACGGTGGCCGACCTGCTGCGCTCAATGGACGGGGCGGGGATCGAGAGGAGCGTCCTCTGCTCCATAGCAACCGCGCCCAAACAGGTGACGCCGATACTGCGCTGGTCCGAGAGCGTCGCCAACGAGCGGATCATTCCCTTTGGTTCGGTCCATCCGGACTGTGAAGACCTGGAGGCCGAGGTACAGAAGATCGCAGATGCGGGCCTGAGGGGCATTAAGCTTCACTCCCAGTACCAGGATTTCGCAGTCGACGAGGACAGGCTCTGGCCGCTCTACGGCGCCGCCGCCGAGGCGGGGCTTATCCTGGTTTTCCACGCGGGACGGGACATAGCTTTCCCTCCGGAGGACGACCGGGCCGCACCGCGGAGGATACTGCAGGTCCACCGGGCTTTCCCCGATCTTCGCATCGTGGCCGCGCACATGGGAGGCTGGAAGATGTGGGGCGAAGTCGCTCGAACCCTTGCCGGGCGGGACATCTACCTGGAGACTTCCTACACCTTCGATACCGCTCCGAAGCGGGAGATTGACCGCATCCTGGAGCGGCATTCGAAGGAGCGCATTCTGTTCGGGACGGACAGTCCCTGGCGCGACCAGGCGGAGACGCTCCGGCTGGTCCGGCAGGCGTTCGACGACCCGGATGTCCGCCACAAGGTGCTGACCGCAAACGCGGAGCGGCTTCTGGGCATTGATGGCCGAGACGGCGGCTAAGTGACCGTTTCCCGGGCATATCGCGCTTGCCCTTGTCATGCGCATGTGGGCCCCGTACACTGAATGTGCTGGAAAGATGAGGCCCCGGGTGCTGGTGGGGTCTCGGCGACTATCATGAGCGGTCGCACGTCTCTCTGGGCTACCGGCTACCGTGGGGGCTTTGCAGGGAAGCAGAACCATGAGCACAGAGCATCAGAAGGGGAAGCGTGTCTCACGGAGGGACTTTCTGAGATTAACGGCGGGAACGGTCGCGGCGGCTTCGCTCCCGACCATCATCCTCCCGAAGCGGGCCGAAGCCTACCAGCCGGGGGCGCGGGTTCGCCCGGAGGTCGATCCCCTGCGTGTCGTGGGGGTGACCGACGGGGCCATGACCACCGAGCAGAGCGTGGACACGCCGTGGAAGGTGCGTGACCCCCTGGTCAACTCCCAGGCCGTGGCCGCCAACATGGACCGCATGGCTGCGGCCCTGGTCGAGGAGTCCGATCCCACGTCGGCGTGGCGGCGGATATTCATCAAGCCGCCCGGGAAGAGCTGGGGCGACACGGTGGTGGCGATCAAGACGAACCAAATCGCGCAACAGCGCACCCGAAGCGCGGTGATGAGCAAGGTCTGCCGCGTCTTGACCGGTCCGATCGGCGTAAAGCCTTCCAACATATACGTCTACGACGCATGCCACGGCGGCAGTATGCCCGGCAATCCCTTCAAGGGCCTCCCCGAGGGCGTCAACCTCGCCAACAAGTGGGGCGGCTTCGCGGGCAAGGCGGGCGTGCCCGCTCCCTACTTTGACGGCGATAAGACCGTCAAGTGCCTCGGGCCGCTGGCCGACGATGAGGTGGATATTCTCATCAACCTGGCCCTGTGCAAGGGGCATGGCGGACGGTTTGGCGGGTTCACCATGAGCCTGAAGAATCACTTCGGAACCTTCGAGCCCCGCCCGGCCCACCGGTCCGGTGGCGGTGCCTCCTATCTGATGGCCATCAACAAGACGCCGGAAATACTGGGACGGATGGATCCGAAAACGGGCAACGTGCTTTTCCCCCGGCAGCAGCTTTGTCTCATTGACGCCCTGTGGGCGAGCAAACCGGGTCCCGGCGGCCACCCCACCCATCAGCCCAACACTCTCCTGATGGGCACGTTCAATCCGGTTCTGGACTACGTCGCAGCCACAAGCCTGCGCCGCGACAGGATGGGCTGGGGAGTCAACGAGGGCGTGCTGGGGCTGCTGGAGCAGCAGTTCGGCTTCCGCGGGGACGACCTACCCAACGAAGGACGGCCGATTGACGCACTGAAGTGGGCCGGCTGAGCGGGGAGCGTCCGGTCCGTCGGGGTTCTACTCGCTGCCCTCTATGGCCAGGTCCACCAGGTCTTGCAGGTGGCCGGAGGCGACGCAGATCGAAGTATCGGCGGCCCCGTAGTAAACCTTGATCTCGCCGTCGTCCTCCAGTATGGCGGCGGAGGGGTAGACGACGTTGTAGATGTCGCCGATCCTCTCGTAGTCGGTGCGCGGGGCCAGTATCGGAATGTCGCTGCGGCCGATCAGCGTGGTGGGGTCTTCCAGGTCCATCAGCACAACTCCGGCCCTGTAGATGGGGCCGCTGCCGGTCATCTTTACGCCGTGGTAGATTTCCAGCCAGCCCTCATCGGTCTCGATGGGCACCGTGGAGCCGCCCACTCGGTAGGAGTCCCAGTAGCCCTCCCGCGGGGAGATCAGGGCGTGGGAATCTCCCCAGTGTTTGAGGTCTTCTGAGAAGGATACCCAGATGCGCCCCACGTCGTGACCGATGGGCCGGTCCAGCCGGACGTATCGACCGTTGATCTTCCGGGGGAACAGCATGCCATCTTTGTTGCCGGGCTCGGAGATCAGCCCCAGGCGATCGAACTCGGTGAAGTCTTCGGTGACCGCCAGCGCAAGGCACGGGCCGTAGCCGCTGAAAGCGGTGTAGATAACGTAGATGGTGTCTTCCAGGATTGTTACGCGGGGGTCCTCGACGCCGGCCACCTCGTATTTTTCCATCGGCCCGTAATCGGCCGGGCCCATCACGGGGTAGCGTTCCAGCTCGAACTCGTAGCCGTCCGGACCCCGGCCCAGGGCGAAGACCGAATACCCATGCTGGCCCTCTACCCTCAGCAGGATGCAGTAGCGGCCGTCGAGCTTCAGCGCCGAGCCGTTGAAGACCGTGTTGCAGGTGAAGGGGATGTCGGCGGCCGTAACGATGGGGTTGTCTTCATAGCGGGTCAGCAGGTCCTGGGCGCCTTGTTCGGTCACTGCTCGGCCTCCGTTATGCTGCCTTTGACGTTGCAGATGGGGCCCAGGGATTCAAGCTCAATCGATCCCAGGCAGATGCAGCTCTGAGAGGCGCCGTAGTAAATATCCAGTTCCGAGCCGTCCTCGCTGAGAATGGCGCCGCAGGAGAATATCAGGTTCGGCACGTCGCCTATGCGCTCGTAACGTTCGCTGGGCGCCAACAGGGGGATGTTCGATCGGCCCAGCACGCGGGTGGGGCTTTCGCGGTCCAAAAACGCGGCGCCCATCCGGAACAGCGGACCGGCCGGCGTGCTTTTGACACCGTAGTAGAGCAGCAGCCACCCGCAGGCCGTCTCGATGGGCGGGACCGATGCGCCGATGCGGTGGTGGTCCCAGTAGCCGGGACGGGGGGTCATCACCACCTCCCGCTCGCCCCAGTAGAAAAGGTCGGTGGAGTAGCTGATCCAGATATTGCCCCCCTCCCGCGGGCGCTCCAGGCGGGCGTAGCGACCGTCGAGCTTGGCGGGGAACAGCACGCCGTTCTTGGTGTCCGGCTCCGACACGAGGCCGATTCTTTCGAGCCTTTCAAAATCGTCTGTCTGCGCAAGAGCGATGCGGAAACCATAGCTGCTTTCGGCCAGATATGTAACGTAGTAGCCCCCGTCGAAGGGGGTTACCCGGGCGTCGCGCACGCCAGCGTTCTCGTACGGCCAATAAGGGGGTTCCCGGGAAGGGGCAAGGAGGGGCTCGGGGGCTATCTCAAACTGCCGACCGTCCGGGCTGGCCGCCCGGTAGATGGCGCAACTGCCGTCCAACTCCTCAACCGTGAGCAACAGCACCCAGGTGCCCTCGTGCTTGACGGCGCCGGCGTTGTGGAGGTCGCTGGCGGCGAAGGGCAGGTCGTCCAGCTCCAGCAGAGGGTTGCCCTCCCATCGCTGAACGATGTTCCTGCTGAGTTTATGGTTCCCGTTCATCAAGAAGGATTATCTGAGCTTCCCCCGGACTAAATCAAGTGTGGACCTTGCCGCGTTATGTTGACACCGGGCGCCATGCCGTAGACACTGAATGAACTTCGCCCCACTCGCCGCCCCGCCGGAGTGCGCCTGATGGAAGACCTGCTGAAGCTGGCCAAGAAGGGAAAACTCGACGCGCTGGAGTCCGCCTGGCTGGAGGCGGCCGAGGATGAGTCGGCCGACCTGGACCACATGCTCGCAGCGGCCGAAACCCTCGCACAGCGGGGCCATGCGGACCTGGCCGAATCCCTCCTGTGGTACCTCATCGACGCCCTGGACGAAACCGGCGACCTGCGGCGCGCCCTCCGTACAGCAAGGGAAGGCGCATACCTGCTGCCCGGGAGTGACCTCCTCCGAGAGTTGCTGAGAGACCTCTATGCCCGCCATCTGGCCGACCGGCCGGGGGCGGAAAGCGTGGTCGCCGCCACCCTGGGGGCTGATGAGGCCCCTCTGGACGAGGCGCTGCAGCGACTGGAGAAGCTTCTCGCGATGGAACCGGGCTCTTACGTCCTTGATCCCAGGCGCAACGAAGCCGGCCGTGTGCTGGGTTTCGACGCGGAGGAGGGCGCGCTGGAAGTGGCCTTCAGGGAGGAAGAGAAGGCTTACGCACCCGCCATTGCCGCGCGCCTGGAACCGGTGGGACCGGACGATTTCCGGGCGCTGGCCACATTCGAGGCCGAACGACTGCAACAGTTGGCCGAAGAAGACCCGGAAGAGCTTGTCCGGCTTGCGCTGACGAGCCTGGACCGACGGATGAAGCTGCGGCGGCTGCGCATCTACCTGGAACCCGTGGTGGGGAGCTGGCGTCGCTGGTGGACCGGCGCGCGTGACACGCTCCGGCGCTCCGCACTGATTGGGCTGACCCAAGGGGACTCGCCCGCGGTTTTTCTCCGCAGGGAACCCCTTTCCCATCAGCAGCGTCTGCTGGAACGTTTCAAGCGGGCCGGAGACGCCGTGGAGAAACTCGTCGCCGCGCTGGACATCCTGGCCGAAACCCGGCGGGAAGCGCCGGAGGCGGGCCTGCCGGGCCAGGTGATCGAGGAACTGGCCGAACTGGCGGAGGGCTCCGGTCCGGCCTCCGGAGTGGAGCTGGCGGCGGCCGCCGCCCTGCAGGCGTTCCAGCGGGAGTTTCCCGACCTGTCGTCCTTTTCGCCGCCGGTTCCGGAGCCTCTGGAGGAGGGGGACGCGGAGCGGTTGCTGGAGACCACGCGCGAGCCGCGCGTGCTGAGCTGCGTTCTGGAGTTCCTCCGACGACGGACCCCGGAAGGTTGGGCTGTTTTCCTCAGCACGCTCTTGCCCCGTGCGCCGCGCGAAATTTGCGGCAAGGTGGCAAAGGCGCTCTCGGAGGCCGGGGAAAGCGAAGCCCTGGCGGAGGCCTGCGGGCAAGTGCTGTCCGCGCAGGAGGTCTCGGCCGGAGCCGTCTCATGGCTGTGGAGGGAATGCGCGGGCGCGCGGCCCGGCCCCCTCTGTGAGGGCGTGCAACCGGTGTCGGTGCTCTTCAGGCTTCTTTCCACGGCGGCTTCGGTGGTGCGGCGCTCCGACATCTCCGAGGTGGAGCGGAAAAGGCAGATTGCACAGATACGGTCCGCCCTGTTCATGCGCGACGGGGAGCCGCTGGCCTGCGTGCTGGGGAACGCTCCGGAAGAACGGCTGGCCGCCGTGCAGTCCGCCGCGGACCGCAACGCCGCCCTCACAGGCCACATGCAGGCGCGGTTCACCCTCATCCTTCGTCGCGTGGCGCCCGGGCTGTTCGTGGAAGAAGTGCCGCCCTGGGAGGAGGACACCATCTACACAACCCCCTCGGGGCTGGAGCGACGCCGGGAGGAACTGGAGCGCCTCGTGAACGAGCGATTGCCCAGGGTCATAAAGGAAATCGGCGAGGCGGCCAGTTTCGGCGACATCAGCGACAACGCGGAGTACCAGTCCGCCGTGCGGGAGCGGGGGCGGTTGGCCGACCTGGCAGAGCGCATGCGGGAGGAAATCTCCCGTGCGCGGCCCATAACCCGGGAAGTCGCCGAGGCCGACCACGTCACCGTCGGCAGCCGCGTCCGGGCGGAGAACCTGGAGACCGGAGAGGTGGAGGAACTGGTCTTCCTGGGTCCCTGGGACGCGGAGGTGAGGGAGAAGGTGTACGCCTACAACGCGCCGCTCGGGCGCGCTTTCATGGGAAAGGAGCCGGGGGATACCGTCTCCCTGGAGCGGGGCGCGCGGCTGCGCCGCTGGAAGATTCTGGCGGTCGAGCCGGCCGTGGAGTAGGTCCTGCGCCCAGCCCAACCGATAGGAGATGGGCGGCTCAGCGCCGGCGGGACAGGGGCAGCTCCAGGCTGTGGGCTTCCAGAAGCTCGCGGTCGCCGAGTATGCGTTCGGTGGGGCCGTCGGCCACGACGTTTCCCTCGTCCAGGAGCACGACCCGCTCGCAAAGATCCAGCACGGCGTCCAGGTCGTGGCTGGCGATCACCAGGGTCATCTGCAGTCCCGCCAAAAGCTGGATCATCTCCCTGCGATGACGGGGGTCGAGATTCGTCGTGGGCTCGTCCAGCGCAAGTATCCGGGGCTGCATCGACAGGACGGTGGCGACACAGACGCGCTTGCGTTCTCCGAAGCTCAGGTGGTGAGAGGACCTTTCGGCGGCGTGGCGCATGTCCACGGCTTCGAGCGCCTCATCCGTTCTCCGGCGCACCTCTTCCTTATCCAGGCCCATGTTGAGCGGGCCGAAGGCGACGTCGTCAAAGACCGTGGGCATGAAAAGCTGATCGTCCGGGTCCTGGAAGACCAGCCCGACCTGCAGGCGTACCTCCTGGAGCTGCCCGTTCTCGATGGGCACACCGCAGACCCTCACGTCACCGGAGTCGCGCAGCAGGCCGTTCAAGTGGTGCAGCAGCGTCGATTTACCCGCGCCGTTAGGGCCGACCAGCCCAAGGCATTCGCCGGGCGCGGCCGACAGGCTGACGTCCGTCAGAGCGCGCGTGCCGTCGGGGTAGGTGTAACTGACGTTCTGCATAGAGAGGATGTGGTTCATGTGACCCACCTTGCGGACAGGAGGGCCGCGGCGGCGCACAGCGCCAGAGTGCCTTTCACCAGATCTATCGAACGCAGCCGGAAGTCGCTGAGCGTCCGGACACTGCCGGTGTAACCGCGCGCCAGCATGGCACGGTAGACGCGGTCGGTGCGGTCGAAGCTGCGCACCAGAAGCATGCCGATCATGCTGCCGGTGTTGTGAAGGTTTCGTGACCAGGACGCCGAGCCGGCGGCCCGCGCCCGGGCTGCCGCGCGCATTCGCCGCAACTCGTCCAGCAGCACGAATACGTAGCGATAGGAGAACGCCAGTATCTGAACGGCGGTCTGCGGAACCCGGAGGTTCTGAAGAGCCTTCAGGGTGACGTGGAACCGGGCCGTGCTCACGGCCGTGAAGATGACCAGGACGGCGGCGGTCGCCCGAACCGTGATCAGGCCCGCCTGCAGGAGCCCGTCCAGGCTGAATCCCACGGGCCCGAGACGCCACATGAGCCGTCCGCCCGCTGTGAGGGGCACGATCACCAGCAGGAAAGCGCAGAACAGCAGGACCCAGCGCAGGTGCACCAGCACGAAGCGAAGCGGTATCTCACTGAGGCCCACCAGCCCCGCGGCCAGGGCGAGACCGAGCAGGCAAGTGGTCCAGTCCGGCGCCAGCACCACCGCTGCCACAAGGGGCAGCAGGCCCACCAGCTTCACCCGTGGATCCCAGCAGTGCAGCGGCGAATCCAGGTCGGCGTATCTGTCGATTTCCGGCAGGTGCACCCGGGCTTCCCCGGAGCTGACTGAAATCTTAGAAACCGAAAGTCAACGCGGCCACCGCCGAGGTGCCGGGATCGGCGTTGCGACCGCAAAGGGCCCGTCGAACCCCGACGTCCAGGCGGACGCTGTCGTTGCTGCACGTGAGAGCGCCGGCCGTCGTTGCGAGAACGTTCTACCATATCCTGGTCGGTTGGTGCTAACTTCCTCCCTCTTTCAGCCGCCGCACCTCGGCCCGCGCCTTCAAGGCTACCGCCAGGGCGGCGGCTCCGAAGATGAACCCGAGTCCCGCCAGGCACTCTGTCCAGGGGAAAGCCACGCCCGGGGCCGGTGCGGAGGCGCGTTCCTTTGCTTGTTCGCGGGCCTGAAGCTGTTCCCCGGCGGTGCCCCTTGCGCTCGTCGGGCCGGCGGTCTCCGCTTCCCCGCCGACGGACGCAACGCGAAACGTGGTCTCCGTGGTGTGTCCCATGCTGCCTTTGAAGACGGCGGTCCATTCGCCCGCGGCGCCCTCCGGATGAACGACCAGGCGCCCGTCCGAATCGGTCCGACCGTCGCGAAACACCGATCCGTCCGGACGACGCACCTCTACGCTCACTCCGCGTGCAGGCTTTCCGTCGGCAAAGAACGCCCGCAGCAGGACGGTCCCGTCCTCGCGCGGCCGCGCAACGGCCAGCATGCGGTGCGCCAGGGCGGGCGCCGTGGCCGCCGTCAGCAGCGCAACGGCGAGCAATGCCACTGTGAGACGGTTACGCATGGGCTCCCTCCAGCATCTGTGGTTCCACCTTCTTGATGAGTGCGGCCGCGGACCCGGTGATGACTCCCTCGATCAGGGCCACCGGCTGGTGGGAGAGCAGAGCGGCCGTGGCCACGCCCCTGAAAGATTCGCCCGCCGAAGCCAGGAACACGGCCAGCAGCACAGCCCCGAGTTCCACGGCTCCCCAGCCGGCAAAGAAACCAAACACAAACGGTCCCCGGCGCAGCTTGAGGGCGTTCCCGGCGCGGAAGACTCCCCACGCCGCGTAGGCCGGCAGCCCCATGATGAGCGCGTTGACGCCCAGCGTCGTAAGCCCTCCGTGCTGGAACAGCAGGGCCTGCAGCACCAGTCCGAAGAGTATGGGCAGGAAGGCCCAGGGGCCGGTTATGATTCCCACCAGGCCGACCAGCAGCAGGTGAACCGAGGTCGGCCCGAAGGGGACGTGCACCAGGGAAGCCACGAAGAAGAACGCCGTGCAGAGGGCAACTCTGGGCACGCGGTCGGCGTCCATCCGGGACAGCAGTCCTCCGGCCAGACCGGCCGCGGCTACGCCGCTGCCGATCAGCAACTCCTCCGGCACGCCGAAACCGTCGCTTATGTGCATCCGGGTGCCTCCACCGCCGTCGGGCTCACGGTTTGAGCGTCATGCTGTCTTCCACGTGCACCCAGAGTCCACCCCGCACCGTCAGGGGATACTCCTTGTCCTCAACGGGGTAGGTCCCCTGTTCGACGGAAGCTGAGATCATCCACCACCCGGGCTCATCCAGGGTGTAGGTGATGCAGCCGTCGGGATCGGTCCTGGCCACGCGGGTAATCATCGGCACGTCCTCCATGCCGAACTGATCGGTCGGCAGCATGTCGTCGGTTACGTGGAAGGAGTTGAGTTTTTCGATCTCCACGGTTGCGTTCGGCAGGGGTTCTCCGTCCGCAAGTACCTGTCCCGAAAAGGCGAACCCCTCCTCCAGGCCGTACGGTCGGGTCAGGGGAAGCACTTCCACGGGCAGGCCCACCGGGCGGTCCCAGCCCTTCTCCGCCATTACGTGGACGCATTGCTTGACGTAATCCTTGACGGCCCCGCCTTCTTCCTCGATGAAGATGGCCGGGGCCTCCAGGACCAGCCACGAGTCGCCCAGGGCGTCCGGCGTGTAAGTGAAGGTGAAGGTCTTCCGTGCCTTCCCCGTCGCCGGATCCTTCCGCGGAGTTGGCACCGGCTCGACCTCGACCCTCTCACCTTCCGGCGTGACCGCGTAGACGTCGGGCTCCGGCGCGTCGAAGACGATCCGCTCGTAGGGGTGGCCCCAGAAATACTGCCAGGTGACCTCCTGTCCGAGCCGGGCGTAGCCGTTCGGGCTGTCCGGCCAGAAGGTATGGAAATGGCCGAAGGCGACTCCGGCCGCAACGCTGCACATCGCCACTGCAAGGGTAATTACCAGGCGCTTTCGCATCCCGGGTGCCTCCTCTGAGTCGCTCGAAGGTTGGAGCGAACGCCCGCCTCGGCGGTCGTGCTACGATATGCCTGAAAGTGTAACCGATTGCCGCGGTCCTGTCAATCGAGCCGGAGAGAAAGCTTGCGGCTCCGATCCTGGAACCGGGAGGAAGGGGGCGTGGACATGCTGGGGGATGGCCGAACTCTCGGCCGGGGGACCGGTCGTCGGGCCGGTTCAGCCCGCCCTGCGCTTCTCAGAGGGAGGGAACACCAGCGCGGGCTCGAGCACTTCGGTTACCGAGCCGTTCCGGTAAACGAATCCCACCCGGTGGACCCCCTGGCCGGCCGTCTGGGAGCCGGGGGAAGGGCAGGGGGCGGCCTGGTAGAGACGCGCGTCGGGATCGGCGGTGTCCTCGATCAGCTCGGTGTGGTTCTCCCTGAGCGCCCTGACGGTCTCGGCCCGGAGGGCCCCGAGGCACTTGAGGAATTCGGAACGCAGCCGGGGCGCAGCGGCGGTCGCACCGCCGCCCTGGTCGAAGCGGTTCCACCAGCGGTCGATCTCCCATATCAGCGGCATCAGGGCCTGCGCCGCCTGGACCTCCGCCTGCACCGGTTCGGCGGGGGCCCTCGGGGCGGCCTCCGCCTCCGATTGCGGAGCCTGACCTTGCGCGAGGCGACCGGCAAGGGCGCCACGCAATGCCCCCAGTATGCCGGTTTTCAGATCGACGTCTTTGGGGGCGGCAGAGGACGCTTCCCGCATCCTCTCCGCCTCTTCCAGCAATGCCGAGAGCCGGGTTTCGGCTTCAGTAGCGGCGTACTCTTCCCGGTCCTCGGCGGTTTGTTCCGCTTCCGTGACGCCGTCTGTTGACGTTTCGGGAGCGTCCCGTTCAGGCTCTCGGGAGGGCGCCGAAGGGGCCTCTTCGGTTTCTGCTTTGGGTGTGGGGAGCCGGATGGCTCCGTCTTCGTCCATTGCCGTTGCGAAGTGTTTGATGAATCTTCGCAACAGCTTAGGGTCAAAAGCGCCGTCCATTTCAGAACTCATGATTTTCAAGGCCGAATAGTGATCCTGGGGCTCCGCGTAAGGGCGGTTGCTGGTGAGTGCGTCGAATACGTCAACGATGCGGGCCACGCGAGCGAAGGCGTTGATACTCTCGCCGGTCCGTCCTTCGGGGTAGCCGTCGCCCCCCATGTTCTCATGATGCTGTGCCACCACCCTGGCGGCCAGCATATGGCCTCGGAGAAAGGAGCCGGCTATCTCCACGCCCTGCCGCGGGTGTCGGGTCACTTCAGCGAATTCCTCGGGGGTCAGCTTCGCGGGCTTATTGAGGATGCGGTCCGAGACGGCCAGCTTGCCCAGGTCGTGCAGTGCCCCTCCCACGGATATGTCGGTCAGAACGCGCTCGTCCCTGATCCGCAGGACGGGTTCGGCGCTGCTCGCCAGGAGGGCGCAGACGTTGACCGAGTGGTGACTGGCTTCGTATTCGACCGGCGCGTCCGCCAACATGTGCCAGGCGGCCAGGGGGTCCCGTTCCACCATCTGGACGATGGCCAGGACCATCTCGAGCAGATGGCGGTAGGAGGAGAGCCGGTCGGGCTCTTCCAGCACCACGGACACCGCCCGGCAGGCCAGCCGATAGATCCACCCCGCCAGGTGCTCGACGGGAACGTCCCTCTCGGCGAGGAGCTTCTGCAGATGTGTCTGCACGTAGTCCAGGCATTTCTCCCGGGCGCCGGGCCGGACGTAGAGTTGATCGGTGCCGAGTTGTTCGAGTCTATCCCAGGTGTTCAGGTAAACCGGTTCGCCGGCGGCACGGAACAGCAGTGCGCTGTCCGGTCCGTTGTTGCGTACGTAAAGATTGAACGCCGGGAACGTGCCGGGCTGAAGTATCCGGGGATGAACGCCCACGGAGGGGGGTTCACTCCTTGCCGGTGGAGCGCTCACGATAGCAGACCCATTGATTTGGGAATCGGACGGCGTCCCTTCGCTCAGAGGCGCGCCCTTTTGATCTACGGCATCAGTACAACTCATTGTCGGGAAACGCGAAGGCTGAGTTCAATTCCAAACCGCAGCTCCGGCTCTGGCGGTCTTAGAAGGTCCCGAGCGGGCCGCGCAGGGGACGTATTTTTTGCCGGGTGCCGGATGATTTTTCCGCTCCAGCTCGTGTAGGGGCCCAATTTGCGGACGCGGGCATTCCTGCGCTGAAAACTTCCTGGGCCGTCCGCGGTGCTCAGAGCGCGCCCGCCACCGCCGCAGGGGGGGACTTAAATGCACCTGCCGTGCCGCAGTCTCCAGCCGGGCCGGCGGTATGTCCTTTGCAACTCAACCGGTTCGAACTGCGCGGCCGGCGGAGGAGCCCTGCCGGACCGAGGGTGTGCATCGCCCGATCAGAACGGAGGCAGCCTGATGAGCACGACCGAGCAATTGCGGGCCGAAGCGGAGGCATTCTACGAGCAAGGGGAGATGCAAGAGGCTCTCAAAAGATACAGACATCTGGCCGCGGTGCACCCGGATGACCCGGAAGTCCTCAACGATGCCGGCACGGTTTGTTTCGCCTCCGGCCTGCTGGAGGAAAGCCACCGCTACTATGTGCAGGCCCTGGCACTGGAGGAAGACTGCCCGGAGGCTTTGAGCAACCTCAAGACGCTCAGCCGGGCGCGGGGGATGTCCTGGGAGTCGGTGGAGGCCGAAGTTGCCGCCGCTCGCTCGGAGCAGGAGGTGGCGGCAGGGGGCCGCCCGTCGGGGGAAGCGGAGGGTTCGGCAGGTGAGCTGGAGAACCTTTTCCGGGAAGGCCGGTACCGTGAGGCCTACGAGCTGGCTTGCCGCTGGACCGAAGAGGAGCCCGAGAATCCGGAGGCATGGAACGACGCGGCGGTTCTGGCTCATCGGCTCGGCAGGCAGGCCGAAGCGGTGGGGTACATCCAGCAGGCTGCTGAGCTGGCTCCGGACAACGAAGAGGTCCGCCGGAACATGGAAGAGATATGCCGAGAGACTCCGGCGCCACCGCCTTCGGAATCACGCGTGGGAAGCGGAGTGGCAGTGAGCGACCGGCCGATCCGCGTGCTCTTCCTGGAGCGAAGCACCGGGGCCGCTTTCCTCCGCAACACCCTCCGCGCGCTGGAAGGAGAGGAGTGGGTGGAGACCGAGTACGTGCAGATTTCCTCCCGGATGGGGCCGGTCTCCATCGACCGGGCCGATGTCGTGTGGCTGGAATGGGCCGACATGATAACCGCTCACCTGACGCGCCGGGTGGAAGCGCTTCGAACCAAGAAAACCGTCTGCCGCCTTCACCGCTACGAAGCTTTCAGCGAGGAGCCCCACCGAATCAACTGGGAGGTGGTGGACTGCCTGGTATTCGTGGCTGAACACATCCAGCAGGCCTTCGCCCGCCGTTTTCCAGAGGTGTGTGTGCCTCGGCGCGTGATCCCCAACGGCGTTGACCTGGATCGGTTCCGGCCCTGCCCTGAAGCGACCAGGACACAGGACATCGCCTTCCTGGCTCATCTGAACTGGCGGAAGAATCTGCCCCTTGTGCTCCAGATTGCGCGGGCTCTGGCCGACCGGGGCGTAGAGCGTCGCGTCGTCGTGGGCGGCGACTGGCGTGTCCCGGAAGTGCGCGACTACTTCGAATACATGCGCCAGAGGCTGGAACTGGCGGACCAAATCGTCCATGAGGGCTACATCGAGGAGCCGGGCCAGTGGCTTGCCGAGAAACGCTTCCTGCTGTCGACCAGCATCAGCGAAGGGCACCCGTGCAATGTGCTGGAGGCCATGGCGGCCGGGCTGAGGCCGGTTGTGCACGAGTTCCCCGGAGCAGGGGAGCTGTTCCCCCGGGAATTCTTGTTCGGCACCGTCGATGAGGCCGTCGATATGCTGGCCGGGGACGGAGGCGATCCCCGGCAGATCCGGAGCTACGTTGAGCAGCGCTACCCCCGCGGGCGGCAGATAGAGGCCATCCGCGCCTTGTTGGAGGCTCTGGTGAACGACGAGATATCCCGCGACGACGCCCTGCCGGAAGCCGGGGCCACCGCGGCCCCCGCGGAAGCGGGCGACCCGGGCGATCGACTGGCTACCACCTATAACGTCAAGTGGTACCGGGACCGGGAATGCTATCGGCCCGCCTACCACGGCTTCGCGCGGGCTGTCGAGGAGCAATTCGCCCCGCAAAGCCTGCTGGAGCTGGGATGCGGGGCCGGATACATGGTGGAGTATTTCGCCGGGAAGATTCCGGTGCTCGGCGTGGAGGGCAGCGAGGCCGCCTTCCGCGTCATGTCCCCCAAGGCGCGGGCCAATGCAGTCTGTGCTGACCTGACCGAGCCGCCTCTGGAGTTGAGTCGGCCCTACGAGGGCGTCGTTTGCATCGAGGTTGCCGAACACCTGCCGGAGGAGAGCGTGGAGAATTTCCTGGCATGGTTTGCCTCGGCTCGCTGGGCACTGGTTACCGCCGCGCCGCCGGGGCAGGGAGGCACCGATCATCTGAACGAGCAGCCCCCGGAGTACTGGAAGCGGCGGTTCGCCTCGAGGGGCTTCCGGTTCTGCCCGGAGGAGACGAAGAGGTGGCGGGCGGCTGCCCGCGCCGAGACCTCCATGTGCGGCTGGGTTGTGGAGAACGCCATGTTCTTCCGCCGGGACGAGCCGTCCCAGAGGCGCTCCGGCAACGAGACCGAGAGGTAAAACGATGCTCAGGGCCGCCGCTGACAAACCCAACATCGTAATCCTGATGCTGGATGCGCTTCGGGCGGACCGGCTCGGTTGCTACGGCCGGGGTCGGCCGGTATCGCCAAGCATCGATCGGATCGCACGGCAGGGAGTGCTCTTCGAGAATGCGATCGCTTCGGCGCCCTGGACGCTTCCCTCCCACGCCTCATTGTTCACCGGTCTGACGCCCTCTGCGCACGGTGCGGACGACCTCTCGCTTCGGCTGAAGAGCGACGTCCCGACGCTGGCCGAGTTCCTGGCAGGGGCGGGCTACAGCACGGCGGCTTTTTCGCCGCACAACGGCTGGCTCTCCCGCGGCACAGGGTTGATGAGAGGATTCCAGGTCCACGTGGGGCCGGAGGACGGCCGAGAGGGATCACTGCCGAGGAGGGCCGGCGGCGACGGAGGAACCCTCTGTGCGGAGGGTCAGCAGATCATCGGGTTCGCCCGTCAGTTCCTGAGTCGAGCCGGGGAAGGGCGACCATTGTTGCTGTTCCTGCACAGTATGATCAACCATGAGCCCTATCACCCGGCCGAAGGAGCCTGGGATCGGTCGGCGATCGACCGCCCCGATGGAAAACTGATCCGCCGGCTGCAGCGCGACTTCAGACGCCTCAGGGCCGACCCGTCCAGGATCACTCCCCGCCACATGGACGCTCTGGACCGGCTCTACGGCGCGTGTGTCGCCACCGTCGATGAGTTGTGCCGGGAAGTGTTCTCCCTGGTGGGAAAGTACCTCGGCTGGGAGAACAGCCTTCTGGTGATCACCTCAGACCACGGCCAGAACCTGGGCGAGCACGGCATGTTCTCCCACTGGTTGTGCCTCTTCGAGACACTGCTGCGGGTTCCGCTGATCATCTACCCGCGCACCCACTCCGGCCTGCCGGCTCGGGTGCAGCAGCCGGTGCAACAGTCGGACCTTTTTTACACGCTGCTGTCCCTATCGGGTTGCCGTAACGCCGCACAGGGCGCACGGCGTCCGGTCGAAAAGGACCTCTTCCTGCGCGCTTTGGGGCAGTTTCCCCCGGACACGTACCTCTTTGCCGAGCACACTCACCCCCGGATGACGCTGCGGCACATCCGCCGCTACAATCCGCGTTTTGAGGATGCGGAGCTGGCAGCCGCCAAGAAGGCGGTCAGGACGAAAAGCCTCAAATACGTGCTGCACTCCACCGGTTCGGAGTTCCTCTACGATCTGCGCGCGGACCGGGCCGAGGAGCGCGACCTCAGCGCCGAGCGCGAGCAGACGGCCGCCGAACTGCGGGGGGTGTTGCTGGAAGAGCTGGGAGGGTTCTCCGAAACCGGCCCGGCCACCGTCCCCGAGGAGCGCTTCGACGATGCCGTGCTGGTGAAGCTCGATCAACTGGGATACTTGTGAGGTCCAGCGACGATCAATGGGAAGGCATGAACGATGCTGAGCGCCGGAGCCTCCGGGAGTAAGCAGAAGCATGCGGGTTCCCTGCCGGCCCAGGGGGAGCTTCTGCGGCGGCTGCCCTGGAACGTATTGTTGATTCTGGACGCCTGCCGCGCCGATTACTTCCGGCGGCTGGTCCCCGGAGCTTCCACCGTCCGCTCCCTCTACAGCATCACCTGGGGCTGGGTGGCCCGGTTCGCCGGGCTGGCCGGGGAGCTGGACCACCCCGTGCTCTACGTCACGGCAAACCCTGTGGTGGACCGCGAGATGAAGAAGTATCCGGACGCGCCGATCCGCATGCTGTCGGTGTGGCGGGACCGCTGGGGACGCCACGGCCCCCTGGGGCTGCCCACCGTTCATCCGCGGGACGTGGTGGCAGCGGTCCGCGAATACGTGGAGGTGCACGGGCAGCCGGCTCGGATGGTGGTGCACTTCATCCAGCCTCACGTGCCTTTCATCGGCCGGAGAAGCGTTCCCTACAGCGGATGGGGAAGGGGGATGGGCGATGAGCTGAGCCGACAGGTCAAGAAGCTTCCCCACGTGCGCGACGCCCTGGCGGATGGGCTGGTCACCATCGAGAAGGTGCGCGACTGCTACCGGGACAACCTGGAGCTGGTTCTGCGGTTTCGCAATGAGCTGTCGGCTCAGCTCCGCGGGCTCGTCCTGACAACGGCCGACCACGGGGAACTTTTGGGAGAGCGGGGACTCTACGGACACACCGCCGGGCCCCGTCATCCGGAGTTGATGAAGGTTCCGTGGCTGGAGGAACGTCGGGGGTTGCTCAGGCCGGCCCCGCTTCCGCCCACAGGGGAGATGACGCCGGAAGGAGAGTTCCGCGGCGACGCCGAGGAGGAGATGAAACGGAAGCTGGAGGCTCTGGGCTATGCATGAGGGCAGCGAAGACAGGTGGCCGACACCGCTGGACTCTGGTGTCACGGTGGTTGAGGGGGCCGCCGCCCATGCCAACGAGTCCTGGTTGAGTTCGGCTCGTGCCGCCGGCTGCGCAGCCGCGCCGGACCGGCACCCGTTGAAGGGGTCCCGGCCGCAAGGGCGAAGGTCGGCCGGCCGGGACACCGCTTGCAGTGCCACCCGCGAGATATCTGTAGTGGTTCCGGCGCACGGCAACCTGCCGGCCCTCCGCAGATGCCTGGGAGCCCTGGAGTCCCAGACAATGGCGCCGGAGCGCTTCGAGGTGCTGACGGTGGCCAACGGGCTGGACGCCCGGGGCAGGGAGGAGTTTGATGATGTCCTCTCCTGCTGGGGCGATGCGTTCGGCAGCCGGCTGAAGGTGCTGGAGATAGCGGAGGCGTCCATCCCCCGGGCCCGCAACGCGGGCGTGCGGGAAGCGACCGGTCGCCTCGTGCTCCAGATCAACCAGGACACCGTTCTGAGCGACACGGCGCTGGCGCGGCACTATGAGGAGCACCGCTTCTGCGGCTTCGACGTTCGTTGCGTGGTGGTCGGTGGGCGCCGCTTCCCCGAAGACTACCGCTCCAACCTGATGAATTACCTCTACGAGGAGGCCGGGGTTTATACGCCTCTGCACGTGGCGAAGCCTCCTTTTTATGGCGACGCGAGCTGGTTTGTGACCTGCAACCTGAGCAGCCAGAGAGAGGCATATGAGGAGTTCGGCTACTTTGATGCGACGCTGGACTGGTGCAGCGACACCGAACTGGGCCGGCGGTGGGCGGAGGCCGGGAGCGTCAACCGCGTCGTTACCGGTATCGCCGGCTATCATCTCCATCGACTGACTTTCGAGTCTTACCGCCGCAATATCCTCAAGCGCATCCCCTTCCGGCTGCGGGCACGCACCGGCCGATGGCCCGAAGAACTGGACGAAGAGGCACGGGACCACATCCGACAATCCATGGAGCAAATGCGGCTGGATGAGCTGAACATTCCCCGTTTCGAGGAGGAGATGCGCCGTCTGGAGGAGGAATTCCGAGGGTCCGACTCCCTGGCCGGTATCACTTTCATGGGTAATCGGCTGGCGACGGTCGAGGAAGCAGTTCGGTGCTTCACAGACTTGCTGGAACGCTACTCCGCGAGGCTGCTGTTCGAGGGCATCCTGAGCGCGGCCGAGGAGGAAGGTCCGCGAAATGCGCCCGGGCCTGGAGCGCGGGAAACTGAAGCCGCCGGACGCCCCCAATCTTTCGGCGTGGTCCGCAACACTCCCCCCGACCGGCCGCGGGTAACGGTGTTGACGCCGACCTACAACCGCCCTGAATTCCTGCCGGACGCCATCCGAAGTGTCGTGAACCAGGAGTTCAGCGACTGGGAGATGCTCGTCATCAACGACGGGGGGCTGGACGTGGGGGAAATCGTCGGGAGCTTCGGCGACGAGAGGCTGCGCTACCTCGACCGGCCCGAGAACAGGGGAAAAGCGGCATGCCTGAACCTCGGGCTGCAGGAAGCGCGGGGGAACTTCATCGCCTACCTGGACGATGACGACGTCTGGTATCCCGGTCACCTGGCTGCCCTGGTCAGAGCGCTGGAGGAGAATCCCGGGGTCGGAGTCGCTTACTCGGACCTCTACAAGTCCATCGTGCTGCGTGACGAAGAGGGGAGGAGATTCCCCCTGGAGAAGCGGGTGGACGTCTGCCGGGATTTCAACCGAATGCTGATGTTCCACTTCAACCACACCCTCCACGTCAGCCTGATGCACCGAAAGGAGCCCGCCCTCCGTGCGGGTGGCTACGACGAAGATGTTCGCGTATTGATTGACTGGAACCTCACCCGGAAGCTGTCTTTCTACACGGACTTCCACCATGTGGAGGCGCCCACGGGCGAGTACTGCGTGCCCCTGAACAACAGCGACCGGATATCGGACGTTCAGCGAGAGGACGAGGAAGAATATCTCCGTAACCTGCGGCGCATCCGGGCCGACCTGCCGCCGCAGCCCTGGCCGAAGGTGCGGAAAGTGGCCGTCGTCTATCCCGTGCGGCGATGGAACGAGCGGACGGAGGCGACGCTCCGCTACTTCGCCGACAGTTTGGACTACCCCTGCCGGATCGTGCTCGTCGCGGAGAACCCACGGGATGTGGAGCGAAAGACCCGCCGTGTCCTCGGCGTGCCGGAGGGATTGCCGAACATGCAGGTCGTGGGCGTGCCGACCGGGGCGGGCCTTGATGCAGCTTACCGGGCCGGCGCGCGCGCCGTGGAGGCGGACCTGTACTACCTTCCCTCGCCGCGTCTGTCCCCGGCGGTCCGGGAGCGGCTCATCGGCGGGGTCTGCTACATGGATGAGACGGGTTGTTCGGGAGTCCGGTGGCCGGGGGAAGAGGGCCGGCCACCCTACGACGTGATGCTCACGGCGGACCTCTACCGCTCAAGCTCGGTCCCGGGGGAGGGAGAATGGCCGGGCGTGGAAGTGCCGCCGGCGGATTGGACCCCCGCGGCACTGGAGACCGACTACCTCCTGGGCTTTGCCGAGCAGTGCGAGGCGGAGGGGGACTACGAGACGGCCCGGCACTTCCTCAGTCAAGCCGTCGCCGTCGAGCAGGGGGGAACCGGGGGCGCATACCTGGTGCAGCACATGGCCCGCGTCTCGTTTGCCCTCGGGGACTACGAACCCGCCGAGCGGCTCTGCACCGAGTTGATTCACGCCGGCTACGGAGCGGACAACTGGGTCAGGCTGGGACGCATCCGACAGGCCCGCGGCGAGTTCCGGGGCGCGGCGGACGCATACCGCCGGGGCCTGGAGACGATCGGCCTGGCAGGTGAGAAGCTGGACAGCGGGCTTTTTCCATTGACCGGTGAGGCGGAGTTCGACGTCTTCCGCGCCATGGCCGGGCTGGGGGAATGCCTGGTGGAACTGGACCATGCCGCCGAGGCCGCTCGCACGCTGCGCAAAGCGGCCCGCCTCCGCGCCGACAGCCCAAGACCTTACGTGGCCTTCGGCAGACTATTCCTGGCCGCCGGCGACCTGGCGCAGGCCGAGGAGGCGTTTCAGCTTGCGGAAGATTTGACGGACGGAGTCGGCTGTGCGGGTGCGGCCGCGGGGCTGGCCGAAGTGCGGGCGAGTCGGGGCGAGTTCGAAGCCGCTTACCGGAAGTGGCTCGAGGCGCTGAAGGTTGAACCGGAAAACGAAGATTACCTGGAGGGCGCGGCAGAAGCGGGACGCCGCGCGGCGGGGGCGGAAGAGCTGGTGCAGCTTTACCGGAGATTCCTCGCCCACCGGCCGGGCTACGTCCCGGCGCTGACCGGGCTGGCGGGCTGCTGCCTGGAGCTGGGGCACCGGGATGAGGCGGAAGAATTGGCCGAAAGGGCCGCGCTCCTCCAGCCCGGACACCCGGCGGCCCGGGCATTGTTGGAGAGAGTGAAGTCCAACGGGAAAGCGGATGCGGCGGGTTGAGGGCGGTTCAGGCGCTGAAGTCGGCCGTGCCCGCATTATCCTGTTCGGTGGCGCTGACCTGCTCGGCGACCTGCGCCCAGGCCTCGCGAAGCTCATCCAGTATTCCTATGCAGGTCTCTATCTTCTCCTCGGAACGCTCGATGTTGGCTTCGTTCAGTGTGTGGTATATGAAGTTGTAGAGCGCCCTCAGATCGTTGGCCATCTCCGGGGCGGCTTCCGTGTTGAGGCAGTTGTTCAGCTCGGCCACGATGTCCTGGGCTTTGCCGAGATAGACTCCTTTGAGTGCGTAGTCGCCTTCCTGGAGTTTCTGCTTTGCAGTTGTGAGGAAGCGTATGGCTCCGTCGTAGAGCATGACGATCAGCTTGCCCCTCTGCTGGGTTGTTATCGCCTGCTCGGTGTATTGCTGTTGGGCTTCCATGGTTATTGCTCCTTTTTTAGAGCGCCGATTCACTGAGTAGTGCCTGACCCGCTCCAGCCCATGTAGCTGCTGATACTCTGAGCCCAGTTCTGCTGGCCCTGCAGCTCGACGAGCAGTTGTTCGAGCCGGGCGTATTTCTCCACCAGTCTTTCCCGCAGGGCTTCGAGCCGTTCCTCTTCCTCTTCGATCCGGTCGTCGATGTCGCCGACGATCCCCTCGTAGCTTTCTCCCACGTTGTGGAGTAAGCCGTCGCTGGTGTCCAAAACATCGTCCAGCAGGTAGGATGTGGCGCCGGCGATGCCCTGGGTCACCCTCACCGTAGCGGTCTGGGTTGAGGAGGAGCCGTCCCACTCGCACCTGACCCACAGGCCTTCTTCCGGGTTGTCGGAGGTGCCGATGAGATAGGGATCGCTGACGTCGGCGTCGCGGTAAGTGCTCTCGGAGGTCAGCTTCATCTGTCCGCCCGTCAAGTTCCCGCTGGCGTCGAATGACGCCTTCACGTCGTATTTGCCGGGAGTGGTCAGGGTATCGCTGGCCTGGTAGAACTCCAGGTAGTCGCTGTCGGAGTAGCCGCTGAAGTCGGCGGCCAGCAACTGGATGACCCCCTCGAAGTCCTCCGCCAGAGCGCTGTTCAACTCGGTCTCATCGACGGTGAGGGTTCCCATTGCGAAATCATCGTCGGTGCGACCAAGGGTTTCAATGCCGACCTGGCCGAGCAAGGTGTAGGTGTCCACCCCGTCTTCGAATCCGGGCGCCTGGCTGATCAGGATGCTCCGGATCTGGGATTCGACCAGTCCCGCCGCGTAGTTGCCCAGCAGCACGCCGGCTTCCTCGGTCTCGGTATTGTAATCGGTCTGCTCGTTGAGGAACTCTTTGACGGCATTGTGAGCGGTGACGAACTGGTTGATCTTCTCCTTGACGCCCTCGATGTCTTCGCTGACCGTTATGTTCACCGTTGATCCGGCGGTGGTGTCCTTGAGGGTCAGGGTGACCCCCTCTATGACGTTGCTGGTCGTGTTGGATTCCCGCTCGATCCAACTGCCCGACGGATATCCGTCCACCCGGAGCTGGGCGTTCCGGGCGGTTTCGGTCTCAGTGAAATCCGTATCCTCGAAGGTGAACTTGCGTCCCCCCTCGAGTTGGGTCACGTAGCCGTCGGAAGCGTAGTCGTTGGTCAGGTTAGAGGAGAAAGTGATCGTATTGTTCGAGGTGTCAATCTCGCTTATGGTCAGGGATTCGGAGTTGCTGCCGTCGGCTATGATGACGCTCTTGCCGACCTGAAAATGCGAAGCGTCGTTGACACTCACCTGGGAGTCGCCGCTGCTGGCGCCGCTGGCCAGACCGCTCCCAATGCCGCGGGGCGTCGCGTAGGCATTCTGCGCGACGGTAAAGGCGTCGCCCAGCGTGCCCTGCAGGTTGAGGGTGTTGCTGGAGATGGAGTCTATGACGTGATATTCGGCAGAGCTGTCGTCATCATTGATGATGATGGCCTGGTACCGGGCGAAGGGCGAGACGTCGTCCACGGTCACCGAGGAGTCACCGGCTGCGGCGTCCGCGGTCAGGTTGCCCCAATCACCCTGGAGGGTGGTTCCTGCGGGGTCGATGGTGATGGTGTGGTCGGCGCCGGTATCGGTGCCGCGCAGCACCAGGTGGTGGGAGGTGAAGTTGCCCGAGCCGTCGTCCAGTATGGAGGCGCGAATGCCCGGGTTGCTGGGATCGTTGTTGATCAGGCCTGCCAGGTCCTGCAGCGTGCTGCCGTCGGCTACCTCGACCGACACGCTCGTGCCGCCGTAGGTGTAGGCGAAATCGAAGGTCCCGCCGCTGTTGTTCACGACCGTTTCGGCTTCGTCGACTCCGCTGTGCGTTTCGGTCTCGGCATCGGCCAGTTGGTTGACCTCCACCCCGTAGGTGGCGGCTGTGGCATCCCCTGAGACGGTGGCCGCAACGGCGTCTTCGTCGCTGCTCTGCGCCGTGTAGGAGCGGAGTTCGCTCGGGGTGTCCATCGCCGTGGAGGCGTCCTGAAAGTCCACCAGCAGGGAGCGCAGTTGGTCGAAGGCGCTGAGTTTCTCCTGCCAGGAGACTTTCCACTCTTGAATGGGCTCGATGATCTGGCGGCGGCGGGCCTGGATCTGGGCGTCGATGATCATGCTCCAGTCGATCCCGGTGCCCACTCCGGAAAAGTTGACGTTGCCCATCGCGAAATCCTTTCCGCCGTGGGGGAACTCTTTGTGCTGCTCGGTTTCGGCTGAGGTTTGCCTTTACCTCAACCAGGGGGCCTGTACGGGTTCCCCCTCCGTGTAACGTGTCCCCGTCCGGTGGTAAAAGGGCAAAGGCCGTGCCGGTGTTGTGAAAGTGGCCTCCCGAAGCAGGGGAGGCCACTTTCCCGCACGCAACTCGTCAGACTCAGCCACCCAGAAGCGTCAGGGCCATATTCGGGATGGCGTTGGCCTGAACGAGCATGGCTACGCCGGCCTGAGCCAGAACCTGGTTGCGCGTCAGGGAGGCCATCTCCCAGGCCACGTCCACGTCGGAGATCTGGGATTCGGCCGCCTGGATGTTCTCGCGCTGTATCTCCAGGTTTGCCACGGTGTTTTCCAGCCGGTTGATCATCGCGCCGAAGTGGGCGCGGCCGGTGTCCTTGGTGCTGATCGCTGAGTCGATCGTGTTCAAGGCCGCCTGGGCGGACGCCTGGGTGGCAATGGTCAGGTCGTCGAGCCCGAGGGCGCTGGAGGTGAGATTTTGCTCGGTGATGTAGTAGTAATCCTGGGCCGAGCTGTTGCCCGCCCCGAAGTGAATCTTGATGGTGCCGCTGCTGTTGAGGCCGTAGATTTCGTTGAAGCTCGTCGCGTTGGCGATCCGGTTGATCTCGTTGCGCATCTCGCCGAACTCGTCGTCCATCAGGCTCCGCTGGGCGTCGCTGTAGGTCCCGGTGGCGGCCTGCATGGCGAGTTCTTTCATACGCACGAGCTTCTCATCGATGACCTGCGCGGCGCCGTCAAAGGTCTGAAGCATCGAAACGGAGTCGTTCGCGTTCCGAACTCCCTGCCCGATGGCGGCAATGTCGGCCCGCATCAGCTCCCGGACCGCCAGGCCCGCGGCGTCGTCGTCGGCACTGTTGATGCGAAGGCCGGACGAGAGCGCGTTTATCGACTCGGACAGGTTTCTGTACGTATTCGACAGGTTGCGGAACGCGACCTGCGCTGCCAGGTTGTGCTTGATGACCAAGCCCATTGACAGATTCCTCCTGCTGAAACCACGTGACTACAGTCAATCGGCAAGGCGCTGTGACGCTACCCGCCGTGCGACGAAGGTTCTGGCCCGAGCCATCTCTATCCCTATTTTCGGAGGAATGGGTCTCGACTTTAGGCTTTTTCGGGCGGGGAGCGGCCGTCGGCGGTTCCAGCGGGGGCCGAGGGGCGGATGGAACCTGGCGGGAGGGGGAGTCCTCTACGCGGCCCGGGGCGGGAATCAGTCTTCGGGCTCCAGTCCGTAGCGCTTGATCTTTTGCCAGAGGGTGGTGCGGTTGATGCCCAGCATCTCGGCGGATTTGGTCTTCTGCCAGTCGTTGGCGTCCAGCACCTTCCGGATGAGGCGCTTCTCCATGCTTTCGATGGACTCGAGACGCAGGTCGATCCCCCGGCGGCTTTTCGGGCTCTGCTCGGAGCGGGTGATCACAAGGCTGTCCGACTCTATGGTCCGGCCTGACCCGAGTATGACGGCCCGCTCGATCACGTTGCGCAATTCGCGCACGTTGCCCGGCCAACCGTAGTTCATCAGCCGGTCCATCGCGTCGCCGGAGAATCCCTCGAAATGTTTGTTGCAGCTTTCGGAGAGCTTTGCGAGGAAGAACGCGCTCAGCACCGGAATATCCTCCGGCCTTTCGCGCAGCGGAGGAATGCGAATGGTGAACACGTCGAGCCGGTAATACAGGTCCCTCCGGAACTCTCCTCCTTCGACCAGGTCCAGGAGGTCTCGGTTTGTGGAGGCGATGACCCGGCAGTCCACCTCCACGTTCTCGGTGCCGCCCACCCGCTTGAAAGACTTCTCCTCCAGCACTCGCAGCAGTTTGGCCTGCAACTTGAGAGGCATCTCACCGACCTCGTCCAGGAATATCGCTCCCCCATGGGCTGCCCCGAACAGCCCCTTCCGCGTCTCCATCGCTCCGGTGAAAGCCCCCTTCTCGTGGCCGAACAGTTCGGCTTCCAGCAGGGTTTCGCTCAGCGCGGCGCAGTTGACATCGATGAAGCGGCCCTCCTCGGGGTGGTTGGAGAACTGGAAAATGGCCCTGGCGACCAGTTCCTTGCCGGTGCCGCTTTCTCCCTGGATCAACACGGTGGAGTGGTTGGATTTGCTGACCATGCGGATCTTGCGGTATATGCGCCGGATGGCGTCCGAGACCCCGATCAGCGTCCAATCCCCCATGTCAATGCGGACGCCGGACTCGTCGATTTTGCGCAGGTTCTGGACGCAGGTGTTGGCTCCGAATGCCTTGCGGACGGCCTTTTCCACCTGGGCTGCGGAGAAAGGCTTCTCCAGGAAGTGGCAGGCTCCCATCTTGGTTGCCCGGACCGCCTTGGCCACGTCGGCGTGACCGCTGATGACGATCACCGCCACCGCGCTGCTGCGCTTCTGAGCCTCTCCGATGAGGTAGAACCCGTCCTTCCCGGGCATTTTCAGGTCCACGATCAGCACGTCGGGCAGGTAGCGGTCCAGCTCCTTCAGGCCCTCCTCCGCGCTGGAGGCGGTGTGAACCTCGTAGTCCCGGTCCTGAAGGTACATCTCCACGCTGGTGCGGATCGTCTCATCGTCATCCACAAGTAGAACGTTGCATCCCATTGTGGTCTCCGATAAGAACTACGGCTGCCGGACGCTTCCGTTCAGGCGATTTTAGGCTACCCGGCGGGATGGTGTCAATGCTTGGTGGCCCGGCGTGGGCGCTGCCGCCGATCCGCCCGGAGCAGAGGGCGCATCGAAGCGGAAACCTGCCGCGCACGAGCGAAGCGAACTAATGTAGAAGCGCCGGTTTCCGAAAAAAGAAGTAGGAGAGGCGGGCGTCCGTGGCCTTCTTTGGTACGCTTTTGGCAGCAGGGAGTGCGCAGGGAGGCGATTCAATCATGGTTGAAGAGATAGCCGGCGCCGGTGAGGGCGAGCTTGACCGGCTGTCCCGCACCGGAAAAACGCAAGACCAATCGGCGGCAAGGAAGCCCGCTCCTGCGCGAGACCAGCAGGAGCCGGCGGTCCAGTTGTCCGGTGACCTTCGGGAGCTGATCGATCGCATCCGGCACGCAAGAACCTTCCGTAAAGAGAAAGTGCACCGGGTGCTGGAGAAACTCCAGGAGGGGGAACTTGTAACCTCGGAGACCGTCCGCGAGGCGGCAGAGAAGATACTCCGGGAAGGTATCTAAGTGCGCCGTCGTCGTAAATTCCTCGGCATATTCTTCGAGTGTTGCCACATCTACGTCCGGATCTACAAGAACCCGAAAGGCGACGCGTACGAAGGCCGCTGTCCCCGCTGCGGAAGAGCGGTGCGCGTCGGCATCGACTCCAGGGGAACCAGGGAGCGCTTCTTCCGCGCCCGACCCGGCCGTCCGGCCTGATCCCATTGAGGGACTCACCGGGCCTCTGCACCACCGGATAACCGGTTCCGGGATAACACAGCTCGCTGATATCGTGTCTCCCGCCCGCTCCAACTTCTCCGGCCCGCCCCGGATCGTATCCCGACGGGCCCCGCCGGTAGGGGGAAGGACCCGGCACGGGTGATGGATCTGACAACGGACGTTGCATAATGAAACGTTCGACGGGCCTCGGAGAAAGCCCAGGTTGGCCGTTTGAGGCGTTTTTGAGCGCTTTTCGATTTTCCAGGGCCGCCCGTGCGGCCCACGGCCCTCTACGCCGCGGAGGGGGTGGCCGGAGGGCCGGATATCTGATTCTGGTGGCAAAGTATTTGCGCACTTGCTCCATCCACTGAGTGCTGGTAAACTCAGTTTGGGTTCCCTCTACACGTCAGTACCGGTGTGGTTGCTGTGCACAACAGCTACCTGAGCGTCCGGTACGGCACATGACAGACGGCAAGCGGGACCTTCCGCGGTGCATCTCCGAGGGAGCCGACGCCGGGGAACCCGGCGCGGTGCGGTCAGTGGCCCGACGCATCCTCGGTGAGCTGGCCGAAGAGCGCGACAATCTGCGCAAAGCTTCAGAGCGCACTCAGCACGCCGAGCTTACCTTGAATCGGCTGGAGGAGCGCCTGGGGGAAAGCGGCGCCCGAACTCCCGAAGTAGCCGACCTGATGTCCGACCTGAAGGAATCTATCTGTTCGTTGCGCCGGGATTGCGTGGATTCCTGGTCCCGCAGCGTATCGCGCTGGCTCGGCATGGTGGAGCGACTCCGCAACGAGACGGACACTCTTGTCGGGCTCGCCACCCTGGGGGAACTCTCGGCGTCGGTAGCCCACGAGATCAGGAACCCCCTCTGCGGCATGCTGCTGTCGGTGGAAGTGCTCCAAGGCAAGATGGACGCCGAGGATTCCCGGGTGATGGTGCTGGACAACATTCACCGCGAAGCGGAGAAGATGGAGAAGGTGGTGAGCAACCTTCTGCATTTCGCCCGCGAATACAAGCCGCGCGTGGTCCAGTGCGAGCTGGAAGAGGTGGTGGAGGAGAGCATAGACTCGGTTCAGGCCCACCTGAAGAAAAAGCAAATCCAGGTTCAGGTCAACCGCCCGGCGCCGGGCTGCGCAGCCTCTGTCGATCCCGACCTCGTCCAGCAGGTCTTCCGCAACATCCTTCTGAACTCCGTTGAGGCCAGCCCCCGGGGCAGTGAGCTGGTGGTGGACCTGCATCGGCTGGACGACGGACAGCGGGTTGCGGTGGCCTTCCGTGATCCCGGCGAGGGAATCGAAACCGATCAGTTGGGCAGGATATTCGAGCCGTTCTTCACCAGTAAGTCGAACGGGGTGGGGCTGGGGCTGTCGGTGAGCAAGAAGATCGTGGAAGCCCACAAGGGCGGCATCGAGGTGGCGAGCCGGCCCGGCGAGGGCACCACCTTCACGGTTACCTTTCCCGCGCGCCTGCACGCTGAGATGGGGGAAAGGGTTCCCGCATGAGTCGCCGCATGCTGATAGTTGACGACGAGGAGACCATCCGCTGGGCCCTTCGGGAGATATTCATGGGGGACGGATGGCGCGTTGACTGCGCCGCCGACGGGGACGAAGCCGACGGTCTGCTCCAGCGGACCACCTACGACTTCATCATTACCGACCTGAAGATGCCCGGTGTGTCCGGCACCGAACTCATCCGCAAGGCCCGGCGGCGGAATCCCGGGACCGGAGTCATCGTGCTCACCGGCTTTGCAGCTTTGGAGACCGCCGTCGCCGCACTTCGCCTCCGGGCCTGGGATTACGTCACCAAGCCCTGCGAGGTACGGTATTTGAAGCAACGCATCGATGAGTTCCTTGAGGAAACCGAGGACCAACATGACCGGAGAAGTTCTCCCAGCCGTCTCGGAGAGAAAGACCTCCGCCGTTTCCTGGAAGGGGGTGGGGAGGAAGTTTTCTCCTTCAGCCCTCTTTGCCTCTACGATGGCAGCGACGAGGCCCTCTCACGGCTACGGGAGATTCTCCGGCACCTCGGTTACGACGAGAAGCGGGTCGCCGAACTCTTGCAGGTTTGTGTCGAGGCGGTCGCCTTGCTGTGTGACGGAGAGCAAGGGGGCGCCGCCCGTGCCGGGCTGTTCCGCGGACACGTCATCCTCTGCATCAGCGGGGCCGCGGAGGAAGAGGTCCGGTCGGAGAACCTGGAAGAAATCAGCACCGAACTCGGGGTAGAGGCCCGGCTCGTCGCCGATGGGGACGTCAGCAGCATCGTCCTCAGCGAAAGGCTCTGAGATGCAGTTCCGGCAGCTCCGGCGAGATGGGTCCGTGGTGGTCCGTGTCCTTCAGAAGGCCCTCGTGCGGCCACTCGATTGGCGCGCCCTCACCGCCCGGACCGGTCCGGACACCGCCAACCTTGTCATCGACCTGGAAGAGGTCGAGTTTATCAGCAGCATCTTCCTGCAGAGTTGTGTCGAGCAGAGCCGCAAGCTCGCCGAACGAGACGGTCGCATCGTCCTGCTTCACCTGAACGGCCATCAGAAGTACCTCCTGGAACTGATCGAGGGCTCCAACCGGCTGTCCGTCCTGGACAGCACAGAGGAACTGAGCGAGCACCTCGAGAACTCCGTCTCGTCTCCCGCCTCAGAGGCGGGCGTGACACCTGCCGAGAAAAGGTTTCTGTGGAGGTAACCGATGCCCGAAGAAGAGGGAAGCTCCGGCCCCGAGCAGCCGAATCCGAACTCGGCCGAAGAGGAACCTGCGGAAGAGGCCGGCGCGACAGAGGGGAACGCCGGCGACCCGGAGGAGACGCCGGAGGACGGGGAAGGTGCTCTTGAAGAAGAGACGGCCGAACCCGAGCCTGCTGCGGAAGAAGAGGCCGCCGAGACGGAGGAGCCGCTCACCGATGAGGAGCAACAGCAACCGGAGCCCGACGACACCCCGGAGCGCCCCGAAGAAGAGGAGTCGTCAGGAGGCACCGGCGAGCCCGAGGAGCCGGCCCCCGAGGAGGCCGAAGAGGAGGCGGAACAAGAGGCCGAAGAGGAGGCGGAAGATGAGGAAACGGAGGAAGAAATATCCCCGCCTCACCTTGGCAGGGTCAACATACCTGTTGTGGGCTCCGTCCCTCTGTGGGTGCTGGGGATGTCCATCGGGGTGGCCTTCCTGGCCTTTGTGGTGACGCTGGTGCTGGGACTGCGGGGCCTGGGGGAGCCTGAGGCGCCTTCGGGTGCTGAGCGCCGGGCCGCCGCGGGCGTGGCCCCCGACGCACCGATACCGGCCGAAGAGGTGGCCGCACTGGACTACCAGCGACTTCTGGAGCGGGCCGAGCAGAGGGAGCGGGCGGGTGACTACGCCGCTGCGGCCCAATTGTATCGGAGCGCCGCCGCTCGTGAAGGGGAAGGGGTTCCCAGAGTCCTTTACGCCCGCCATAAGCTCAGCCGCACGCTCCTCAGACTGGGTCGCTACCGAGAAGCTTTTCAGATGGCCGAGTCCCTTCGTTCGCTCGGCAGACCCGGCAGCGAACTATGGAAACATGCCCTCAGCACCTCCATCACCGTGCTGGGGGACCAGGAGCGCTGGGAGGAATATTTCCGTCAGCTTTACCTGCTGCGCGCGAACTCTGCCCGCTACGGCGACGAGGCCGCCCTCAATCGGTGGCTCACCTACAAGAAGTCCATGGCCAGGATGCGCCAGTACCTGGACATCGACGAGGCGGCCCGCAGGCTCTACGGCATGGAACCTCCTGCCTTCGGAGAAGAGTCGTGCAAGTGTCGCCCTCTCTCGGAAGCCGACGCCCGGGCCGTCACCGGCGGCTACGGCGACCGAACGGTGGAGGTGGACTACGCGCCCGGTGAACTCTACATCCGCTCCGATGGGGCGCCGCTCAGTCAGGTGCTGACTGAACTGGAACGGGCCACGCGCGTGGAGATAGAGCATGAGGCGCCGGCCGACTACGGCGTGACCGCCTGCTTGAACGCCGTCGGACCCGAGGAGGCGCTGGAAGTGGTGCTGGGCACGGTGGGCCTTCGGGTGCGTGCAGACGGTGAAGTCATGGAAGTGCTGAAGGCCGACCCGGTACCCGCGACCGGCTCTGCTGCCGCAGAAGCCGCCCTCTGGGCGGTCCAGGAGTTCCTCATTCTCTATCCGGAGTCCGGCAACGTCCCCGAGGCCTACTACGTGCTGGCCCATCTCTACATGGCGAGGAACAAGACCCGCCTGGCACTGGACCAGCTCTCCATCCTGTGCAGCCAGTATCCCCAGTCGAGTTGGGCGGCCTGGGCGCACTATCTGGCCGGCCGGGCCTGGTATGATCTGGACGAATGGGAGAGAGCCGAGCAGGAGCTGCTCCGGCTGGCCGACGGATGGCCGGACCATCGGCTGGCCCCCGTAGCTTTCCTGTGGGCCGGCCAGAGCGAATTCAGGCTGGAAAAGTACGAAGAGGCCGCCACATGCTTCCGTCAGGCGCTTGCCGGGGAGGTCAACAAGCCGCTTGAGCCGCAGATCCTCTACAACATCGCCATCTGCCTGGAGAAAACCGGTGCCGCTCCCGAGGAGCTGGAGGAACGCTACCTGGAGCTGCGCAGCCGGTTCCCCCGGACCGACTACGCCTCGCGCGCCGACTACAGGCTGGCCCGGATGGCCCTGGAGCGAGGGTTCCACCGGAAGGCCGTGGACCGCTACGAGACCTATCTCGAGCGGTGGCCCGCTGACAGCGAGAAGGCCCCCCAGGCGTGCTGCGACCTGCTGAAAGCCTACGTGGAGTGCGGCGAGACCTTCAGGGCCGTCATGCTCGGGGAGGTGCTCGTGCACCGCTTCGGTTACGAGAAGCACTTTTGGGACGCCCTTCCCGACATGCTGAGAGCCTACCGGGAATGCGACTTGCACAATCTCGCGCTGGCGGCGCTCGGCGACGCCTTGGCCGAAGTGCAGGAGCCGGAGCGCCGCAGGCGGCTGCGCGTGGAACAGGCGCGGCTTCTGCTGGACCGCGGAAGCTACAAGGAAGCCGAGGAAGTGCTTGAGAGACTGAAGGGCAAGATCGAGGGAGAGTCCCTCCGCTCCCGAGCGGAGCTGTGTCGCGCCCGGCTCCTGATGGCCACCCGGCCGGCGAAGGGCCTTGAGTTGGCCCGCCGTCTCGCCGTCAGGTCCACCTCGAAGGCCATAAGGTGCCGGGCCCTGCGGATGATCGCCGAACACTACAGGGAGACCGGCAAGTTCGACGAGGCGGCCCTGGCATACAGTGGCAAATGTCAGGCCCCCGGGGAGGGAAGCGGGCGATGAGATACTTCGGCATAGCGATTGCAACACTGTTGGCCTTCGGCATTGCCGCAGCGGTGCGTGCCGCGGAGGAAGAGGACGCGACGCCGCCGCAGCGGCTGGAGCAAAGCTACCATGCGCCACTGGAGGACCCCGATTTGGGAAGGCTCTACGAACCCGCCGCCGAGCTGCTGAAAGAGGCGCGGCAGATGCCCGAAACGCTGCGGGAGTTCGAGCCTCCACCGCCGGCCGAAGAGGAAGCGGCACCGGAGCCCGCGGCGTTGGAGGAGCCGCCGCCGCTGCCGGAGCGGTGGATCAGCGCCGTGGATGGATTGGTCGGCGACGAAGAGGACCTGGCCGCTGTCTATTACAAAGCAGGTTCTTACGAGCGGGCCGCCCGCACCTACCGGCGTCTGCTGGAACGGGACCCCGACAGTGAGCATCTGGTGGTGATGCTGCTGCTGAGCGAAGCCAACACCGGAAACTCCAAGGAAGCCACCAAACTTTTGCGGGAGCTGGACCCGCAGAGCCCGCGGAGGTCCTGGGCGGAGTGGCTTTTGGCGATTAAAGAACTGGGAAGCAGCGAAACCGAGGTGACCCCGTGAATCCATTGGCCGAACAGCTTACCAATGCCTACCGGCGGGAAGAGGAGCTCTACCGCCGCATCCTGGACCTGGTGGCCCGCCAGGAACGGGCCGTCCAGGCCGGTGAGGGGGCCGGCGAAGTGCGGAGCCTCTGCGGGCGGATAGAACAGCTCATGGCCGAGATAGCCGAGATAGAACAGGGCATCGAGCCGGCCAAGGAGAAATGGAAGCAGGGAGAGAGGGAATCCTGCGACGCCCTGGAGGACGTACTGACCTCCATTGAGGAGGCCATAGACCAGATAGCCGGCCGGCAGCGGGGAGTTCAGGAGAAGCTGCTGGAGCGGGTGCGTTCCGAGGAGCGGGCAGCCCGGCAGACGCGTGGCGCCATCAACGCCCGTAAGGCAACTCGACTCTACGGAGGAGGTTGAGGAACGCGGGGTGAAGCTTGCAGAAGAGAACATAAGGGTGCCGCCCGGCGAGGTCAAAGCGCTCGAGGAAGCCTTCGAGCACTTTAGCCGCCAGACCGCACAGCTCAAGGAGGCATACCTCCAGTTGAGGGCGCGGGCGGAGCAGGTGGACACTGAGCTGGAGTCGGCCAACCGGGAGCTGGAACAAAAGGTCCAGGAGCTGGACGAGGCCTACAACTTCCAGCGCAGCATCCTGGAGAGCATCCCCACCGCCGTGGTGGTAACGGACCTGGAGGGCCGCGTCCGAACATTCAACCCCGCCGCCGAAGCCATGTGGAACCGGCCCCGGGAGGAGGCCATGGGCGCGCACTTCCGGGAAGTCATGCAGCCCCACCACGAATTGCTGGAGCGCGTACTTGAGGGCGAGAGCCCCCAGGAATCCCAACGCCGGGAACTGCAGGGAGAGCAGCTCACCGTCATCTCCAGCACCGCCTGCCGGGTGGAGGACTCCTCGGGCCGGCCGATCGGCGCCGTACAGCTTGACCGGGACATCACGCGGCTGTGCGCCCTCCAACTGCAGCTCTACCAACAGGGGAAACTGGCCGACCTGGGCAAGATGGCCGCCGGCCTCGCCCATGAGATACGCAAACCCCTCAACGGCATCAAGGGCTTCGCCAGCATCCTGCAGCGACGCCCCGACGACGACGACGCGCAAGACCGCTGCGTGGATCACATTGTGGGCGCCGTCGACCGGCTCAATAACCTGCTGAGCCGATTGCTGGACTTCGCACGTCCCGACGGCGTCAAGCTGGCTCCCTGCGATCTGAGGGAGGAGGCGCATCGGATCGCCGAGTTTGTGCGGGCCGAAAGACCCGGTACCGACGGGCGCATCCGCGTCCGCGTCCCCGATGAGGTCCGCTGGGTCGTGGCCGACTCCGACAAGATCAAGCAGGTCCTGCTGAACCTGGTGCAGAACGGGATGGAAGCTCTGGACGGGGAAGGCACCGTTCACGTCGCCGCCTCGGCCGCCGACACGGCCGAACCGGTCCGCGTGGAAGTCCGCGACACGGGACGCGGCATGACCCGCGAACAGAAGGAACGAATACTGGAGCCTTTCTACACCGACAAGGACGGCGGCACCGGCCTCGGATTATGCATCGTGCATCGGATTCTGCAGCTCCACGACAGTCGGCTCGAAGTAGAGAGCGCCCCCGGGGAGGGAACAAGGGTTTCTTTCCTGCTGTCCAGGGCCCCGGCTCCGGAGGAGACATGATAAGCAGAGCGCTGGTTGCGGACGACGCCGCCTCCGACCGGGAGGTCATGCAGGAGATCCTCCATACGGTGGACGGCGAGATCGAAGTTCTGACCGCCGAGGACGGCAAGCAGGCCTGCAGGATGCTGGAGGAAACCGGATTTGACGTCGTCTTCACCGACCTGAGGATGCCGGGCAAGGGAGGCCTGGAGGTCCTCCGCAAGGCCCGGGAGGGACGCCCCCCCAGCGACGTTGTTGTTGTGACCGGCCACGGCGACGTCCGCAGCGCGGTGGAGGCCATCAAGAGCGGCGGGTTCGACTACCTGCTAAAACCCATCTCCGCCGACGAGGTGGAGCTGCTGCTGCAGAAGTTGAGGGAACACCGCCGGCTGGTCCAGGAGAACAGGTACCTCCACGCCGAGCTGGCCGGGGGGAACGGAGACCGCGACATCATCGGCGAGAGCGAAGTCATGCAGGAGGCCTGCGCTCAGGCGCGGCAGGTGGCTCGCACGGACGCCACGATTCTGCTCCAGGGGGAGAGCGGCACCGGTAAGGAACTGGTCTCCCGACTCATCCACGCCGTCAGCCCTCGCAGCGACGGACCGTTCATCCGCGTCAACTGCGCCGCTCTTTCGGAGGCTTTGCTGGAGAGCGAGCTGTTCGGCCATGAGAAGGGCGCATTCACCGGTGCTCACTCCTCCAAGCCCGGGCGCTTCGAACTGGCCGATGGGGGAACCCTGCTGCTGGACGAGATCAGCGAGACTTCCGACAAGCTTCAGGCCGAGCTGCTGCGCGTGATCGAGCAGAAGGAGTTCGAGCGGGTGGGAGGGACCAAGACCCTGAAGGTGGACATCCGCTTCATCGCCACCACCAATCGCGATCTGGCGGAGGAAGTCGAGGAGGGCCGCTTCCGTCAGGACCTCTACTACCGGCTGAACGTGGTGCCCCTGCTCCTTCCGCCCCTCCGTGAACGGGAGGGCGACATCAAGGTGCTCGCCACGTACTTCGCCCGGAAGTTCGCCCGGCGATTGGGCCGGGACTGCCCCCGGGTGGAACAGGAGGTCTTCCAGATATTCCGGCGCTATCCCTGGCCGGGCAACGTGCGGGAGCTGGAGAACCTCCTTCAACGACTGATCATCATGGACGGGGACGGGCACATCGGACCCGAGGATCTTCCCGAGTACGTCCGGACACCCCGAGGCCGACAACTGACCGATGCCCCCTGGGGACCGACCCTTGAGGACGTCGAACGTCAGGTGATCCTGGCCACCCTTCGAGAGACCGACGGCAATCGCACGCGGGCGGCGGAGAGGTTGGATATTTCAACGCGGACCATCCGGAACAAGTTGAAAAAGTATAGGGACGAGGGCTACATCGACGAAAACTTTTCCTGAAAACGGAAGAGTTTTCCGGCCCCGGCCCGCGTTGAAGACCTCCGGTCGGGTAGTGCCCCAGAATCGGCGGCGGACGACCGCCGGGTCGCTCTGGGCCGATCGACTTTGGCACCGGGTTTGCACCCAACACGGCGAGCAAACTGTCGATAAGGAGGAGGCGGATGGGCATCCTCAATTGTAACTCTCTGCTGGGCCTGATGGACGCAGCCGAGAGAAGCAACATGGTGATCGCCAACAACATGGCGAACCTGAACACCCCGGGCTATCGCACGATGAGGGTGACTTTCGCCCAGAGACTCAGTGACGTGATGGACGAGAACGGGACCGTCCGGCCCGGCCAAAGAATCGGCACCGAAACCTACAGGCCGTTGTTCCCGGACGTGGGAGCCGACGGCAATGACGTTTCGCTGGGGCGCGAGATCGTTGCGCTCAACAAGAACGTGCTCCGGACACGGCTCTATCTCGGCGTGTTGCGCTCGCGGATTGGCAGGCTGCGCGCCGCCATCGAGGGGAGGTAAAGGCCGGTGAATCACGACAGACTGTTCCGCGCCATGGACATCTCGGCCTCCGGCCTGCGGGCCGAATGGCTGAGGATGCAGGTGGTGGCCAACAACGTGGCCAATGCCGAAACGACCCGCACCCCCCGGGGCGGACCATACCGCCGGCGCCAGGTGGTCTTCTCCACGTTACTGGACCGGTTGTCCGGTGTGCGCGTGAAGGGCGTGGTGCCCTCACCCGGCCCGTTCCGCACGGTCTACAACCCGGGCCACCCCGATGCGGATGAAGACGGGTTCCTGAAGATGCCCAACGTCAAGCTGCCTATGGAAATGATCGATCTGCTGACCGCCAGCCGGGCCTACGAGGCCAACCTTATGGCGATGCGGAACTTTCGGCAGATCTCCGAGGAGACACTCAAGCTGCTGAGGTGACCGGTGGTGGAAAGCACGCCCATACGCCCCGGAGGCCCGGAAGTCCCGCGGCCGGCCGGGGAGAAGACCTCCGAGAGCGGGCAGTTCAAAAAGATGCTGCAGGGCTACCTGGAGGAAGTCGATCAGCTCCAGAAGGAGGCCGACAAGGCCGTCTTCGACCTGGCCAGCGGCAAGCTGGAGAGTCTCCACCAGGTGGTGGCCGCAGTGAACGAGGCGGACCTCAGCTTCCGGCTGATGATGGCCATCCGGAACAAACTGCTGGAGGCGTACAAAGAAATTATCCGCATGCAGGTGTGACAGATGGGATTCTTCGAGGACCTCGGGCAGCAGCTCAGCGCAGTCTGGACCAGGCTTTCCCCCGGGCATCGGGTGCTGCTGCTGCTGCTGGTAGTCCTCTGCGTCGGGGCCCTGGCTGCGGCGGTGTATTGGGCCGGAGTGCCCGAATACGAAGTGCTCTGCACCGGACTGGACGCCAAGCAATGCTCCGAGCTGGTCAGCTCCCTGAAGGACGAAGGCGTGAAAGCGCGCTTCGCCGACGAGGGGAGCGCCGTGATGGTGCCGGCGGGCAAGATCGACGAAGCCCGCATGGTAGCTGCCGAACAGGGCCTGCCCAGCGGGGCGCGTATGGGCTTCGAAGCTTTCCAAGAGCCCAAGATCGGCATGACCCCCTTCGCCGAACGGGTCAACTACGTCAGCGCACTCCAGAACGAGTTGGCCACCACCATCAGCTCCCTTGACTCCGTGGTTTACGCGCGGGTGCACCTGGCACTGCCGGAGAAAAAGCTTTTTGCCCGTGAGCAGCAGGCGGCCAGCGCCTCGGTGATGGTGGTCACCCGCCCGGAAGGAGCCCTCCGGCAGCGATACGCCACCGCCATGGCCAACCTTGTCGCCTCCGCCGTGGAGGATCTTTCCCCGGAGCACGTCACCATTACCGACGGGCGGGGCAACGTGCTGGGCGGATCGGCCCAGAGCCCCGCGGAGCTTGCGGCGGACGAACAGTTGGCCTACCGGAGGCAGGTGGAACAATACCTCTCCGAGCAAGCCGAGTCCATGCTGGAACCGGTCCTGGGGGTCAACCGGTGCACAGTGAGGGTGAGCGCGGAGATGGACTTTGAGGACAGCCGGGAAACCACCCGGAAGTACGACCCCGAGGGCCGGGTGGTGGTCAAGGAACGCGTCGAGAGCAGCCAGTCCACCGGCGGCTCCACGCAGGCGACCGGAGCCGCCGGTTCCGCCTCCAACGTCCCGGGCGAAGAAGGAGGCGCCGCGAGCACCGGCCCGGGCCCGACGGGCACCAGCAAAACCGAGGATATAGAGACAGAGTACCTGGTCAGCGAGTCCGTGCGCGAGAGCGTCAGCCGCGGCGCCAGCATCAAACGACTCACCGTTGCGGCGTTCGTGGACCTGACCTCGCCGGAGGGGCCTGCCGAGCAGGAGGCAGCCGAGGGAGGAGAGGGCGAAGGCGGGGGTGGGCAGGCCGCAGGTTCCCTGCCGAGCGTCGAAGAGGTGAGCCGCATGGTCACAGAGGCCATCGGCATCGACGAATCCCGGGGCGACACACTGAAGGTCGTCGAGGCCGGGTTCCAGCCGGGTACGGCGAGGTTGGAACAGGTGAGCAAGGCTCTGCCCGCCTGGGCCGTGGAGAGCGGTAAGTACTTCTCCATCGGAGTGGCGGCCCTCGTGTTGCTGCTGATCGGACGGCGCGCGCTGAAACGTATCGAATCGGCCTCGCCCCGCCGCGTAGTCGTGCCCGAGGTCGTCGAAGGGGAAGGCGGCGCCGGCCCCCCCATGGCGGTGAACGAAGACGAGATCATACGACGTGAGATATCACGGTTCGTCTCCGAAAGCCCGGAGATGGCGGGCCGGATGATTGAAGGCTGGGTTGAAGGAGAGGAGTGAGCCCGCGGTGGCTGGACAACTCACACCCGCTCAGAAAGCCGCAATTCTGGTGATGTCACTGGAAGACGAACAGGCGGCGGAGCTGCTGAAGAACATGGGCGAAAACACGCTGGCCAAGCTCCGGGAAGCAGCCGAAGCACTCCAGATCGGAGAACTGGGCGAGGAAGAGAAACGGGAGGCCCTGCGGGGCTTCTTCCTGAAGCAGAGGAGGGGGGCCTTCTTCGTGGGCCACCCCCAGGAAAGGTTCCGCCGCGTTCTGGCAAAGGCCAAGGGCGAGGAGGAAGTTCAGCGACTCTACGAGGAGACCGCCGAGGAGCGGGAGGAGACCGAGGAAGACAAATCGCCCCGACAGTTTCTGGAGCAGTTGCCCGAGAAGCAGATCGCCGCCGTCCTGGACAAAGAGAGCCCCCGTTGCGCGGCCGTCCTGCTGTCGAACCTCCCCGGGGAGAAGGCCGGCAACGTGTTGAACATGCTCGATGAGGAGGTTCGGGAGGCCATCGTGGAGCGCATCATTTCCAACGAGAACGTGCCCCCGGAAGTGGCCGACGAGATCGTGGTGGGCTTCAAGGAGAAAGTCGAAGAACTCGGCCCGGAAGCCGGCATGGACACCGAGGAGAAAAGGGCACAGGAGTTGGCCAGCATGCTGGGCACTCTGGACAAGGAGTCCCAGGAACGCATTCTCGGTCAGCTTCACCAGAGGGAGCCGGACCTGGCCGAGGAGGTGGAGCGGCTGATCTTCGGCTTCCAGGACCTGCCGAAGGTCAGCAACCGGTCGATGCAGGAGCTGCTGCGGAACGTCGAGGTCGCCCAGATCGCCATGGCCCTCAAAGGGGCTTCTCAGCAGATGCGCGAGCACATGTCCTCCAACATGTCCCAGCGCCTGCGCGAGAGGGTGGAGGAAGAGAGGGAGATGACCGGACGGGTGCCCGTCAGCCAGGTGGAGGAAGCCCGTGAGGAGATTATGAAACTGGCCCGGCGGATGTACCGGGACGGAGAACTGGTGGTCGAGATCGGAGACGAAGAGTATGTCGAGTGATCAACAGCCGCTGCGGTTCAACCGGCCGCTCCGTTCGGTCCGTACCGCCACCAATGCGCCGCGGCTTGACAGCGCCGAACGGCTGAAGTTCGCCGAGGAACGGCGGCGGATGGAACAAAGGGAGCGGGAGCTGGACCGCCGGGAGGAGGCCCTCGAAGCGCGCGAATCCGAACTGGAGCGCCAGCAGCGAGAACTCGACGAGAGACTGCAGAAGTTGGGCGGCTTGATCGGCAGCGTCCAACAGGAGAGAGCCGAGATACTGGAGGCCAGCGAGGAGGAGATCGTCTCCTTCAGCCTCAGCATTACCGAGAAAGTCCTCCAGCACGAGATAGAGAACGGCAGATACAAGATCGGCCAGGTCGTCCGTTCCGCACTCCGCGCCGTGCGGGAGAAAGGATCCCTGGTCATACGGGTGAATCCGGCCGACCTGGAAACAACGCAAAAGGCCGTCCAACAGCTTGGGCAGGCTTACGGGAGGACCCGCATTACCACCGTGCCCGACGATTCCATACCCCTTGCTTCGTGCTGCATAGAGACCGACTCCGGCAAGATATTCTCCGAGATACCCGGAAGGCTGGAAAAGATCGAGAAGAGCCTGCTGAAAGAGAACGGGAAAGCCAATGGGATTTGATCTGAAGCGCTATACCGCCAAGGTCGCTCAACTGGACTGCATGGATTACGAGGGAGAGATCACCAGGGTGACCGGCGCCATCGTGGAGGCCAAAGGTCCCGCCGTGGGTGTGGGCCAACTGTGCAGGATTCACCCGCGCTCCGGCAACAACGGCCGCTCGGTGAAGGCCGAAGTGATCGGATTCCGCGAGAACGTCACCATACTGATGCCGCTGGAGAAGCTGAACGGCGTTCAGCCCGGCGACAGGGTGACTTTCTCCTACCAGGACCTCGAGGTGGGGCTCGGCGACAACCTGCTGGGCCGCGTTCTGAACGGCCTGGGCAACCCCATGGACGACGGCCCGCCCATATCCTGTCCGGACAGCGCGCCGATCGACAAGGCCGCACCCCACCCCCTGAAACGCCCCGAAATATCCGAACCCATTGAGACCGGCATCCGGGCCATAGACGTCCCCCTGACACTCGGGAAAGGACAGCGCGTCGGCATATTCAGTGGTTCCGGCGTGGGTAAGAGCACCCTTTTGGGGGAGATCGCCCGCCACAGCGAAGCCGACGCCAACGTCATCGCGCTGGTCGGGGAGAGAGGGCGTGAGGTGGGAGAGTTCATCAACGAGAAGCTGGGCACCGGGGGCCTCAGCAAATCGGTGGTTGTCGTGGCCACCGCTGAATCGCCCCCGCTGCTGAAGATAAAAGCTGCATTTACGGCCACCACCATCGCCGAATATCTGAGGGACCGGGGCATGGACGTGCTCTACATGATGGACTCCCTCACCCGGGTGGCCAACGCCCAGCGGGAAGTCGGCCTGGCCGCCGGCGAGCCCCCCACCACGAGGGGATACCCCCCTTCCACGTTTTCCCTGGTGCCGGCCCTCACCGAAAGGCTGGGCAACTCGCCACACGGCAGCGTCACCGGCATCTACGCCGTGCTGGTGGAGCGGGACGATTTTACCGAACCGGTGGCGGACACCGTCCGGGCCACCCTCGACGGGCACATCGCCCTGGCGCGCGAACTGGCCGACCGGGGCCACTACCCGGCCATCGACGTGCTGGCCAGCGTCAGCCGGGTGATGAGGCAGGTGGTCGACGAGGAACACCTCGAAGTTGTGCGGCAATTGAAAAGCATCCTCAGCACGTATCGGGAGGCGGAGGACCTGATAAAGATCGGCGCCTACACCGAGGGGACCAGCCCCCAGATCGATCTGGCCATCGAGCTGATGCCCGAGATCAACGAGCTTTTATCCCAGCGCATCGGAGAACACGAGTCAGTAGAGAGCGCCCTGCGCAAATTCCAGGCGGTTACCAGCCGCTGGGAATTCTGAGGCGGGGCGCATGAGCCACTCCGGCAACGAGTGAAGTGATGGCAGGTAACACGTTCACGTTCCCCTTCCAGAAAGTCCTCGACTTCCGGGAGCATCAGGAGAAGGGCCTGGAGATCGAGCTGTCCGGATTGGACGAAGCCATCCTGCAGCAGAAGCAGACCCGCAGCCGCTGGGAGCTGACTCGCCAGCAACTGCTGGAGGAGATCGGCGAGGCCCGCCGGGAAGGCGAGCTGCGCCGGGCCGCCGACTGCGCCGACTACCTCCAATACGTTCGGGACAAGATACGGCAGTGCGAACGAGAGACGGCCCGACTGCAGGGCCGCCGGGAGGAAGTGAGGCAGGAGTTGGAGCGCGTGATGCGTGCCCGCAAAGTAGTGGAGAACTACCGCGACAGGCTGAAGAAAGAGTTTCTGGCCGAAAGAGAAAAGATCGAACAGAAAGTCATCGACCTGCACTCCAGCAGAGAATTTATTCAGGCTGAGGACGACAGGTGAAGAAGATACTCTTCGGGATCGGCCTCCTGGCGGCCGCGATGGTGGCCTGCCTGGCAACCATGGTCGTGGTCGTGCGGATGCGCGGAGGCCTGGGACCGGAGCAGGCCGGCCTGGCCAAAGTGCCGCTGGTGGGCGGCCTGTTCCCGCTGCGGGAAGCGCCCGAGGAGCCCACCGGGGAACCCGAAGAGGCCGAGGGACTCGAGCCCGGACGTGAGTTGCCTTTCGTGCGGTTTGGCACCGAAGCCCGGCTGCGGCGACTCGCCGAACAGCTTACCGAAAAGAAGTCCGAATACGACGCCGCTTTGATGCAGCTCAATCGCCGGGAAAGGGAGCTGGAGTCCTGGGAGGGGCAGCTCCAGGAGGAGCGAGACACTGTCCTGAAGAAGTTCACAAAACGCCGACAGGAGCTGGAATCCCTCCGGGAAGAACTGAACCAGAGGGAAAGGGAACTCGACGCGCGTGAAATTAAGCTGGAGCAGGCCGAAGAGTCCAACCTCAAGGGCGCCGCTGAGATATACGGCAAAATGGCCCCAGATAGGGCCGCTGAGATACTGACTGAGATGTTCGTCTCCGATCAGAAGGAGACGGTGGTCAAGATCATTTATCTGATGAATGACAGAAACGCCGCCAAAGTCCTGGAGAGCCTCGAGACCCCACAAATGGGCGCCGAAATCACTGAACGGCTCAAGCACGTGATACCGGCCGAGACACAGCAGGGAGGCTGACGCCTATGGACGTAGCGACGCTGCTGGGCGCAGTAGCAGGATTCGTCCTCATCGCCATCGCCATCTTTATCGGCGGAGGGGCCGGGGCCTTTCTGAACGTGCCGGCCATGCTCATCACGGTGGGGGGGACAGCCTGCGCCACCCTCGTGCATTTCCCGCTGGCCGAGGTGATGCGCATCTTCAGCGTCGTCAAACGCACCTTCGCCGTCAACATCCCGCCTGCCGAAAACGTCATAGAACAGATGTCCGAGTTCGCACGAACGGCGCGGAGGGACGGCGTGCTCGCCCTCGAAGACACCATGAGGGAGCTTGACGATGATTTCCTCTCCAAAGGGCTGCAGCTTTTGATAGACGGCACCGAGAGCGAGCAGATCCGGGAAGTCATGCTCATCGAGCTGAACACGCTGCAGCGGCGCAATCGCCTGGGCAGCAGCATCCTGAGCTTCATGGGAGACGCCGCGCCCGCCTTCGGAATGATCGGCACACTCATCGGGCTGGTGCAGATGCTGCGCACACTGGACGATCCCTCCCAGATCGGCGTTGGCATGGCCACCGCCCTGCTGACGACCTTCTACGGCGCCCTCCTGGCCAACCTGCTGTTCATCCCCCTGGCCGGCAAACTGCGGACGCGGAGCAGGGAGGAAGAGACGGTCCGGCAGATGATGATAGAAGGCCTGACCGGCATCCAGTCCGGGGTGAACCCCAGCGTGTTGGAGGACCGACTGACCTCGTTCCTGACGCCCGGCAAGAGAAAGAGCGGGGAGTGACCGATGCCCGAGCAAGGCCGGCCGCAACCGGAGGAGCAGAGCGACGGAGCCCCTGCCTGGATGTTGACCTTCGGGGACGCCGTCACGCTGCTGCTGACCTTCTTCGTCTTGTTGCTGACGTACTCTACGCCCACGGAGGAGGACTTCCAGGCCTTCGCGCAGGGCCTTATGGCCGGTACGCAGCGGATGTCCGTCCTCCCTGCGGGACATCCCGCCGCCAGCCTCAGCCGGGCCCGGCGGCGGCTGGAGGAGTCCCGGCTCAGCACCCAGGGGGCCGAAAAGCCGTCCATGGAGTCAGAGTCTCCCATTGAAGACCTGAAGCGCCACTACGAGGAGATCGATATTTCTCGATTGAAGAGCCTGAAGGGTGCTGTGGTAATCCGCATCCCCTTGGGCGATCTGTTCGGAACCGGGGAGGAGCTGACACAGGCGGGCAGAGACGTGCTGGATCGGGTGGTACAGATGACGCGTGCGAAATCCTACAGCATCGTAGTCCGCGTACGCCCCGGCAAGGGAGTGTCGGCCGAGGAACGACCTCTCACGTCGGCCAGGTTGGGAGTTCAAGTGGTCGGCTACTTGCGCCGCATGGCCTCCCAGAAGTGCCGCGACGTGGGACTGAGCAATAACGTGAAACTCTCGGAGAAGCCCCTTTCTCCCGGCACCTGTGAGATCATCATGTTGGAGGTTTGACTATCTCTCCACTTCCCCGGCAGGAAGAAGAATCGGGCCAGAAGGGCGCCCCGAAGTACATGACCGCCTACACGTCCATCATGATATTGCTTCTGGCCTTTTTCATCGCGCTGCAGGCCTTCGCTCCGGTGCAGAGAGAGGGCTTGTTCTACGCGGGCAGGGGCTCGTTCGTGCGGGCGCTGGAGACCTTTGGTCTCGGCGGAGTGTGGGAGCGAATGGGAGGCGGGCTGGTCCCCGGCCCCGCGGGGCCCCGATACCTCACCCCGGAGGGACAGGAGGAGGCGTCCCGGCTGCGTCGCATTGACGCCGAACGGGAGCAGGCCCAGCGGGCCCTTCGGGAACTGGAGACTCGCTTCGACGTCTCCGAGCCCGAGAAAGGGGCCGGCTGGCGAGTCACCTTTCCCACCCCCTTTTCCTATCAGAAACTGGATGCGCCTTTCGAGGTGGAACAGGAGGAGTTCTGCCGGGGACTGGCGGACCGGCTGGAACCGCTCATCGCCGCCCGTGGCTTCGTCATTCGCATCGGGTCGGTCCTCAGGGTCCCCGACGGGCTCGAGGCCGCCCAGACGGTGCGCGCGCTGGAGGCTGCGGGCCTGGTGCGACGGAAGCTGATCAACGCCATGAGGCCCGACCTCCAGGCCGCCGCGGCGACCCGCCTCTACTGCTTCTGCCGCCGGGCGACCGAGGAAGCTGCCGAGCGCAGAGGGCCGCCCGCCCAGTTGCGAGTTGACGTCATGCTGACCAAACCCTACGTGCGCCACTTCGAAGAGGGAGCGATCGAAAGTGAAAGTGCCACCGCCGAATAACGCCCGATCGGGCCTGACCCTGGTCCGGGCCATCGCCGTTGCCGCTGTGCTGGTGGCCGGCGTGGGGGCCGGCATACTGGGTGCCGTGCTGCTGGTCCGGCCGGCCGCCCCTGCGGGCAAGGAAGGTGCGGCCGCGAAGCAGGGAACGGAGGGGGAGGAATCCCGCCACACCTACATCTCCTACGGTGACGCGGTCGCCAACCTCTCGGAAGGCCGCCTCACCCGCTACGTCAAGGTGAACATTACCCTGCAGGTGCCGAAGGAACAGGCCCCCGAGGTGCGACGACTGGTGGAAGGAGGCAAGAAAGCCGTCTTCCAGGACTGGCTGCTGACGTATCTGTCGGATAAGCGACTCGAGGAGGTCAAGGGCGGCTCGGCCCTGGCGAAGCTGCGCCGGGACATCAAGGACGGATTCAACGCCATTCTGTCCGAATACGGCGAGGCGCGTGTGGAAGGCGTGAAGTTCATGGAGTTCAACGTCCAATGAGCGACGCCGAGGGAGGAAAGCTCAGCAAGGACGAGGTGGATGCGCTGCTGCAGGCCACCCGTGAGGAGGAGGCCGAGCCCGAGCCGGAGCCGGAACCCTCACGGCGGGTTCACGGATACGATTTCAAGCAGCCCAGCCGCTTCAACAAGGCGCAGCTGAAGAAGCTCCGCAGGATCAACGAGGCCCTTGCACAGAACGCCACCGCTCACGCATCCCGCCTGCTGCGCAGCAACGTCAAGACCCAACTGGTCAGCATGGACCAGATGAAGTGGGACAGCCTGCTGGAGGAAGCCGGGGAGTCGGTGGCCGGCCTGGTTTTCATGTTGGAACCCCTGGGATACCGGGGCGTTCTCGTTGTGGAAGGCCAGTTTGCCGCCGTGGTTCTGGAGAGGATGATGGGCGGGCAGGTGGACGGCGGCCAGGGAGCCACCGTGGAGTTGACCGACCTGGACGTCCGCCTGCTGAGGAGTTTCCTGAAAGGCTTTCTCGACCCTCTGCCAGAACTGTGGCGCAACATCGGGGAGTTCGAGGTGCAGCACGGTGATTTCGTGCAGGACCTTCAGACCCTCGACCTGTTCCCCGGCGGGGAGGACTTCGTCCAGTTCTGCTTCCTGATGCAGAGCAACGTCGGAAGCGGCCAGATATCGGTCGCCGTGCCGTTCCAGGCCGTCCGGGGTCTGCCGCCTGAAGCCGAGGAGACCGAGAGGGCCGCCGCCGAAGGCACCGACGAATCCATGCGGCAGTCCCTGCGGAAGAACCTCGAGCGGGTAAATGTGGAGCTGACCGTGCTGCTGGGAACGGCGGACATCAAGATCGCACGACTGGTGCATCTGAAGCCCGGAGACGTCATTCTGCTCGATACCCGAATCGGGGACGCTCTGGAGGTGAAAGTCAACGACAAAGTCAAGTTCGGCGGGTATCCCGGCGTGCGGGGAGGGAAGTACGCCGTGAAATTCACTGTGCAGGGGAGATGACCATGCCTGAAGACCAGCAACAAGACACCGAGCAGCAACAAGAGGATACCCCGGAGGAGGAAGAGCAACAGCTGACCGAAGATGCAGCAGAGCAGGAGGAGGCCACCCAGGTGCAGTCGGCCGGGTTCTCGGAACTCAGGGAGGAGGGCGGGGCAGCTGGACTGAGCCTCGACCTCGTGCTCGACATTTCCATGCCCGTCACCGTCGAGCTGGGCAGGACCAACATGACCGTCAGGGAACTGCTGCAGATGGGGCCCGGCTCCGTGGTGGAGCTGGACAAGTCCGCCGGCGAGCCCATCAACCTCCTGGTGCGCGACGTCTGCTTTGCCCGGGGAGAGGTAGTGGTGGTGGAGAACAACTTCGGGCTCCGTATCACCGAGGTCGTCGAAGCCAAAGGGAGCATCCCCGGACTCGGCGGCGGCGCCGAGGAAGTTGAGAAAACGAACGAGCGTTGAGAAAAACCACGGCCCTTCCCCGACTCATCCACCTGCCACCCACCGGCGCGGCGATATCGCCCGAAGTGCCCAGCGGCGCATCGGCGTAAGCATTTGCTTGAGTAGGGCTTATGTTCATCGGCGCCGCGCGCCCCTTACCCCGCCGCAAGCGCCCCGCTGGCACGGCCCTTGCGCCTTAGTGCGGCGGCTGAGTGTACGTTTACGGAGCCGTCCAATGCGCGCAATGCGAAAGGCAAGGTGCCTGATCGTCGCGGCGGCCCTGCTCGTCTGTGGCAGCACGGTCCGGGCCGCCTCCGAGAAGATGCCGCCCGGGTGGCCCCCGGCCGGTGCAGAGCAGAATCTACCGTGGGTCCGCGTAATCAGCGCCACCCTGCTGGTGGTCGGCCTGATCTGCGTGGGCGTCTACTTGTTGAAGAAGCTGACCGGTGGCGGATTCCTCCGCCGGGGCCGCTACCTGGAACTGCTGGAAAGCCGGCCGATCGGCAGGAAGCTCCGGCTGTTCCTGGTGCGGGTCGCCGACCGGGTGGTGCTGCTGTCTCTCAGTGGGGACCGGGTGACCCGGCTGGCGGAGTTCCCCAGCGAGGAACTTCCGCAGGTTGAGCCCGAGCAGGAGGAAGAGCCGGAAAACGGCTTCGAGGGCCTGCTCAACAAGATCGCGAGGGTCCAGGGATGAAGGTCAAACTGCTGTGCCTGGCTGTGCTGATGCTCGGCGTGGCGGCCGCCTCGGCCGGGGCGGAGACCTTCGAGGAGCCGATGCCCACGCTCTCGGAGATGAGCCGGCTGGTGGGGCGGATCGACGAGGAGTCCAATGAGACCCTGGCCGGGCCGGTCAAGATAGTTCTTCTGCTGACGCTGCTGAGCATCATACCGGCCATACTCATGCTGACCACGGCCTTCACGCGGATCGTCATCGTGCTGGCGTTCATCCGGCGGGCCTTGACCACCCGGAACATCCCTCCCAACCAGGTGGTGGTCGGCCTGGCCCTGTTTTTGGCGCTGTTCGTGATGGCACCCACCATGCGCGAGATCAATGCCTTGGCCATCCAGCCGTACCTGGACGGAAAGCTCACCGCAGAGCGGGCTCTCGAAGAGGGAGTCGGGCCTTTGCGGGACTTCATGTTCGCGCAGACCCGGGAGGCGGACCTGGCGCTGTTTGTGGGCATGAGCGGCATCGATGAGCCCTCCACCGAGGAAGACATCCCCACCTACGTTCTGATCCCGTCTTTCGTGATCAGCGAACTGAAGAAGGCGTTCGAACTCGGGTTCGTGTTATTCCTGCCCTTCATGGTTGTGGACCTGGTGGTGGCCTCCGTGCTGCTTTCGATGGGTATGATCATGCTTCCGCCGATCATGATTTCGGCGCCGCTGAAGATACTGCTTTTCGTGCTTGTGGACGGATGGCGGCTCATCAGCGAGTCCCTTGTATTCAGCTTCGGAGGGGCGTGACGGTGAGCGAGCAGATGGTGATTTTTCTGGCGCGCAGGACGTTGATCACGGGTTTGCTGGTGGTGAGCCCGCTGCTGGCCGCGGGCCTTGTGGTGGGGATAACCGTGGCCATCTTCCAGGCGGTGACGACGATCCGGGAGATGACCCTGACCATGATCCCCAAGATCGTGGCCGTGGTGGGAGTGCTGCTGTGGCTGCTGCCGTGGATGCTGCGCGTGATCGTCTCTTACACCACCCAGATGTTTGAATGGATTCGGGTTTTCGGAGCTTGAAGATATGGCGCTGGCAGGGCTGATGGCGTTCTTCCTGGTGCTGGTCCGGGTGGGCTGCATATTCGCATTTCTCCCCTTCCTGGGCAGCGGCAAGGCACCCAAGGTGCTGAAGGCGCTTATCGTGCTGGTCCTGTCCCTGGTCATCTTCCCGGTCAGCGGCGTGGAGGTGCCGCCGGGAGACTGGTCGGCGTTGCGGTTCTCCCGTTACGTGGCCGCCGAGGCCCTGCTGGGATGTCTCATGGGCGTGGCCGCCTACGTGGTGTTCGCCTCCATCCGGATCGCCGGCGAGCTGGTCGGCCGGCAGATCGGGATGGCCCTGGCGATTACCGCCGACCCGGTGAGCGGGGTGCAGGCGACGCCCCTGGGTAACTTCGCGGAGCTGGTCGGCATACTGGTGCTTTTCTCCATCGGCGGACATCACCTGATGCTGGCCGCCCTGCACCGCAGCTTCGCGCTCTGGCCGCTGGGCAGCTTCCTTTCGGCCGATTTCATCCGGAAGGTGATCGTCACGGCCGGCTCGCGCTGTTTCCTGATCGCACTGCAGGTAGCTGCCCCCCTGTTGCTGATCACCTTCATGGTCAGCCTGGTTATGGCCGTCATGGCCCGCCTGGTGCCCGAGGTGAACATACTGGTGGTGGGCTTTCCCCTGCGGATAGGGGTGGGGTTGATCGGGCTGACCCTGTTTGTGCCCACGCTGGTGCGCTGCAGCGCCGACGTTTCCCGGGCCATGGTTCGGTTTATCACCGGCATTGCCGCCGGCGGCTGAACGAACAAGGCAACTCGCAGATGGCGAAAACGACAGAACAAAAGACGGAAAAACCGACGGCACGGAAGCGCCGCCGGGCACGCGAGGAGGGCGAAGTCGCCCAGAGTATGGAGGTCAACAGCGCCTTCGTGCTGATGGCGGGCCTCGGCGCGCTGGCCCTGTTCGGCGGGTACAGTTTCCGCTGCCTTCTGCAGCACACCACAATGCGGCTGGGAGGGTTGGGTGCCATAGAGTTGAATGCCGACGGCGCGCTGAGCGCCACGCGGACCGCCTTCGACGTCGTCCTCAAGGCGCTCAGCCCCGTGATGGTCATCGTGTCGGTGATGGGGCTGGCGTGCTCTCTGGCGCAGGTCGGCATCCTGGTGGTGCCGAAGAAGCTGATGCCCGACCTCAACGCGATCAGTCCGGCGCAGGGCATCCGCAACATCTTCAGCATGTCCGCGCTGATGCGCCTTGTGACGGCGAGCATGAAGTTCGCCGTCATCGGGACGATCTGCTTCCTGCTGCTGCGCAGCCGGCTGCACTGGTTGTGGGCGGTGCCGGCGAAGGACGCCTGGGGCATCCTGGACGTCGGCCGGCGCCTCTCCATGCTGCTGATGCTGCAGGTGGTGATCGCCATGGTGGTGGTGGCTCTCCTGGATTACGCCTACCAGAGATGGCGACACGAGAAGGAACTCATGATGACCAAGCAGGAACTCAAAGAGGAGCGCAAACGGGACGAGGGCAGCCCCGAAGTGCAGGCCCGCCAGGAAAGGGTGCGGCGCGCCATGGCACGACAGCGCATGGCCCAGGCCGTCCCCGAGGCCGACGTGGTGGTCACCAACCCGACCCGACTTGCCGTGGCCCTGCAGTGGAACGGGGAGACCATGGGGGCTCCGACCGTGGTGGCCAAGGGCCGGGACCTGATGGCCCGCCGGATTCGGCAGATAGCCGAGCGCAATGAGGTACCCATCGTGGAGCGCAAGCCCCTGACTCAGGCGCTCTACCGGATGGTGGAGGTCGGAGCGGAGATACCTCCAAAGCTCTACTACGCCGTGGCCGAAGTGCTGGCGTTCGTCCTGAGAGAGCGGAAATAGAGGCAGAAGGGAAGATATGGCGGCACTGAGAGGGAAAAGCTCGTTCATCTCCCGCCACAGCGACATGCTGCTGGCCATGGCGGTGATGGGCATGCTGGTGGCGATCATCATCCCCCTTCCCACCCCCGTGCTGGACGTCTTGCTGACGCTGAACTTCGCTTACGTGCTCCTGGTGTTGATGGTGGTGCTGAGCATCAATACTCCCCTGGAACTTTCCACCTTCCCCTCGCTGCTGCTGTTCGGCACCATATTCCGACTCGCCGTCAACGTGGCCTCCACCCGACTGATCCTCCTCCGGGCCTACGCCGGGGAAGTTATCGAATCCTTCGGCATGTTCGTGGTCGGGGGCGACGTAGTGGTGGGCCTGGTGGTATTCATCATTATCGTGGTCATCCAGTTCATCGTCATCACCAAGGGCGCCGAGCGGATCAGCGAGGTGGCCGCGCGTTTCACCCTGGACGCCATGCCCGGCAAGCAGATGAGCATTGACGCGGACCTGAACTCCGGGCTCATAGACGAGAGGGAGGCCCGGGGGAGGCGGGAGCGCATCGTGGAGGAGGCGGACTTCTACGGCTCGATGGACGGCGCCAGCAAGTACGTCCGCGGCGACGCCATCGCCGGCATTGTCATCGTCTGCGTCAACATTATCGGCGGCATCATCATCGGGCTCACCAAGGGGATGTCCGTGGGAGAGGCCATCAACACCTACGTCGTCCTCACCGTCGGCGATGGGCTGGTCACCCAGATACCGGCCGTAATCATGTCCACCACGGCCGGCATTATCATCACCAAATCGGCCAGCGACATGGCTCTCAGCCGGGAACTCAGCCTCCAGGTCTTCGCCCGGGAAAGGGCGGTGGGGATAGCGTCACTGGTGATGTTCGGGTTCATGCTGTTCCCCGGCCTCCCCTCGCTGCCGTTCTTCCTGCTGGGGATCATCCTGCTGATAACATACCTGACCCTGCAGAGGGGCCGCGCCGGCGAACCTGAACCCGCCGAGGAGCCCGAGGCTCCCCCTGAGGAAGGCCCTGATGAGAGAGAGGCCATCCGCTCCCTGCTGGAGCCGGACCGTATAGCGGTGGAAGTCGGCTACAGCCTGATCCAACTGATCGACCCGGAGAGGGGCGGGACGCTTCTGGACCGTATAAAGTCCCTGCGCCAGAAGTTCGCCGGCGAACTGGGCATCATCATTCCCAAGATACGTATCCTGGACAACGTCGAACTGGACAGTAATCGCTACGTCATCAAGCTGGGCGGCCACCAGGTCGCGGAGGGGGAACTCCACCCCGGCTGGCTGATGGTCATGCAGCCGGACGGCGAACCCGAGATGAACGGCATTCACACCCACGAGCCCTCCTTCGGGCTGCCGGTGGTCTGGGTGAGCAAAAGCGAAAAGGAGCGCGCCCAGGCCGAAGGATACACCGTGGTGGACGCCGAGACGGTGTTCATCACCCATCTTTCCGAGGTGCTCCGGCGCCACGCCCACGAGGTCCTCAGCCGACAGGACGTCCAGCAGCTCGTGGACAACGTGAAGGAGAAGAACCCGGCGATCGTCGAGGAACTGATCCCGGACGTGCTGAACCTGGGGCAGGTGCAGCAGGTGCTGGAGAACCTGCTCGCCGAAAACGTGCCCATCAATAACCTCTCGCAGATACTGGAGAAGCTGGGAAACCTCGCGCCCCAGGTCCAGGACCTTCGCGCGCTCACCGAGATGGTTCGCAAGTCGCTTGCACGCGTGATCTGCGCGCGATTTTCCGACTCCGAAGGGCGGATCAACGCCCTGTCGTTCGACCCCCGGCTGGAGGAGGAGATCCGTGACGCCCTGGAGGAGACCGACGGCGCGACGCGCATGAATCTGCCGCCCGCGCGCCTGCGGCAGATCATCGCCGGTATATCCCAGGAGACCCGTTCGGCCTTCCGCGTGGGCAAGGAGACGGTCATCCTCACCGACTCGCATATCCGTCCCTACGTGCACAGCATCGTCAGCCGCGTCTTCCCCGACATCGCTGTCATCTCCTACGACGAGATGACGCCGGACGCACAGGTGGAGAACGTGGGAGTTATAACGCCCGCAGAAGGCCGACCGGCGGCGGCCGGCGTGCCGGAGGGCGGCGGAATTCTGCCCGGAGAAAGCGAGCCCGACACGTGACCGAACAGCAGCAAAAACCCCGGATCATCGCCGTTACCAGCGGCAAGGGCGGCGTCGGCAAAACCAACGTGGCCGTCAACCTGGCCGTCTCTCTCCGCCTTTTTGGCGTCCAGGTGATGCTGCTGGACGCGGACATGGCGCTGGGCAACGTGGACATCCTGCTCGGCCTGGACGTGCGCCACGACCTGAGGGAGGTGCTGCTGGAAGGGAAGGAACTGGAGGACGTGGTCGTGGAGGGGCCCCGGGGAATTCGCATACTGCCCGGCGCCTCCGGGGTGGAGGAGATGGCCCGGCTGAGTGACGGGCAGTTGGAGTCGTTCCTGCAGAAACTGCGGCGCTACTGTGCCCGGATGGACTACGTGGTGGTGGACACCGCACCGGGGATATCCCCCACGGTGATAAACTGCCTGCTGGCCGCCGATGAACTGGTGGTGGTGACGAATCCGGAACCGGCGGCCCTGACCGATGCATACGCCGTGCTGAAAGTCCTGAAGCGCCGCAAGCCGGAAGCGGGGAACTCCCCCTACGTGGTGGTCAACCAGACCGGCAGCAAAGAGGAGGCCCTCCGCAGCTTCGACCGCCTGCGGTCCGCGGCCGGGCGCTTCCTCCAGTGGGACCTGGAATACCTCGGCTCGGTGGCCGCCGACGACATCGTTTCGGTGGCCGCCCGGCGTCAGGTGGATTTCCTTACCCATTACGCTTCGGCCGCGTGCAGCCAGGATGTCCGCAAGCTGGCGGCGCGCCTGGTCAGCTCCACCGGGGGAGGGCACCGGGACATGGGAAGGTTTTTCAAGAAAATGATGGAGCCGCCCGGTGACTAAACTGCCCCGAGACATCGGAACGCTCTTCGGGATACTGGCTTTCTGCGCGGTTGCACTGGTGGGCCTCCTGCGAGCCACCCCGCCGCTGGCCGTTCTGAAGAAGGCAGCCATCTGCGGGTTGGCGCTGGCCCTGGTGGCCCGCGTCGGGGCATACCTCGCTTTCGGCGTGATCCGCGCGGGCCTCCGTCAGAACAGCACAGAGAACAGAGTTTGATGCAAAGGACCCGGCATGAGCAGTCCGGCTGAGACAGCCTACCAGGACGCCCGGGACGACTCCGCCCGAATCAAGGAGCTGGTCCTGGACCACGTCCCCCTGGTGAACCGTCTGGCGGACCGACTGCTGGCGAAGGTGACACCCGATACCTCCCGGGAGGACCTGATCAGCGCCGGCACGGTGGGGCTGGTGGAGGCGGCCCACAGGTTCGATCCCTCCCGGGAGGTAAAGTTCATCACGTTCGCCTACCGCCGAGTTCGGGGCGCCATGCTGGACTACCTGCGGCAGAAGGACTGGCTGGGCAGGTCCGCCAGGGACCGGTTGAACGAACTCCGCGAGATCACCAACGCCTTCCGCAGCCGGCACCATCGTGTGCCCAGGATCGAGGAACTGGCCGAGGAGGCCGACATATCCGAGGAGCGCGTGCTGAAGTATCTCTCCTACAGAAAGTGGGACTACGTCTGCTCCCTGGACCAGCCGGCCGAAGATGCCGAACATGGCGCTGACGGATTGGCGGAGCTGATCGCCGCTGATGTCCCATCACCACTGGAGAAGCTGGAGTGGCGCGAGAAGGTCGAACGCCTGGCGGCCGCCATCGAACAGCTTCCCGAACGCCAGAGACAGATCATCGTCATGTACTACTACGAGGACCTCTATATGGCGGAGATGGCCGAGGTCCTCGACCTGAGTGAGTCCCGAATCTCACAGCTTCACACCCGCGCTATATACAACCTCTCACGCATACTGGAGGCCGAGTCATGACTGAGGAAGTGCGGTTCCGCAGTATCCCCCGCCCCCGGCACATAAAGCCGCTCTCCAGGGAAGACCGTGAGGAGAACGAAGAGCGTTTCCGCAGACAGCTCTCCGAACTGGTCGACCGGGAGGCCGACCAGGAGGAAGAGTCCGAACAGCCCTCCACGCAGAAAGAAACCTCGGAGGAGCCCCACCGGAAGCCGCCTCCGAACGTAGGCCGACACCTCGACGTGGAAACATGACCATGACCAACGGGTTGCCAAGCCGCAAAAACAGGGTCGTCGAAGCCGAAAACGTCCAGATGGGAAAAGAAGCCGCCAGCATTCCCGTCGGTGAGGTGCGCCGGGCCCCGTCTCGCGCCGAACCCGAGGGCGAGCCGGAGGTCCAGGTCGAAAGGGCAGAAGACGGAACGGTCCGCACTATAAAAGTCCGCTGCACCTGCGGGCGAACTGTAGAACTGGCGTGCGAATACTTCCAACAGGGAGGCGACCATGAACAGGCTGACTCTTAGAGGTCCCGTTCTGGCATTGCTCCTGGCGTGCAACCTTTCCTGCGCTTTAGTTCCAGGCCCCGAGAGCGCAGCCCCCCGGCAGAGCGCGGAACCGCAGGCCGTGAGGCCCGGGGACACCCGCGCTGGGGTTGAGCCAGCGGTCCCACGGCCGGTCCAGGGCCGAAGACCGCCGGCCACGGACGCCCTTGCGTATTCCGCCGAAACTCCCCTGCAGCAGGACCGGGCCGGCGTGCCGTTCGGCCGGCCCAGCCCTTCGCTGACCGAGACGCTTCAGGAAACCCTGGACTCACTGGCCGGGGCGAAGACCGAGAACCGCCGCCTCGAGGAAAACCTTTCCAGGGCCAGGGATCAACTGCAGGAGAAGGAGCGGACCATCGCAGATCTCAGAGAACAGCTCAGTGCCTGTGATACCGAAGTAAAGAAGCTTGAGCAGGCTCTCGAGAAGTGGAAGGACGACGTGCTGGGTTTCCGCGATGAGATGCGGCAGGCCGAAGAGGCCGAACTTACGGTCCTCCAGCAGATACTCTCCCTGTTGAAGAGTCTTAAGAAGGAGCCGGCCGCACAATGACTGCCATCTCCTACAAAGCTGCCTTTCGTTCGGCGTTGCTCCTGTTGCTGGCCGGACTGCTGTCCGGTTGCAGCTTCCTCAGGTCGCCGCCCCCCAGACCCCCGAAAGCGGATGTCCTCTACCGTCGCATTGCCGTCATCGAGTTCTACGACCACACCGGCTACGGTTCTCACGGCTACGCCGAGGCTCTGAGCCGTGCCGTGGCGGAGAAACTTTCGGAATGGACCGTCTCTACAGACGTGGTCTTCGTGCCGGCCGAGTCGCTCAATTCCACCGACGATCCCTTTGTCAGCGGCAGTATGCCTTTGAGCGCCCTCGTGCAGTGCCGAAGGCAGTGGCGCGCCGAGGTGGCCGTGGTCGGCGCCCTGCAGCAGGTCCGGCCCTACCGACAGCCGGCGGCCCACGTTGCGCTGAAGGTCCTCGACACCGCGGAGGGGACACTGCTCTACGAGCAGAGCGAGGGATGGGACGCCGCCGACAGTGCGGTGCGCGCCCAGATCGACGACTACTGTACGATCTACCGGCGGGAGACGGATTGCCGGTTTGGCCCGGAATTGTTCCTCAACTCCCCGCGTTACTTTTTGCGTTTTGTGGCTGACAGGATCGCTTTCCGGGTGAGTCGGGCGCTTTGATTGGGCGGAAAAAAGTTCATCACCCGGCAAAAAATGGCCGCGGCGGCGATCGCGCCCGGCCTCGCGCGGGAAGAGCGGCACCGACTGAAACGGCCCCTGGTGCCTGTTATCGGGCCTCAGGCGGCCTTTGCCGTGACGCCTCACCATCATGGCACACCGGTTGCGCCCTGTGGCTGGCGGAATCGGGTTTTCACCATAGCGAGGTTCACGGTGCAGTCGAGCCTGACAGCGCTTCTCCGGATGGATACGACTTCCCTTCCCGACCCCGCCCCGTCGCCCGAACCCGCCCGCCGGCATCCCCGGGGCGGCTCATTTTCCACAGAGCTGCGGCGGCGCACCGAGCGGGCGGGACAGGCGGAGGCTGAGGCCGAGGGACGGCCGGAGAAGCCGCCGGAATCTGCCTCCAGGGCCGCCGACTCCCCTCAAGAGAGCGGAGGGGGTTCTGCAGAAGGGCACATACGTCGGACGGAGGCCGAAGCGGGAAAGACCTCGAGCGAGGAGGGCCGCACCAAAGGGAGAACGTCGGAACAAGGGGAGGAGGGCCGGGGGCAACCGCTGGGCCGGACCTCGCAAAGCAACAGGAAACAGGGCGTGACCCGGGGCGGGGGCGAACAGGACGGACGACCGGCGGCGGAGGCTCGGGCGCCAGCCGCGCCCAAGCGCGGCTCCGGCCCAACCGACAGAAGGCCGGGCGGGACGCCGCCGGCGAGACACGTCCCGGATGCGGGGCTCAAAGACGACTCCCGGCAGGCCTCTGCGGCGGAAGCTGAGTCGCCCCGCGGGAAAGGCCCGGACGGCTACGGGAAAGCGACGACCGACGGACGGAATGCCGCTCGGAGGAAAGGTAGCGGCCCTGCCGCACGGGGGGCGGAGGGCAACAAGACCGCACCGGACGCCGAGGCCGGCGACAGGGGGCAGCGGCCCGGAAGCGCGGCGCGACAGAAGCCGGCCTCACCGGCCACCGGCCCAAAGGATTCTGCCTCAGGCGGAGCGCACGGTGGAAAGACCGTAGCGGAGGAGTGGGCCGGCGACAGGCCGCAGCGGCCCCGAAGCGCGGCCCGACAGAAGCCGGCTTCACCCGCCGCCGTGGACCGTGGAGATAGCCGGAACCACCCGGGACCGACGGAGGCGACCAGGAAAGGGCGCACCCCCTCCGGGGAAGCCGAGGCGAATGGGGAGCAAGTCCGGAGGGCGTCCGGAACGGCGGAATCCCGCCGGCCGGCAGCAGACAGAGCGGGTTCTTCTCCGGACAAGGGTCTGGGAGGCGACGCGGAGCGCAGTCCTGGTCCGTCCGACGGGGGGGACTCCCGCCTGCCCCGACCCGAAGCCACTGCGGATGAGGGCAAGGTCGTAAAGAACGTCCCACCGGCCGAGAGGACTTTGGGGCAGGACCCCTTGGGAGTTCAGGATAGCGAACCGCAACTCCGGCAGACGGCACAGGGACGGCCCGCTCGGGCAGCGCCGGAGGTCGGGGAAGCGACGCGGCAGGCGCTCAGCAGGGCATACTCTCACGTGGTGAAAGCGGCGGACTACACGCGTTCGGGCCGGCGTTCGGAGGTGCGCCTGCGGCTGCATCCCCCGGAACTGGGGCGGATGAAGGTTGCCGTTGAGATGCGTGAGGGGCGGGTCGAAGTGCGCATAGAGGTGGAGAACGCCGACGTCCGAGATGCCATCCGAAGGGGACTGGGAAACCTGGATCGGGCGCTGAAGGACGCGCAGGTCGACGTGAATCATTTCGAGGTCGGCGACTACCACCCGGGGCGCGGACAGCGGCGGGAGGGCGGCCTTCCGACCGAAAGTTCTCCCTGCGGCGCACCCGGAGGCGATGCCGTTGGGGTCGTTTCCGGTGGCACGGAGAGGGGATGGATCAGGTTCACTGAGTCAGGCAGGCTGGACTGCCTGGTATAGGAGAGGATCAATGGACGGTTTGAGCGCGATGAACTCGGCGGTCTCGGAGGAGAGCGGCATGTTCATGGACCTGTTGCTGGCTCAGCTCCAGAACCAGAACCCGATGGAACCGATGAGTAATTCCGAGATGGTTACCCAGATGGCGCAACTGGCGTCGGTCTCCGGGATCCGTGACCTGAACGACAGTTTCGAGGACATGCTGCGGATGCACATGCTGGTGAGCGGCACCGAGCTGCTGGGAAGGCAGGTCGAATACCGCCGCGACAGCGCCGCGGCCAGCGGAGTGGTGGAATCTGTCTCCATCTCCGGCCAGGAGGTGAAACTCCTGGTAGAGGGTCAGGAAATTTCGCTCGACAACGTCATAAGAATTCTCTAAACGCTGAGGAGACAATACGATGTCCAGCTCACTGCAGACGGCCGTTCTCGGCATGCGGGCCTATCAGGAGATGCTGAACGTAACGGGCAACAATATTGCCAACGCCGACACCGTTGGTTACAAGGAGGACCGCATAACCTTCTCCGACATGTTTTCCCGGACTTTGAGCCGGGGCATGCGGGCCAGCGAGGACGTGGGAGGCACCAACCCCATCCAGGTCGGGCTCGGCGTCCGCGTCTCCTCGGTCGACAAGAACATGGCGCAGGGCAGCTTCACCGCCACTGAAAAGGACTTCGACGTGGCTGTAGACGGCGACGGGTTCTTCGTGGTCAACACGGGCATCGACAACGTTTTCTCCCGCGACGGCACTTTCGACGTGGACTCCGCGGGATACCTCGTGGACCCCTCAACCGGCTACCGGGTGCAGAGGATCGGCACCACCGGCGAAGACGTCGGCTTTCAGATCGCCGGGGATAATGATATCCACATCCCTTACCGTACCGAACTCCCCGGCAGCCGGACTCAGACTGTGTCCTTCAAGGGGAACCTCAGTGCTGACGAGGCCGACCCCACCACCACAAAACTGTCGGCTGCCGATACGGTCTACACTCTGGTGACCGGGGGCATCGCCACGGGCGCCAGCAGTTTCTCCGACGTGGAGCAGCTTCAGAACTTCGTTGACGGCGACACCATAACCATCACCGGCAAGACCACCGACGGAACCTCTGTGAGCGGCACCTTCACCTACGGGGCTGCCAACGACGGGACCACGTTGAATGACCTGCTCGGGGTTATAGAGACCACGTTCGGCGGGGCGAGCGAGTGCAGCGCGGCCGTGGAGGAGGGCAGGCTGACACTTCAAGAAGCCGACCAGGGCTACAGCTTGATGGACATCGACCTTTCGAGTGCATCCCACCCGGACGCAGTACCGATGGACTTTGACTACCTGGAGGTGGGCGGCACATCCTCTCAGACCACCAACATCAACATCTACGACCGGCAGAGCCGCAGCCATTCCCTGACGGCCGCTTTCGTGCGTCACGCCGAGACCGAAAACGTCTGGGACCTGGTGATCAACAACATCAGCGGCGCCACCGAAGTGCCCGACCGACGGATTGCCGGCATAACCTTCGACGAGAACGGCATCTACCAGGGTGTCACAGAGACCGACTACTTCGGCAATAGTTCCTCCGATCCCGGTTATGCGAACCTGGATGCGGACATCTCGGTGGACTTCCCCGGTATAGCCTCGTCGCAGGAGATAACCGCGGATTTCGGGCGGGTCGGTTTCTACGACGGACTGATGCAGATGGGCGGAGATTCCTCCGCCGGGGCCATCGACCAGGACGGCTACGCGACCGGCGCCCTGCAGAGCATCAGTATCGACGGGGAAGGGATTATCAGCGGCACGTTCAGCAACGGCGAAACTCTGGACATCGCCGAGATGAGGCTGGCCGTCTTTGACAACCCCAACGGCCTGGAGCGGATCGGCGCCAATTACTATCGGCACACGCCGGCGGCGGGTTCCACGGTGTACTCCCGGGGGTTGCAGGGCAGGGCCGGAGCGGTGCGCCAGAGCGTCGTGGAGGGTTCTAACGTAAACATCGCCCGCGAGTTCACGCAGCTCATCATAGCCCAGCAGGGTTTTCAGGTGAATTCCCGCACGGTTCGTGTTACAAATGGCATCCTGCAGCAGCTGGCCAGTATCGTGACGTGATACCTCCGGGGCCGGGGTGACTGATGGTGGGGCGGGCGAGAGTCCGCCCCATGCTCTTTGACGGCCGCCCCGCTCCGTTGCGCGCCCAATTATCCGGCGACTATTCGTGGAGGGGGATATGAAAGGACTAATCTTCGTGGCTTTTCGCTGTCCGATGAACTTGTTGGCCCAGCAGAGCGGCTCGGCTGCGCCGCCGCAGTTGAGGGGAATACAGGAGAAACTGCAGACGGGCGCGGGCCTGGGCTGGGCCCTGTTCATCATTGCCGCAGCCTGCCTGGTCATTCTGGGGCTGCTGATACGGGCCTTTGTGCTGGCGCTCCGCCGCCGCCGCCGTCTGGTTGAAGAGTGGTCGGACTTCAGGCGCAGGCTCGACCGTTGGGGCATGGACGGCGGCAGCCGCCGACTCCTGCAGAACATGGCGACCGACCACACGCCCGGCGCTCCCCTCAGCTTGATTCAAAACGAAGAGACCTTCGAACGGGCCGTCCACGAGCATCTGAAACCTGTCTGTGCGAACGGGCCTTCGGAACAGGCCCGAAGGGAGGCGGAGGCCGTAGCCGAACTGCGCGCGACCCTCGGCTTTGAGAGGACCGAGGAAGCGCGGATCCAAAGCTCCCGGCAGATCGGCCGCGGGCGGGAGGTGCAGCTCACGTGGGGCGGCGAGGACGACTCCGAGACCTCCCGAGCCGTCGTCGGCGAGCCGCGGGAGGACTTCCTTCCGCTGGTGGAACTTGCGGCGACCGAAACCGACCTGGAGGGCGAGGAGGTCCATCTCCTGTTGTTCATCGGCGAGAGGGGGTACGGCTTCGAGACAACGGTCGGCGAATTCAACCCCGCCGACGCCACGTGCCTCCTGCATCACAGCGTGGAGCTGCGTGCGGCCGGCGCGCGGGAGTTACACCGGGTTCCCGTGGAGAAACCGGCCTTCTTCCGCGCAGTCTCTGAAACCCCCGAGGTGGAGCGAGAAGGCACATTGATCGACCTGAGTGCCGGGGGGCTGGGGCTGATGTGCCCGTGCTACTTCGAGCAGGACGAGGAGGTCATCATAGACCTGCGCCCCGCCGACCTTCTCGGAGAAGAGACCGCCGAGGAAGGGATGGAGAAGCGAAGCCTGACCTGCTCAGTCGTCACGGCGCAGAGGATAGAGGAGGAGCGCTGCCGCTACCACCTGGAATTCCTTGACCTGGACGGCGAAGCGCGGCAGTTCGTGCGCCGGCTTGTCCGAGCCCTGGAGGTGCGTGCTGAGGAATAGCTTTCCGTGGTCGGAAAAAACTTCCCCGCCCCCGCCGTTCCTCCTTTATCACCGCCGTCCCTCCTTCCGCTTTCAGGCCCCGTGAGAGCGCCGAGCCGCCCTCGCCGGGTCAGACCGCTGCGGCACGGTGTTTGCGCCAAATCCAGGTGCTGAAGCAACTGGAAGCGGGAGAGGACGGATGGAGAACGGCCTTTACGTCGCCGGCAGCCGAATGAACGCGCTCGGCAGTGTGCTCGATACGGTTGCGGCCAACCTGGCCAACGCCGACACACCCGGCTACAAGCGGGCCGTTTGCGGTTTCGAGTCCGTACTGGCGCGTTTCACTCCTAATGGTGGCGCGCCGAAGGGGAGTGCTGCTCCTGAATATCCCCGGCTGGTCGGCGCTCGCCTGGACCCCGCTCCGGGCGGCGTGCGGCGCACCGGCCGCCCCCTGGACCTGGCCATAGAAGGCGGCGCCTACTTCGCAGTGGAAACGCCTCGGGGCCGTCGCTACACCCGAAAGGGCCGCCTTTGTGTAGGCTCCTCGGGCGAGTTGTGCGATTCCGCGGGGAACCGCTTCCTGGCCGAAAGCGGGGGCCTGACGATACCGGAAGGAACCGGGTCCGTCAGCGTGGAGAGCAACGGCCAGGTGGTGGCGGGTGACCAGGTGCTGGGCAAACTGATGCTGTCGGAGATCCCGCGCCCCGACAAACTGGTCCCCGCGGGGAACGCTCTGTACCGGAATGAAGGGCCTCCCGCCCGCCCGGCCACCAACAGCCGGGTGATCCAGGGGGCTATTGAGAACTCGAACGTTAAGCAGGTGCAGGAGATGGTCGCCCTGGTGCAGGTGATGCGGGCCTATGAGGCGACCGCGCGGGTGGCAAAAAGACTCGACGCGCTGAACTCCCAACTCATCAAGACGGCGGCTTAACGGAGAGTTACCCATGAAGGCGATGCACACGGCGGCCACCGGCATGGACGCGCAGGTGCTCCGCATAGACACGATAGCCAACAACCTGGCCAACGCCAACACGACGGGCTTCAAGAAATCACAGGTCGATTTCGCGGACCTGATGTACGTGGCCAAACGATGGCCCGGAGGAGGTCAGACCGAGAGCACGCAGATGCCGACCGGCCTGGAGGTGGGCAGCGGCGTCTTCCCCGTCTCCACCCTCAAGGTCTTCACCGAAGGCGTCGTGACCAACACCGCAGGCGAGCTGGACCTGGCCATCACCGGGCCCGGCTTCTTCCAGGTGGAGACCCCCACCGGAGAGGTCAAATACACCCGGGACGGTAACTTCCGGGTGGGACCGGACGGCGCCGTGCTGAACTCCCAGGGCTACCCCCTGTACCCGCGGATCAGCGTGCCGACCGATACCTCCATGATTACCATTGCCAGCGACGGCACGATCACCATCAAGACCCCGGGCGCCGACCCCTCACAACTTGGCACCGTGCAACTGGCCGATTTCGTCAATCCCGCCGGTCTCTCCAGCGAAGGAGGGAACCTGCTGGCGGAGACAGTCGCCTCCGGACCCCCGACCACCGGCACCCCGGGAACCCAGGGCCTGGGAGAGCTGAAGCAGGGCTACCTGGAGACGTCCAACGTGGAGGTCGTCGGAGAACTGGTCGACCTGATCGTCGCCCAGCGCACCTACGAGCTGAATTCGAAGGTCGTCCGTGCGGGGGACAGGATACTTGCCTCAACCAACCATCTGGTGGCCTGAGCATGAGAATTGAAAGCCGATGGACCGCGCTGTTGACAGCACTTCTGGCGGCTGCGCTGTGCGCCGCCGCGGCTGAGCCGAAGTTCACCGTGGCCCTAAAAGAGCAGGCGGCCATCGCCGGAGAAACCATTCGGCTGGGCGACCTGTTGAGTCGGACCGACGGAATGCCCGCCGAACTGAAAGAACTGTCGCTGGGCAACACGCCGTGGCCGGGAAGGGTGCGGGAGGTCAGCCGCATGCTGGTGAAGGCCCGGATGATCGAGGCGGAGCTGGACCCCGGGCGCTTCACCTTTGCCGGCGCCGAGTGCTGCAAGGTCCGCCTCAAGGCCATTCGCATCGGTGCGGATCGGATCGTGGAGGCCGCTCGCGGCCACCTCCGGTCCCATTTCCCCGCGGGAGGCCCGGAAGTGCAGGTTCAACTCCTGCGGGAGTTGAAGCCGGTGGCCGTCCCCGCCGCCGGAGGCGTCCCGGAACTTCAGCCCGTCATCTCCGGCAACCGCTCGCCGGTGGGAACGGTCCGCGTGTACGTGGACATCGTGCGGGACGAGGGCCGACTGAAGAGGGTGCCCGTCAGCTTCATGGTCCGATTGTTCGATCGCGTTTTGGTCAGCCGTCGGCGGATTGCCCCGGGTGAAGAGTTTACGCCGGCCAACGTGGCGGTCAGCCGGCGGGACGTAACTTCGGTTCACGGGCGCTGCTTCCGGGACGTCTCCGAGCTGGAGGGCAAGACGGCGGCTCGCACGGTTGCTCCCGGCACGGTTCTTACTCACCGGACTGTCGAGCAGGCGGACCAACCGGTACTGGTCGAGCGGAACCAGCGGGTTCTGCTCGTGGTCCGGACTCCAACCTTACGCGTTGTCACCGCCGGGAAGGCGTTGCAGCGCGGTCGGAGGGGCGAGGTCGTCCGCGCCGAGAACCTCAGCACCGGCAAGTCGGTGGCCGGTCTTGCGGTGGAGCGTGGAACGTTGAGAGTCCCACTGGGAGGTGCAGGCAAAGATGCTGAGTAAGCGGAAGGGACACCTACTCGTTCTGCTGGCGGCTTTGCTGGCTTTCGGCTTCTGCGCTTCACCACTGCCGGCCGAATCCATTTGGGCGCGCCGACAGTCCGAGGCAGCCTTTCTCTACACCGACAACGTGGCCTCCGAGGTCGGGGACAGCCTGACGGTCCTCATCGCCGATCAGAGTTCCTTCTCGCTGGAAGGCGAGCGGGAGAGCGAAAAGACGACCTCCCATGCCGGGCAGGCGCACCTGGAGACTATCGCCGGCAGCCTGGATATTCCCGCTGCCAGCCTTACCCAGGACTCCAACAGGACCTTCGAGGGCTCCGACGAGTACACCGCCACCCGACAGTTCTCCGACAGCATCACCGTCATTGTCAAGGACAGGCTCCCCAACGGCAACATGGTCGTCGCCGGGCGCAAGGAGCGCATAATCGCCGGGGAAGAAGTGGTAACCGTCCTGAACGGGGTGGTCCGCCCGGAGGACGTCTCGGGGACTAACAGCATCTCCTCCCGCCTGGTGGCACATCTGAGGATGTATTACGAGACGACCGGCACCTCCGAGGCCTACCTCGAAGAGGGTTTCCTGAACCGGATCATCAGCATTTTCTGGCCGTTCTGAGAATTTCGGAGGGACACAGCCGATGCTTCCCCTTTGCTGCAGACGACACGCTTCGGCGGCCGCCCGGACGGCGGTGGTGCTCCTGACGGTGTTGCTGTTCGGAGGGCTGTCGGCCGACGCGGCACGAATCAAGGACATAACAACGGTGGAGGGCGTTCGGGGCAACCAGCTCTACGGCATCGGCCTGGTGGTCGGCCTCGCCGGAACCGGCAGCGGCAGCGACTTCACCAGTGAGATGGCCAGGAACATGCTCACCAAGCTACGGATCAGCAGAGGCCTCTCGGAGCTGGACGCTGAAAACCTGGCCGCCGTCGCCGTCACGGCCGAACTGCCGCCTTTCGCCCGTAAGGGCAGCCGCCTGGACGTGACCGTGAGCGCGCTGGACGAAAGCGCCAGCCTGCGCGGCGGCACCCTCATTCTGACTCCGCTGACGGGTGCCGACGGAAGGGTTTACGCCGTCGCGCAGGGCGCCGTTACGGTGGGCGGCTTTATCTTCGGTGGAGCGGCCGCCGCAGTGCAACAGGGCCACCCCACCGTCGGACGCATACCCGCAGGCGCCACCGTGGAGCGGGAGGTCAACACCGACTTCGTGACCGAGAACGCGTTCACGCTGTTGATGCGCACCCCTGACTTCGCCACCGCCGATCGCATTGCGGACGCCGTGGTCGAAGGCACTGACGCCGAAGCCCGCGCCCTGGACGCCGGCCGGGTGCGAATCCGGCTGCCGGCGGGACTGACCTCACATGAAGTGATGGAGTTGGTCGGCGAAATACAGGTGCTGGAGGTTACGCCCGACGCCCCCGCGGTGGTGATCATTAACGAACGGACCGGAACGGTTGTGGCGGGTCAAAGCGTGAGCATATCTACGGTGGCGGTCTCCCACGGGAACCTTACCGTAATCACCCAGGAATTGCCGCAGGTCTCCCAGCCTCCAGCGCTCTCGGGGGGGGAGACCGAGGTGGTGCCGCGCACGGAGTTGCGCGTCCTGGAGAGCCCCCTGCGGGAGGGGGGCCTCACCGTCCTCAGGCGCGGCGCCACGGTAACCGAGGTGGCCCAGGCGCTGAATATGCTGGGGGCAAGTCCGCGCGACATAATTTCCATTTTCCAGGCCATGGAACAGGCGGGAGCGCTCCATGCTGAACTCAGGGTTATGTGAGAAGGCGCATTGCGGGCTCGAGCAGGCCCTCTCCGCACGCGTGGAGGACCTGGCCCGCCGGGCTCACCGTCCGCGAGGAGAGGGGGGCGGAGCGGGGGAGCCGGCCCGTACGGCCCGTGACTTTGCGACGTTGCTGTACTCCTCGCTCGTTCGCCAGATGCAGCGCACCGTCAAGTGGACCGAGGAGGACGGCCCGGTCGCGCAGGGAGCCAGGGATTTTTTCGGCATGTTTCTGCCCCGTTGCCTGGCCTCACAAACGACCGACCCCCTGACCCGCTACGTGTCGGAACAAATCAGCTCTCAGCGCGGAGACCGGGTCGATGAAGAAGGTTGAGGAATTGCTGCCGATCCTGGACGAACAGGTGGAGTTGCTCCAGCAGAAACTCTCCCTGATGGAGCAGATGGGAAGGGCCGTCCGGGAGGCCGACCTGAAGGAACTGGGGCGGCTGGTGGAACGCCAGGCTTCCCTGGAGCAAGCCGAATCGGAGCTGGAACGGCGCACCGAGCGCCTGCGGGAGGAACTGGCCCGCCTCAGTGACCGCCCCGCCGACGCGGTGACTCTCAGCACGCTGGTCGACGAACTTGACGAGCCCATGTCGATAGCCCTCAGCGACCGGCGCCAGCGCCTGCTGCTGCTGGTGCAGAAACTGCGCCGGCAGGCGGCCACCACCGCCATGCTGGTGCGTCAGGCCATGGAACTGAACGAGCAGATGTTCCGCGTGCTGACCGGCAGTCACCCGGACAACGAGACCTACTCTGCAGACGGCGCCGTCGAGCGATGCGGACGGGCGGGAACTTTCCGGAAGAGCATCTGAGGAGGAGCACATGGCAGGATTCAACACCGGCGTCAACGCCCTCCGGATGGCCTCCAAGCTGATCGACATGTCCGGGGACAATATCGCCAATGCCAACACGCCGGGATACCACGCGAAACGTGCCAGCGTGGTGCCGGTGATCGGGCCGAACGTGGGCGGAGTCCGCATCGGCCTGGGCGCCGAGGTAGAGGACGTCCAGCGCATTCGCAACGAGTTGGTGGAACGAGCGCTACTGGAGCATCTGCAGTCAAGGGAGATGCTCGGGACCTCTCTGGAGAGCTTGAAGCACATCGAACTGCTGTTCTCCGAGCCCACGCAAACGAGCCTCAGCGCGGGACTGGGGCAGTTCTTCGACAGCGTTGACCTGCTATCCGGCAATCCGGACGACCCCACCCTCCGGGAGGAAGTCCTTCAGCGGTCCCAGGCGCTAGGCGAGGGCTTCAACTCGCTGGACAACGGCCTGGAGGAAGTCCGGGACGACGTCTGGTTGGATATCTTCGACGTGGTGCGGCAGATCAACGCCCTGACCGAGAGGATCGGTAACCTCAACACGCGCATTCGGGACAGCGAGACGGCCGGGGTTTCGGCGCCCAGCCTCAAGGACATGAGGGATCAGCGCATTTCCGAGCTTTCCGAGCTGATCAACGTCACGACTTACCAGGCGGACTACGGCGTGGTGAACGTGAGCTGCGCGGGGACCTTGCTGGTGCATGAAAATCAGAACGCCCCCATCAGCGCGGTCAACACAGACGAAGGCGTGGTCATCCGGCGCGAGGGGGCCACCGGGCACCGGATGCGGGTCACAGGCGGTAAACTGGCCGGCCTGCTCGACCTTCTGAACGAGGTAATCCCCGACTATCGCTCCTCCCTGGACGAACTGGCCAACACCTTCCGGCGCTCGATAAACCTCGTGCACACCACGGCCCTGGGCCTCTCGGGGCGCTTTCACAGCCTGGCGGGACTGAACGCCTTCCCCAACAGCGACCCGTTCTGCGAGCAGGGCTACGGCGTTCCCGCCGGGACCGCCGAGACCCTGGTGATCAACGTCGAAGACGAGGCCACCGGCGAGGTCACCCAGCATGAGCTGACGCTGGACACAACCCAGGCCGCCGACGCCTTCCTGGTGGGTCTGCGGGACGCCATCAACGCTTCGGTAGGGCACGTCACGGCCGACATCGACGCGGGCAGGATCAACCTCACCGCGGACGACGGCTACGCTTTTGGTTTCGCCACGCCCTACGACCCAAACCCGGCCGAGCCCGGCGACATCACGGCAGCCACGCCTACCTCGCCGCAAATACTCGACGCGTACACCGGCGACGAAGCCCTGACCTATGAGTTCAACTTCCTGGACGGCGGCACGGTGGGGACTGACACCATCGACATCCAGGTCGACGTCCGCAGCCCGGCAGGGCCCGTGCTGCGAACACTGACCTACCAGATAGACGCCGACTACTCGCCGGGAGACGCAATCGCTCTGGAGAATGGTCTGCAGTTCACGCTCAGCGACGGCGGTGTAGTGGCCGGAGACGGGTTCTCTTTCACCGCGCATTCCTCGATGGATACCGCAGGGGTGTTGGACGCCCTCGGCCTGAACGTGCTGTTCAACGGGCTGGGGGCCGGGAACATCGAAGTCCCCGAGGAGATGCGCGGAAACACCGCCCGCGTGGCCGGCGCGATGCGTCCGATGCCCGGCGACAACCACCGCTTTCTCGACATGAGCGCGGTCCGGCTGGCGGAGGTGGCCGCCGACGGGACCGCAACCCTGGGAGGTTACTACGACACACTGGTGGGTCGGATCGGCACGACCAGAAATACCCGTGAGGTGCAGCACGAGAACCAGGAGCAGTTGGTCAAGGAGCTGCAGAACCGTCGGGACGCCATCTCGGGAGTCAGTGTCGATGAAGAGATGGTCCGCATGATCGAGGCGCGCACGGTTTACAGCGGCGCCTTGAAGTATATCTCGCTGATGAACCAGGCGCTTTCCGATCTGCTCGAGTTGACCTGAGGGGAGCGATGAGGGTTACGCAGAATATGATCGACCGGAATATGCTGTTCGCCATCTCACGGCTGAACGAGCGGTTGAGCGACATTAATCGCCAGCTCAGCAGCGGCCAGAGAGTGAACACCGTCAGCGACGACGTGCCCGATGCCCGGCAGGTCATGTACCTGGAGCGGGAGAACGGCAGGATCGACATGCATCTGCGGAATTTAGATTCCCTCGACGCCGTCTACTCGGTGGCCACCAGCACGCTGGGACACGTATCCGAGAGCGTCTCCCGGCTCAAAGAACTGACCGTGCAGGCGGCCACGGGCACTTACACACAGGAGAACCTTCGCGCCATGGCCGCCGGCGTGGACGGACTGCTCCAGACGCTGGTTTCCCTGGGCAACGTCGAACATGCCGAAGCCTACATCTTCTCCGGAGAGGCGGTGCAAACCGCGCCTTTCCAGGTTTCGCTCAACGCGGAGGGGGAGATTGATTCGGTCAGTTATGAGGGGGAGATGATAGAAACCGAGGTGCCGGTGGCCCCGGAGATAACCGCCCGTATCAACTTCGCCGGTAAGAAGATATTCCAGGGCGAGTCCGATTTGTTCGACGTGGCGATCCGACTGCGGGAGGCGATGAGGGACGGGGACGTCCCGGAAATACAGCAGTTGATCGAGGAACTGGAAGTCTGTCACTCCACCGTCCGCGAGAGCCTGGGGCGTGTAGGAGAACGTCAGGCACAACTGCAGACGCTGCGGAGCACGTCCGAGAGATTTCGTGACCTGAACACCCAGATCATCAGCGAGCGCCAGGACGCCGACGTCGCCGACCTCAGCGTGCGCTACAACAGCAACATCGCTCTGCTGGAGATGACGATGAGAGCGGCGGCCAGAGCCGTCAAACCATCCATTTTGAACTTCTTGTGAGTCCGGGGAGGATGCCGGCATGCAGATCAGCCTGAACGAAAGAGAGGTCGACGTCCCTTGCCGGGACGGAGCTACCCTTGATTCCCTTTTGGATGCCCTGCGCAGCGAGGGACAGATCGCCCCCGACGAGGTGGTCGTCGGCATCGAGGTGGACAGCCGCCGGCTGAACGCCGAGGACCTGGAGGAACGAGCCGCTATGCCGCTCTCGGGTGCCGAGGGGGTGGTGATCGCCACGGACGGACTCCGTGGCTATGCCTCACGAATGCTGACTGATGCGCTCGGTATGGTCAACGTTCTCAGGGAGGCCGCGCCCCGCGTGGCGGACGGCCTGCGGGAAAGCTCCGAGGCGCGGGCAAACGCCGACCTCTTTACTCTTCTGGACGCCCTCCAACAGTTGCTGATCTGCCTCTACCAGGTCCAAAATACCTGCACGCTCCAGACCGGCCCCGCCAATGCCGCCGACGCCCGTCTACAGAGGGTGGATGAAGTTCTCACCGTGGTGCAGCAGCGGCAGGAGCAGCGCGATTGGGAGGGCCTGGCGGAGCAGCTTGACGGAGCCCTCCTGGGCGACCTCGACGACCTGGCCAGCCTGATCGGGGATATGCGGGATGAACTCTGAGAAGCCCCCGAACCCAATCAAGGATGCCGCCGACGCGGCCGAGGAACTCCGCAGCCGGTGTGCCGTCCTGGCGGACTCCCTCTCGGCACTTCGCCGCGTGCCGTCCGATGAGGTGGAGGAGGCCATAGGGCGTCACCTGAAAACTGTCGAACCGGTGTGCGAACGGATCGAGCAACTGGTGCGGCGGTTGCCCGACAACCAGGAGTTCCTGCGCGCTCTGTCGCCGGAAGACAGGGAGGCCCTGCTGGCGCGCGTGCGCGAGTCACGGCGTGTGATACAGGAAGCCGGCGCGCAGTACGGACGCCTCGTCGAGGCGGTCCGTCACGTGCAGGCTTCCATCAGGCACAAACTCCGCCGCGTTCAGCAGGGCGGAAAGGTGCTGCGCAGCTATCGCGACGGCGCCGACATGACCGGATGACCCGACTGCCGCCGGGGCGGCCGGCCGGGAGAGGTTGAGCCCTCGCCTGGAGTCAGGCCGCTTTTGGCCGTGCCTTTCCGGCACGTGTAAAGAGCCCCTCGATGCCCGCCCAGACTGGCCCGGCACTGCGACCTGGCAGCTTGTGCGCCTCGGGCGCGTTTGCCCGCCTTTGGCCGGCTGGCGCTAAACGAGGCGTCCCAGGTGTAGCGCGGGTATCCCTGCCGGCAGTGGCGGCGCACGCCGCAGGCGCATAAACTTCCAGCGCCGCCTGTTGAAGGTTTCGAACTTCCCGAACTGCTTCAGCGCGCCAAGAGGAGCAACATAAACCGTCGAAGGTTTCGGCAACCACTCCAGGGGCTCCACGATTTACGGGGCGGAGCCCGGCTGCCCCGTGGGTAGGGCCGGCGTGCCCCCGAGCTGCATGACATGGCCGCTTCGTCCTCCCTTGAATCCGCCGCTTTTTGCCGTACAGTGTCCTTCTCGGGTTTTCCCCCACCATTTCCAGAAGCCGACCATATGCAGCCGATAGCGGACGCAGCGGCGACCCTGGGCGGCCGGTTCAACCTGATCTTCCACCCTGCGGACCGGCGGGTTCACCACCACGCCTGCGGCCTGTTCCCCGGCGAGCCGTTCGAACTGGTCGCCGGCATCAAGGATTCGGGGGGCGAGTTCTGGACGCTGCCCTTCACGGAGCAAGGCAGGGATTTTCCCTTCGTCGAGCAGCACGACACCCTTACCTCGATCCGCTATCGGGCCGTGCACCCCGGGATCGGAATAGAGCTGCAGGTCGCCCTCCGAATGCCCTTCTATCCCCGTAACCTGAGGTTGTCCCTTCCGCCATTCTACTACGTGGACGTGATGGTTCGGCGGCTCAAGTGCTTTCGCCACACCGAACCTGATGCGCCGCTTACGCGGGGGGAGCTGGTGTTTCAACTCCGGGCATCCGACACAGAGTTCACGCGTTCGGAGGATGGCTTCGCCTATGCGTTCCGGAGCCACTCCTCGGAGGCGGGCGAGGCGCCGCCGCTCGACCTGGCCGTGCCGGTCTGGGTTGAGTCGCAGGAGGCGGAGCCGTTCGGCGAAGGCGGCCTGTGCAGAGCTTTCGACCTTGGGGCCGAGTCCCAGGGCACTCTGAGCGTGATCTGGTCGAGCTGGCTGGAGGAACCGGTGCTGAGGGTCTTCGGGGAGGAGACCACTTTGAGGTACCTGGAGGTCTTCTCCTCGCGCGAGCAGATGGTCTGCTGGGCCAGGGAGGAAAGGGATCGCATCCGGAAGAGATGCCGCCTCCTGGACGAAAGCTTAACCGGAAGCAGCCTGGGGCGGGACGCCGCCTCGCTGGCCGCGCTCGCGTTCCACTCCTTCCTTGCCGACACGTGGTGGACGGTGCGGGAGGACGGCTCCGACTGGTTCAGCGTATGGGAGGGCAATTGCTACTACCACTCGACCCTGGACGTCGAGTACAACGACAGCCTGCTGTATCTGTCGCTGTGGCCGGAGCTGCTGGAGCTTCTGCTGGGGGAGTGGGCGGAGTTCGAAGTGGACGGCTCCGAGGCGCTCGAAGGAGAGGGGAAGGGTACTGCCTTTCTCTGTCACGACATGGGTTCCCACCACGTGGTCGGCCGCCAGGCATACCCCCATCACATGGAGGTGGAGCAGAACTGCAATTACCTGCTGCTGCTGTCGGCATGGACGGCGTTGACCGGGAAGCACAAGGCGGCGAAGAAGCACCTGCCACTTTGCCGTCGGCTGGGGGAGTTCCTGGTCAAGTGCGACACAACCGGAAACGGTTTGCCGGACCAGGGGGCGGCCAATACGATAGACGACGCCGCCCCGGCCATGCAGTACGGGCGGGAGCAGACCTACCTCGCTGTCAAGACCCAGGCGGCCCTGTGGGCGCTCGGAGAGCTGGAGCTGGCCTGTGACGACGCCGAGGCCCAAACCGAACGTTGGAGGGCTTTCGCCGCCAAGGGGATCAAAACCCTGGAATCGGAGGTCTGGCAGGGGGACCATTACGCCGTAACGTTGTCGCGGACGACCGAAGGGCTGACCGACCCGTGGACCGGCGAGGCGCTGGAGCCCGGCGAACTGGCCGGCTGGGACGACTATTCCATCTACACCACCAACGGACTGCTCTACCTGTTCCTGTCCGGCCTGCGGATGCCCCGATGGAAGCTGAACCGTTTCGCGGCCGACATCGAAAATGCTCTCGACCCGACAATGACGCGCTACGGCTGCCGCCATTCCAGCACGCCCGGCCAGGCCGTCTGGTTCTCTCAGAACATCTGGCGGGACTGCGTGGCGGCCTACCTCGGCATCGACATGCTGAATAACGTCGAACGCTACTGGGACTACCAGTTGACCACGGGCGGCGCGGAGGGCGGTCAACTGTATTACGACACCACCGAGCAGAACAACCTGGCGTACTATCCGCGGGGCGCCGTGGTCTTCGGCCTCCTGCTCGGCGCAGGGGGGCTCAGCCTGAACCGCCTGAACGGCCAACTTACCCTCCGGCCGATCCGCTCCACCCTCCGCGTGCCCCTGCTGCCGCTGGCGGACTGGGAGGAGATGCGCATTCCGTGGCTGAGCGTAACTACGCGGGAGGGAGTGTCCGTGGCCCGTATATCCGAGCCGGGAATCCTGCAGGACCTGACGGTCAACGTGATAGGCGCGGAACTGGAGCCGGAGTAAGGCCGCCCCTCGCCGGCCCCCACCCTCAGGTCGAGAAGGCGTGGGCGAAGACGCGGGCGTCCCCCACCATGTCGGAGATCCGGCAGGTTTCGTTCACCTGGTGTTCCGTGCCGGAGCTGGTCATCCAGACGGCCGCCGGCAGTCCCTCGGCTCGGAAGAAGGATGCCACCGTCATCCCGCCGACACCCCGGACCTGCGGGTCCACCCCCAGTACGTCGCGTCCGGCCGTCGCCAGCGCCTCCACCACCGGTGCGTCCGGCGGCGTGGGCGGCGGGGCGTCCATGCGGGTCCTGATCTTCAGCCCGGTCGCGGTGCCCATCTGCTGGTCCAGGCGGGCGCACTGCTCGCGGATGAAGGCAAGCACCTCGCCGGGATCGTGTTCCGGCAGTATCCGGCAGTCGAAACAGAACGCGTCCTCTCCGGGGATGGTGTTAACGTTGGGCACGTTGGCGGCGTGGAGGGTGGGTTCGAAAGTGGAGCCGGCGGGCTCGTAGAGCTGGTCCGTCCCGCTGAAACGCTCCCTCAGCCCTTCATCGAGCTGACAGACAAGGCGACTGGCCGCGCGGAAGGCGTTCACCCCCTTGTCCGGGCGGGAGCCGTGGGCCTGGCGGCCTTCCACCGCAAATTCCAGCCAAAGGACGGATTTCTCGGCCACCTCTATCATGCTGCCGTCTTCGCTGCCGCCGTCGGGCACGACGACCATGTCATCGCGGCTGAAGAGGTCCCGGTGTTCCCGCAGAACGTAGCTCAGCCCCCGGTCGCTGCCCGTTTCTTCGTCGGCGACGAACAGCAGTTTCACCGTGCGGGACGGGCGCCCCCCCGTCTCCAGCAGGGCGCGCAGGCCGAAGATCGAGCTGACCATCGACTGCTGGTTGTCGAGCACGCCCCTTCCCACGATGACGTCTCCATCCCGGCGTACCTCGAAGGGGTCGGAATCCCACCCCTCCCAGGTGCCGTCGGGCTTCCGGTTGCCCGGAGGAACCACGTCCAGATGGGTGAGCACCCAGAACGAGGAGTCTGCCTCGCCTCCGCCGACGGCGGCCCTGAAGTTGGGGCGTGAGCCCTCGGGCACGCGTTCGTCGGGGCAGTCGAAGTGGGCGACGTCGGAGATGCCGTGTCGCGCCAGGTAGTCCTCCAGGAAGCGGGCCTTCTCCCACTCGCCTTCGCCGTCGTTCTCCGGGCCGATGGCGGGTCGGCGGGTGAGTTCCGCCTGAAGCTCCACCATGTCGTCCCGATGGTCGCGTATCCACTGGTCTGGCGTGGGCATAAGCTGGACCTCCGGCCTGTACGCTCAGACCCCGCTGAAGGCGCTGAATCCGCCGTCCACCGGCACCACGATGCCGTTGACGAACGCCGAGGAGTCGCTGAGCAGCCAGAGGACGGTGCCGATGAGGTCTTCGGGGTCGCCGAAGCGCCCCATCGGCGTGTGGTCGATGATGGTCTGCCCGCGCGGGGTGAGTTCGCCGGTTTCCTCGTCGGTGAGGAGGTAGCGGTTCTGCTCGGTCAGGAAGAACCCCGGGGCGATGGCGTTCACCCGGAGCGCGGGACCGTAGTTCCGATTGAGGTGCACCGAGAGCCAGCGCGTGAAGTTGGTCACGGCGCTCTTGGCGGCCGAGTAGGCGGGTATGCGGGTCAGGGGGCTCAGGGCGGTCATGCTGCTGACGTTGATGATGTTGCCGCTCTCCCGCCGCGCCATGTCGCCGCCGAAGACCTGGGAGGCCAGGAAAGTGCCCATGAAGTTCAGCTCAAAGACCCAGCGCACCGCCTCCTCCGGCAGCTCATCAAAGGGCAGCTCCGGCGTGGTGGTGGCGGCGGCCTTGTTCCCGCCCGCCCCGTTGATCAGGGCGTCGACCGGTCCGAACTCGGCCTCCAGTTCATCGGCCGCCTCCCGGAGTTCACTCCTTTCGAGCACGTCGCACTGGAGGGGCAGGGCTTTGCCACCCTGGCCGCGTATTTCGTCCGCCACCTCCTGCGCCGCTTCCTCCCGGACGTCCACCAGTCCCACCGCCGCCCCTTCGGCGGCCAGCGCGCGGGCCATCGTGCCGCACAGAACCCCGCCGCCGCCGGTCAGGGCCACGGTCATGCCGTCAAGGTTTACTTCCAGTTGTGCCGTCACGTCGGTTCGTTCCTTTCTTCCGTCCTCAGGTAGCGCTCCAGGATGGACTCCCATTTCCCCTGGCTTTTCAGGATGAACTCTGCCGCCTCCCGAACGGCGCCTCTGCCTCCGGGCCTTTCGGTCACCGCATCGGCCCGCTCCAGGACCTCCGCAACGGCGTTGGGCACGGCGATGGCGAGGCCGACCTGCCGCATCACCGGGATGTCCGGGAGGTCGTCCCCAATGTAGCCGACGTGCGCGTCGTCCACACCGGCGCGTTCCCGAATCCGGTGGTAGGCGTCCAGCTTCACTTTGGCGTTCTGGGCGATGTGTTCGATGCCCAGGTTCTCTGCACGGGCGCGGACCGCGGGCACGTCGCGGCCGGTGATCAGGGCCGTGGCGATGCCGCCCCGCTGAAGGTACTTGATGCCGGTGCCGTCCTGGACGTTGAACAGCACGCCCTCGGTCGAGCCGGCGAACAGCACCGTGCCGTCGGTCAGGACGCCGTCCACGTCCATGATTAACAGGCGGATGCGGGCGGCTTTCTCGGTGGTCTCAGGGGTAGTTTGCATTGATGTGAGTCACTCTTCGGAAGGCAGGTCCATTCCCCGCTCCACGTCCAGCCAGTCCTGCACGTCGAGGATGCCGACCGGGCGTCCTTCCTCGTCAACTACGGGGACTTGATCGACTCGGTGGCTGCGGAGCATGCGATAGGCCTCGGCGGCGAGGCGGTCTTCCTTGATCGTTATCGGATCGGTCGTCATAAATTGGCTGATGGGCCGGCCAAGCAGCTCGGACTCCCCGTCCTGCATGAGCCGCCGAAGATCGCCGTCGGTGAAGAACCCCACCAGCTTTCCGTCTCCGTCCACGAGGCTGACCGCTCCGTAACTGCCACGCCCACCCATCGCTCTGAGGGCTTCGCGCACGGTGGCCTCTTGGGAGCAGACGGGGTTGCCCATCTCTTCGCGCATGACTTCCTCGACGGTGATCAGCTTCCGCCCCAGTTCGCCGCCGGGGTGGTAGAAGGCGTAATCTTCCGGCTTCCAGTTGCGCATGCCGAAGATGGTCAACGCCAGGGCGTCCCCCATCACCACCATCGCCGTGGTGCTGCAGGACGGGGCCAGCCCCAGGGGGCAGGCCTCGCGCACGCGCCCTATGTCCAGAACGATCTCGCTGTGAGCGGCAAGCGTGGAGGCGTTGTCTCCGGTGATGGAGATGACCGGCACGTCGAGCTTCTTCAGCGAGGGCAGAAGCTGCACCACCTCGGTCTCCCCGCTGTTGCTGAGGGCGAGAACGACGTCGCCCTCACGGACGCGTCCCAGGTCGCCGTGACGGGCTTCCACCGCGTGCATCCAGTAGGAGGGCGTGCCCGTGCTGGCCAGGGTTGCGGAGATTTTTCGGCCCACCAGGCCCGCCTTGCCGACGCCGGTGACGATTACCCGGCCGCCGCAGCCGTAGATCATGTCAACGGCCCGGCTGAACGCGTCGCCGAGGCGCGCCTTCAACGCTTCCAGAGCTTCGATCTCCTGCTGGACGATCTGTCGGGCCTCTTCGAGGTGATTCATCGGCCTGCTCGCTGGAGTCGCCCGAGAGGGTGGCACACGAAGGGATTATATCCTTCGCCGGAAGCCGGATGCAACGGATGCGCGCCGACTTCTCAGTCCTCCCCGGCGCTCACCTTGTCGTCGGGCTTGTAGCTGTCCTTGATGAATATGCCGTCGAGCGGCTCTTCGCCGGTGTTGACGATGTTGTGGACCTCCCCGGGCTCCACGCGGAAAGCCAGCCCCGGCTCGACGTCGTATTCCAGGCCGTCGGCCGTCAGCACCCCCGTGCCCGAGATGAAGTAGAAGGTCTCCTCGACCTCATTGTGGTAGTGTGCGCCCAGCTCCTCCCCGGGCAGAAAACGTATGAGACCCCAGTCGATCCGGGGTCCCCGGAAGAGATACTTCGGACCGCTCACGCGGTTCCTGTACTCCATCTCGTTGGCGTTCACTTTTTCCATCATTCTTCTCCTCTGCGGAAGAAGTAATGCCGCCTGTGCCGGCTGCCGTACCGACGCGCCAGTTCCTCGCTCCGCCCGCACCAGCCCGGGTGCCCCTGCAGGTAGAAGCGCAGGAATCGCACGCGGTCCAGCGTCCCTATCACGCGTCGGGACGCCGCCCATTTGACTATCGAGCGGTCGAGCCGGACCACGTTGGCCATCCGCCGGGGGAGCGGCAAGGGCCGCATCAACCGGGCTTTGTCGAAATCCACGACGAACGCTTCCACGCCCGACGCGCCGGGGCGGACGAGGACGTTCGTCAGGTTCAGGTCTGCGTGGAATACGTCCGCCTCGTGCATCTTGTGCACCGCCTCGGCCGTTGCCCGGGCCACACGTCGACGGTCCCGCCCGGCTGAGCCCCCGTTGGCCACGTCTCGGCAGAACTCCAACAGGTTGGATGCGCCCTCTATGAGTTCGCTCACGTAATGTGCCCGTACGAGCGGTCCGAAGGTCCTCTCGACGCGCAGCGCCACCGGGGTTGCCGTCGGCACGCCCCGCCGGTGTGCATAGACGGCCAGGCGGAACTCCCGCCGCATCCGTCCCGATCCCACAAAGACCGTCCCCCAAAGCGGACCGAGGAGGCCGCCGTGGGCATACCGGCGCACCAGCAGCGGGGGCCCGTCCCGCCACGACGGGTCCCATCGCCAGCACGTGGGGGTGCCGGGCAGGCGACCGTCGGCGCCGGGAAGCGATTCCAGGGCCGACGGCAGAGCAAGGAAGTCTTCGGCGGAGAGTGCCGAGTCAAGGTCGGGGTTGAGATACACGTCCACATTCCCCGCCGAACGGGGCTCCAGCTCCGGCAAATGTTCTGCGGACCGGGGAGCCATGTGGTGAAACGCTCCCGGATGGGGGTGGGGACTGGTCGGCCGCTCTGAGCGAACGCGGCTGCGGACCCGCGAAGTCAACGGACGGTCACCTCATTGCGTCTCTTCAGTATCCTCAGGTTCGACCACGCAGCGCAGTCCGGTAAGGGAATCGGCCGCCTGTGGCGCAGCGGGATATCTGCTGGCGCAGCGGGTCGGAATGTCGGCCAGCTCTTCCTGGCGCCAGGCCCCGCCGCGGCGGACTACGGCCGCTCCCTGCCCGGCCGGCATCTCCAGCTTGTTGCCGGGGTAGGGCTCAAAGGCACTGGTCGTCCACTCCATCACGTTGCCGATCACGTCCAGGCATCCATAGGGGCTGTCCCAGGCGGGGAAAGAGCCCACCGGCACGGGGCCGGCGTCCTCCGGACGCATGTGGTGGCACCGTTGTTTGTCAAATCGGTCCCCCCAGGGATAGCGTCGGCCGTCGACGCCGCGGGCGGCTTTCTCCCACTCTTTCTCGGTGGGCAGGCGCGCGCCGCGCCATTCGCTGTACGCCCTGGCGTCAGAGAGGGTTATCCCGGCCACCGGGTGGTTGTCCTGCCCGCTCGGGTAGGTGCCGTCGGACCAGTTCGGCGGAGGTGCGTGGCCGGTCTCGTCGAGGAATTTCTTATACTCCTGGTTGGTGACTTCCGTCTTGTCGATGTAGAAGGCGTCCGTCGTAGCAGTATGTCGGGGCACTTCGCTGCTGAACCCGTAGGCCACCGCCAGAAGCTCGGTAGCTTCCCGGTTGCCGCCCAGGGCGCTCAGTTTGCTTTCCTGGATGATCCTGGCGATATCCTCCAGATCAGTACCCATGGCGAAAGGTCCTTCCGGGACGTAGACCATGCCCGCGGGCGGATTCTTCAGCCTGTTGCGGGTTGTCTCGGCCCTCTTTGCCCACTTGCTTGCCGGGAACTGGCGGGACACTTCAGCAAGGATATTCTCGCACTCCTTTCCGGCGCCTTTCCCGCAGGCTCGCAACGCCTGGTGGTATTTCCACCGGGGCAGCAGTTTTGCGGCCTCCCTGGCCGGTGCGGAGTCGGGCGGGGCGAACTGGAGCATCGTCCGCAGAATGTTGAGCGCGGCGTCGAAGTCCTCTTCTTCGTACCGGGCCTGCGCCTTGCGGAGCTGGCTCTGAGCTGTGCCCGCGGTGAACTGGGCCTGGCCGGCCGGCCGCCTCAGCCCCAGCTCGGCGCGGAGCGCTTGGACGGTTCCCGTGCTGTTCGGGTACAGCGAAAGCAACTGCCCGTAATATTCGCGGGCCTCCTCGGTGCGGCCCTTCTGGCGCGCCCGGCTGTAGAGACCGTAGAGGGTGGTGGAGTCGACTTCTGCGGCCCGGCCGGCCGCTTCGCTGTCCGGGTATGTCTCGATCAGGCGTCGTATCCGTTCCCGAGCCGCCGTCAGTTCGCCTGCGGCGAGCTGCTGCTCGGCGCTGAGGAGGTAAACGTCGGGCAGCGCTTTCCGGGCCCGCTCGGCCCACTCCGTGCCCGCGTAATCTTTGATAAGCTGGAGGAGCACGTCGAGGGCCGCCGGATACTGCTCCTCGTCCCGCAGCACGGAGGAGCGGTTGAACAACAGCGCCGGTTTCTTGCGCTCCAGCAGACGGGCCTCGGGGCTGCCCGGATACTGCTCGGCGATCTCCCGGTAGCGCTCCAGCGCTTCGCGGTAGTGGCCCCGCTTCCTGGCGTTCTCCGCCATGCCGGCCATCGCCGAGGGAATCTTCGCCCGGGCCAGGCGTGCAAGTCGGCTGTCCTCCGCCGCCTGCTGCGCGGCGCTCTTGTACTTCTCGAGAGCATCCGCATGGTCGCCCTCCCGGGAGAGGGCGTCCGCCCATTCAAGGTTTACGCGCGCCATCTGCCGGCGGGCCTCGGCGGCGTAAGCCGTCCCGGGGTAACTCTCGGCGACATCGGCGAATGCGGCGATTCCCAGGTCGTACTGTTCCCTCTCGCTGTAGCGGCGCCAGTCGGTCATTGCCCGGTCGAAGGCCCACTTGGCGCTCTCTTCTTCGCCCGCCGCTGCGGGCTCCGGGAGCTGTTCCGGACCCGGCTCCGGGCGGCTCGCTGAGCGCGCAGGCGAGCCCCGGGCCGGTTCATTGCCCACTGTTCCCATGGCGACAGGCCGCGTTTCGTCGGCTGGGCGACCGAGGACGTAACCCACGATGCCCACGGCGGCCAGTAAGGCGACCACTCCGGCGGTCAGGCCGGTCAACACGGCGGGTCTGGCCAGCCGGGAGGCGGCGTCCCCGCCCCCGCGACGCTCGGGCGCCGTCAACTCGTACTGGCGGGCGAACGCCGAATCCGTCCCGTAGGGCACGTGTTCGACCTGTCCGGTCTTTATGCTCTGGACGCAGCGGTCCAGATCGTCCACGACCCTTTGGATGCTGCGATACCGTAGGGAGGGGTCCCGCTCCAGCATCCGGCCGACCACCAGGGCGAGTTCGTGAGGCACGCCCTCTAAGGCCTGATCGGCCGGGGTCAGCTCCTTCTGGCAGTTGGCGAAGAGGTAGCCCACGGCGTGCTGAGAGGGAAACGGCTCCCGTCCGGTGAGCAGCTCGTAGGCAATGACTCCGAGGGAGAAGATGTCGGCTTCGGGGCCCGGCATATTGCCCTGAATGACCTCGGGAGCCATGTACTTCGGCGTGCCGAGCGTCTCCCCGAAGACCGATTGCATGCTTTGGGAGGCGGAGACGCCCATGTCGAACAGCGACACCTTGACCAGACGGTCACCCATTTTGTCCCGGGTCAGGAAGACATCGGCGGGCTTCAGATGACCGTGCAGGACGTCCCGGCGGTGAATGGCGCGGAGGCCCTCGGCGGTCTGGTGGATAATGCCGAGGCAGTCGTCGGGGTCCAGTGGCGCCTCCCCCAGGACCGCGGACAGGGGCCGTCCTTCGGTCTTCTCCACCGCCACCCAGCAGGTCCCGCTCGTTTCGCCGGTTTCCCAGACCCGTAGCACGTTGGGATGTTCCATCAGGGTCTGCTGGTCGGACCACGTGTCGTAGAGGTAACGTCCGAAGGAGGAGTTCCGGCTGAGCGCGTCCGGGAATACCTTCAGAGCGACGGAACGGTCTTCCTCGGTGTCCCGTGCCCGCCACAGCTTGCCGCCGGGGCCTTCTTCCAGCAGCTCCAGCAGCTCGAACTTGCCCAGACGCGTGGTTTCTTCTTTCTCTTCCATGGGCTGCAACCTGCGAGGTCTTTCCTACGGATGGGCTGCCGTTTCGCAACATTCTACGGCAAGGTCGCAGGTAACACAAACGCCGTGTAGGCGGAGGACGGTCTTGCAGCAGGGGCCCCATCCGGTATCATCAGGCCTGTGCGAACGGGTGCTCAGGAACGGGGAACTGCATGATCGATTTGTTCATCGTCGTTGTCCTCGGGTTCTCTGTGCTCTGGGGTTACCTGCGAGGGGCGCTCTACGACCTGTTGGGCCTGGGGGCCCTCGTGGTGGCTTACGTGGGCAGTGCCCCGTTCGGCAGGTCGCTCGGCGCGCTGCTGGGCCGACAGTGGGACATGTCACCGGGGAGCGCCTACGTGGGCGGCCGGGTCCTCGCGGGCTTCCTCATCTACGTCTCCCTGAAGGTATGCGCGACGGTGGCCAACCGCAAGTTCGGCCGCACGAAGTCCGGGGTCACCCGCCGGTGGAACCGGAACCTGGGAGCGCTGGGAGGGCTGCTGTTCGGGCTGCTGACCTGCCTTATCCTGCTGTTCCTCATGGACGCGGTTTACAAAGCCCTTCCCGAGAGTTCCAACCCGTTGCTCCGGGCCGTTGGGCGGTCGGGCTTCCGCGGCGCAGTCGCGGATCACAACCCCGCTGACAAATACCTGGTGACCGACGCGCTGAAGCTGGTGCGAAAGGCCCGTGAGGACCCCGAAGCGCTGGAAAGGCTCGCGGAGGACGAAAGGATACAGCAACTGCTGAACGACCCCGCCGTGCGGGCGGCCGCCGAGGACTCCGAGCTGGCCGAGGCCGTTGAGAACAGGCAGCTCGATAGAATGCTCCGGAACGAGTCGCTCCAGAAGGTGCTCAGTGACGAAGAACTCCTCAGGAAGCTGCTGTCCCCCGAGGTCCGCGCCGCCGTCCGCGACGCCATCAACCCACCCCCGGGGGAGGAAGAAAAGCCGGGAAGGCAGCCGGAGGGCACACCCGGCTGAGAGGTCTGGAACCGGCCGGGGTGTGGGAAGCGTGAGACAGGGGGGCCTTGCGGCCCAGCGGCGGGGGTGAAACGGACAAGAAGCAACGGGAAATGAACCGCAGGGAAGGGCACCTGTCCCGCCACAACGATACTGGTGCTACTCGGCGTAGGCAGCTACCCGTACCGATCGTCCTTTACTGTTTCCTACTGCAATATCGTTTTCCCACCGATTGGCAAAAAATGGTGGAGGCGGCGGGAATCGAACCCGCGTCCCTGAGCCCGTCGATTGAAGCATCTACGCACGTAGTCAACCTACTTGGCGCTCTCGCCGGGACGACTCCGATTGACGGGATCGCGCCCCGACCAGCCCGTGTGGCCCGGGTTTGCCGGGTTCCCCGCCCGCGACCTGGCAGCGCCGAGGCGGGTACACCTGCTTTTCTGTCACCTGACGGGCGCCCGCAGGTTGGACGCTCGCAGGCGTGGCCGGTTCAGTTACGCGGCCATTGCGAATGCCGGTGTTTTATCGGCATGTTCTGTTTTGTCAGGTGTTTTACGAGGCCGCCTGACAACCTCGGTGCGCCACTTCAACTTCGGGAGCCCGGTCGAAACCCTTTCGCCCCCGTGACACAACCTCTATTATAACCGCCTCGGGCCGGATCGTCAATCTCGCAAGGCGGCCGAACCGGGCCTGTCGCTGGCGAGGCGGCGCATTGCGGGACCCCACCGGCTTCACCTATAATGGCCTGCCCCGGTGGGGACGTAGCTCAACTGGGAGAGCGCGGCACTCGCACTGCCGAAGTTGGGGGTTCGAGTCCCCTCGTCTCCACCATTTTTTTATGCCCCGCGCCGGGTGGTGCAGGAACTGCGTCCGGGCCGCCGGGGAAGTGGGGCAGAGGAGATGCAGGAACCGACTGGGCTCCGGCTGGAGGGGGGACGATGAAGGCAGATGAAAGGCTGGAGAACTTGCCGTTGATACCCCGGGACGTGCTGTTCGGCAACCCGGACCGGGCGCAGCCGAAGCTCAGCCCGGACGGGCGGTGGCTGGCCTGGCGGGCGCCGGAGGAGGGCGTCCTCAACGTATGGGCGGCGCCGGCGGACGACCTCGACGCGGCCGAACCGGTCACCCGGGACCGTGGCCGCGGCATCCGAACCTTCGCCTGGCCCCATACCGGTGAGCACGTCCTCCACATTCAGGACCGGGCAGGGGAGGAGAACTGGCGGCTCTACGCCACCGAGATCGAGGCGAAAAGCACTGAGGACCTGACTCCGGTCGAGGGGGTGCAGGCCCGCCTGCAGCAGATCAGCCCGGAGTTCGCCGAGGAAATCCTGATCGGCCTGAACAAGCGCGATCCCCGGTATCACGACATCTACCGCCTGAACGTGGCTACCGGCGAGATGGAACTGGTGCAGGAGAACCCGGAGTTCGCCGGGTTTGTTACCGATGACGATCTGGCGGTGCGCTTTGCCGTGCGGGCCACACCCGATGGGGGCCAGGAGGTGCTGCAACCGGACGGCGAGGGCGGATGGGAGACGTTCCTGGAAATCTCGATGGAGGACGCGCTCAATACCGGTCTGCGCGGTTTCAACAAGGCGGGGGACGCCGTTTACCTGAGTGACAGCCGTGGGCGCGACACGGCCGCCCTCCTTGAGATGGATCTGGCCACGCAGGAGACCCGCCTCATCGCAGAAGACCCCCGCGTAGATGCCGGCGCTTTGATGAGACATCCCACCGAGAAGTACCCGCAGGCCGCCTCTTTCACCTACCAGCGCCGGCGGTGGGAGGTGCTGGATGAAGGTGTTCGCGAGGAGTTCGGATACCTGCGCGAACTGCAGGACGGGGACTTCTGGGTGGGAAGCCGCACGCTGGAGGACCGGCGGTGGATCGTGGGTTACGGCCGGGACGTGGGGCCGGCTCGGTATTACCTGCTGGACCGGGACGCCGGGGAAGCGTCTTTCCTGTTTGCCTCGCGGGACGACCTGGAAGAGGCGCCGCTGGTTCGGATGCGCCCGGTGGTCATCGAATCGCGGGACGGACTCGACCTGGTCAGCTACTACAGCCTGCCGGCCGGGAGCGACCCGGAGGGGGACGGCGTGCCCGCAGAGCCCGTGCCGATGGTGCTCAACGTTCACGGCGGCCCGTGGGGGCGGGACGGCTGGGGCTTCAGCAGCGCGCATCAATGGCTGGCGAACCGGGGCTACGCCGTGCTGAGCGTGAACTTCCGGGGCTCGAGCGGCTTCGGCAAGGACTTCGTCAACGCCGGCAACAAGGAGTGGGGCGCCGGGATGCACGACGATCTGGTCGACGCCGTGCGGTGGGCCTGGGACGAAGGGATAGCCGACCCGGAACGGACGGCCATCATGGGGGGCAGCTATGGCGGTTACGCCACGCTCGTGGGCGTGACCTTTACGCCGGAAACCTTCGCGTGCGGGGTGGACATCGTCGGTCCGTCGAACCTGGTGACACTGCTGGAGACGATACCGCCGTACTGGGAGCCGATGAAGGCGACCTTCGCCGCGCGCGTAGGAGACCCCGACACCGACGAGGGCCGGGAGTTGCTGGAGGAACGCTCACCGCTGCACGAGGCCGGCAGGATCTGTCGGCCGCTGCTCATCGGCCAGGGTGCCAACGACCCCCGCGTGAAACAGGCCGAGTCCGACCAGATAGTCAGCGCCATGCAGGAGAAGGGCATCCCCGTCACCTACGTGCTCTACCCCGACGAGGGACACGGTTTCGCTCGGCCGGAGAATCGATTGTCGTTTTTCGCGGTAGCGGAGGCCTTCCTGGCGGAGCACCTGGGGGGCCGTTTCCAGGAAGTGGCCGACGACTTCGAGGGCTCCTCCATAACCGTGCCGACCGGAGCCGAGCAGGTGCCGGGCCTCGAAGAGGCCCTGGGGAATAAACCGGCGAAGGCCGAGTGAGTAAAGACATCGCAGGATCGGGAAGCGGTCTACCGTGGCCAGAGGCTGCCGGGACTACGCCCCGGTGAGCGACTGACCGTCCGCCATCCTGCAGGATGCCGCGCCGGTCAGCAGCAGCCCGACGGACCAGAGAACCCCCATAACCTGGCGGCTGAGGGCCAGCCCGCTGACCAGGAAAAGCATCGCTGCCAGCCCGCCAATGATTCCAAAAACGAATCCTCCAACCCAGAGTGCACCATTGCCTTTTGCCTGCACGACGTGTCTCCTTCTGCGGTTCCCACTGGATGCGGGCGGGGAAACTGCCTGTCTTCATCAGCACGTCCGTTCAAGCTAACGACTGCCGGAGGGCGAAATCAAACCTGCCGGCCTGGGTGCTCTCCGGCGGCCGCCTGGCCGGCTCGACATTGACAGTTCCCGGACAGCCGAGTAAGCTGAAAGTGCGGGGGAGAAAACCAGAACTCTCAACGAGAATCGGGGAGCTGAGAATGCGCGAAGAATTGCAGCAAGCCGTCCAGAAGGCGCGTAAGCTGGAAATCGCCGGAGCAGAATTCTACACCGACCTGGCCGAGCAGTGTTCGAATACGGCGGCCGAACAGATGTTTCAGTCTTTTGCCAAAGACGAGAAGCGGCATCTGAGGGTGGTCAAGAAGCTGGCCGAGGGCGTTGGCGTTGACGTCGATGAGTTGCCGATGCCCCGCGACGAGATAAGAACGCTGTTCACCGAAATGAGCGGAGAGGGCCCGCAAGAGCCGGCCGAGGCCGACGCCGACGAGCGTGAGGCCATCCGCGAGGCCATGCAGGTAGAGACCAGGAGCTACAAACTCTACCACCAGTCGGCCGAAGACGCCGAAGACGAGCAGACGCGTAAGCTCTTCGAACGGCTGGCCCGGGAGGAAAACCAGCACTATGAGATGCTGGAGAACACACTGGAGTACCTGAGCAACAATCCGCGGTGGTTCCTGTGGAAGGAGTGGGCCCTGATCGTCGGCGACCAGAGTTCACTCGGCATGGGGTAGGTTCCAGCACGTATGACCAGTGCAGACTGCCGGTAAGCCCCGCCCGGTTTCGGGCGGGGCATTCAATAGAGCAGGAAGGTCAGCACCATGGGCAAAGAAGGTGGAAGTTCGGCGCACCATACGTACGAAACTGCGCTCAACTGGGACGGGGACAGGGGTGGCGTTGTCAGTTCGGAGGGCCGACCGGAGATAGAGATTGCTCCGCCCCCCCAGTTCAAAGGACCGGATGGCGTGTGGTCGCCCGAACACATGATCGTCGCCAGTGTGGAATCCTGCATCCTTCTGACCTTCCTTCACCAGGCGAACCGGGAAGGTGTCGACCTTCTGGAATACAGCTCGAAGGCGGAGGGACGCCTCAGGATGGCGAAGGAGGGGATGGCGTTCGATGCGTTCACCATCCGGCCGGAGATCGTGGTGGCCGCCGAAGACCAGGTGGAGGCGGCCCGGGAAGCGATGCGGAAGGCGGCCGACCGGTGCCTGATAACTCGTTCGCTGAGTGAAGCCGCGGAGGTCACGGTTGAGCCCGACGTCAGGGTGGGTGGTTAAGGGCTACAGGTTGCAGGTGCGGCAGGTCGTCGCCCCGCAGGTTGAGCAGCTCGACGAGCCGCCGGAACTCGCGCCACCGGACTTCTTGGAACGCGAGGCGAAGGCCGAAAACGCGCGGCGCAGCTTCCCGCTTCCGCAGTGCTCGCAGTCCGGTGTGCTGCCCCCACCGGTCGACTGCAGCACTTCAGTGGTGCGTCCGCATTCCTCGCACTTGTATTCGTAGAGAGGCATGCCCGACCTCCGTAGTCTCCGATAGACCGCCGTTTAACCTCATTTCCATGCTATCTTCCAGTGTGGTAGCTGTCAACCTGAACGTGCCCTTGCGGCCCGCCGGAACGGGCCGTATAGTCCGGCTGGTCCCCGACTGACCCTTTGGGTGGCGGGAAATGGTGGAGTTACAGTTCGGCGACCGGCTTACGGAGCAGATCCGGCGCAAGGCGAGCCAGGTGGTGGTTGGCCTGGATCCCCGGGTCGAGCGCATCCCGCGCGAACTGACGGAAGCTGCGGTGGCCGCTCACGGGGAAACGCCCCGAGCCGCCGGGGAGGCCGTCGTGGCGTTCAACCGGGCCGTAATCGACGCCGTCGCGCAGGAGGCGGTGGCCGTCAAATGCCAGGTGGCCTTCTACGAGCAATACGGCACCGAGGGGCTACGCGCCTACGGGGCCACTCTCGCCTACGCTCGGCACAGAGAGCTGCTGGTGTTCGGGGACGCCAAGCGCAACGACATCGGCAGCACAGCGGAAGCCTACGCCAGGGCGCACCTCGGGGCGGCAGAGCCCGGACGCGCGTTCTCAGAGGAGTTTGTGGTCGACGCCGTCACCGTGAACCCGTACCTGGGATGTGACGGCGTGGAGCCTTTCCTCGAGACGGCGGTGGCAACGGGAAGAGGCGTATTCGCCCTCGTGAAGACCAGCAATCCCTCCTCGGTGGACATCCAGGACCTGCGATGCGAGGGAGGCCGGGTATATGAGCACGTGGCGCGACTGGTCGATCGCTGGGGAGAACCCTACCGGGGGAGCAGCGGTTACAGCCTTCTGGGCGCGGTGGTGGGCGCCACGTTTCCGGAAGAACTTGCGGCGCTTCGCAAGCTGATGCCGCATACTCCCTTCCTGGTGCCCGGTTTTGGTGCCCAGGGCGGGGGCGTGGAGGACGTGGAGGCGGCGTTCGACTCCGAAGGGCTCGGCGCCGTGGTCAATTCTTCCCGCGGGATCATATTCGCCTGGGAGCGATCTCCTTACAGGGAGCAGTACGGCGCGGAGGGATGGCGCGAGGCCGTGCGGGCGGCAGCGGCGGACATGCGGAAAGCGTTGTGGCAGGCGACTCACTGATCCTGCGCATCCCCGTCGTTGGGGCCCCGTCTTTAGGGAAGCTCCAGGGGCATCCCGGAGTAGATGCGGCAGACCGCGTCGGCGAGTTTATCCGGGTTGTGGCGCAGGAGGTCCTGCTTCTCCCACAGCACCCGCCTCTGGTCGAGGTCCTCAACAAGGCTCGCCGGGACCACTTCAACGTCCAGTTTCTCCAGGGCTGGGTCCGGCTCGACGATTTCCGCCCCTTCCCGGCGGTATCGCTCGATGACGCCGTCGGAGGGAAAATCAACGTTCAGCAGCACGCGGTCCACCGCATCGGGCCCGGCGTGATCCAGTACGGCTCGGACGTGATCGGCCGCGTTGAAACCGTCGGTTTGCCCCGGCTGAGTGACGATGTTGCACACATAGACGGTGAGCGCGCTGGTCTCCCGGAGCGCCTCGCGGATGCCGGGGACAAGCAGGTTGGCGATGACGCTGGTGTAAAGGCTTCCGGGTCCGATGACGACGATATCCGCGTTGCGAATTGCCCGGACGGCCTCGGTGCAGGCCGGCGGCGCCTCCGGGTCCAGGTAGAGCCGCTCGATGGGGGGTTTGTCCAGGCCCCTCACGTTTACCTCCCCCTTCCTGTGACTGCCGTCGGCAAGCTCCGCGCAGATGTGGCAGTCCTCCAGCGTGGGGGGCAGCACCTCGCCGGATATGCTGAGCAGCCGGCTCAGCACGTCGAGGCCGTTGCGGAAGTTGTCTTCCATGTCGATCATGGCCGCGATCAGAAGATTGCCCAGGCTCATCCCCTCGAAGGAACCGCGCTGGAAGCGGTACTGGAACAGATCGTTCAGCAGCTTCTCCTTCTCGCCCGGTTCGCTGAGGGCCACCAGGCAGTTCCGGGCGTCGCCGGGAGGGAGTATGCCCAGTTCCTCCCGGAGGCGTCCGGAGGAGCGACCGCTGTCAGTGACGGTGACGATGCCGGTGGGGGCGCGGCAGTAGGTCTGGAAGCCTTCCAGCACGATGGGCAGGCCCGTGCCGCCCCCGATGGCCGCCACCCGAAGTGCCTCAGGAGGCTTGTTCATGTTGACCAGGCCCAGGATGGTCGGCACCTGGAATATGCCGGAGATGCGGAAGTCGGCCTTCTCCGTCGCGTCCCGAGCCTCAAAGGAGCTGAACCGGCCCCGCAGCACCTGTGCGGTCAGCGTGCCCAGCTCGTTGCCGATGTGAATCTCCTCGTGAGGTCTGTCTCCGACCACCAGCGTTTCCAGAGGCCGAAGGTCGTGCTTCTCCAGCAGGTAGCGCAGCGACTCACCCATCAGTTCCCCTCGCTCAACGTCATTCACAACGATGTCGTCGAACAGTTCGGCCAGCCCCAGTTTATCGATCTTCCTGGACTGTCTGGCGTGAATGCCGCTGGTCAAAAGGAAACACTGACGCCCCCGTTCGCGGAGGAACCGCAGGGTGGGCACCACGTCCCGCGCCGGTTGAATGTCACCGACCTCGTCGCTGTTGTAAGCACGGTACGCCTTACGGACGACTTCCTCATCGAGCCCGTATCGGCGGGCGATCTCGTCGAACACGAGGAAGCGAGGGCCATGACGCTCCCCCAGTTCCTTCTGAAGCTCGACGGCCTCCCGCTCGCTCATCGGCAGGCCCTGCTCAACGAGGACGCGTGCCGCCCGGCAGCGAGACTCATCCAGCAGCGTGCCCGTGCAGTCGTAGAGGGTATCGTCGAGATCGAACACGACGGCTCTTATCGGTCCGGCCATGCTGTCTGTCCTCCCTGGTTTTCATGCAATGCCATTTTAGCAAATCCGGCCGGCCGGAAGAAAGCTTGGTACCGGCTTCCGGGCGAGTTCGGGCAAGTGGCCTCGGTACGTTCGGAAGGGCTCCAGTTGCCGGGCGGGGTAGCTTGACCTGGAGAAGCGAACAACTGTAGTCTGAGAGGCGTTGCCCGGAGGGGTGCTGGGGGAAGGTGGCGGGGGCCCGCTCAGCCGGGTCGGGCCGCCGTTGCACGGTATGAAGTCGGAGGCGGGCGCGCCGGCACCGCCATAGGGTAGTCTGTAAGTTGACCGTGGCGAGGGGGAGGAAGGGAAGGCTCCGGAGCGATGGCAACCATACGGGAACGAGGACACGCTGCCGAGCGCGCGCCGGGGCGGTTTGCGGAAGAGGCATCTCCGTCCCTGTCCGTCATCGTTCCGGCTGTGATGGAGGAACCCGCCTGTCTCCGAAAATGTCTCGACGGTCTGGCGGCACAGAATTGCGGACAGAGCTTTGAGGTCCTGGTCATCACGCATCCGGACGACCGGCTGGGCCGGTGGACCAGGGGCCACTTCCCGAAGGTCACGGTTTTGCACTGCAAACCCGAGCGAGGACCGGGTGGGGCCAGGAACGAGGGCGTCCGAGCGGCGAGGGGAGAGTATCTGGTCTTCCTCGACGGGGACTGTGTCCCGGCTCCCGACTGGTTGAGCCGCCTCTGGGCGGCCTGCGCCCGAAACGGCGGAGCGCCGGTGAAAGGCTGGACGGAGCCTTCGGCGGCCGGTTCCCCGGCGGCAAGGGCCGAGAGATACGCCAGCGTCGGCAGGGCGCGGCCGTGCCGGCCGGTAAGGGTGCTCGGGCTGACCGGTTCGGGGATGTGCGTAGCGCGCTCGCTCTTCGGGGGCAGGCCGGCTCCTTTCGCCGAAGAGATCTACGGTGCGGAAGAGCAGGCGCTTCTGGCCGCCATGCCTCCGGGCCGGCGGACCGTAGTGCTTGAGCCCCGGGCGTGCGTTCGCCACCTTGACCGGACCAGTTTTGCCGGTTCCCTCGCCCGGGCGTGGCGCCGGGGAAAGGGTTCGGGTGTGATGCGACGCTCCGCTCGGCTGCCCGGCTCTTTTGTGGCACGCCATGTATGGTTGGCTCCCTTGCTGCTGCCCGGCCGCCTCGCGCTTGCCTGCTGGCGCCTGCGAGAGAGCAGTTGGCGAGACCGGCTCGATTTCCTGATCCTTCTGCCGCTCGTGGTATGCTACTGGGCCGCCTACACGGCGGGTTTCATCACCGGGGCTCTGGACGAAGGTTGCTCGATCAAGGAATAGCATAGATGAAGTCCTCCGTTCGCTGGGATTACCTCCGCCGCTCTCCGCGCATAGCGTCCGGTATATTGCTGCGGGGACGATACAAGTACAGCTTCGATCTGATGCCCATGTGCGTCGAGGGCATGTCACTGCGGAAGCGGCTGAATCTGCTGGCCACCGGGTTGAACCTTGTGTATCGCCACTTGGGGCCGTGGGCCCGGCCAATCCGCATGCAAATTGAGTTAACCAATGCCTGCGACCTCCGTTGCCCGGTTTGTCCGACGGGCCGAGGAGAACTGCAGCGCGAAACGTGCATGATGGACATCGCGCTGGTCGAGAAGCTGATGGCGGAACTCGGACCTTACCTGCTGGACGTCTTCTGGTGGGCGTGGGGCGAGCCTCTGCTTCATCCGGAATTCGGCCGGGCGGTCCGCATCGCCTCGCGCTACGGCGTCCAAAGCGTCATCTCTACCAACGGTCAAAACCTCCACAGACGGAAAGTCCGAGAGCAGATCCTTCAAGACCCCCCGCGCCACCTCATCGTGGCTCTCGACGGGATGAGCGACGAAACGAACTCCGTCTACAGGGCCGGAGCCAGTGTGGAGAAGACTCTGTCCGGCGTCCGGCAGCTTGTCGACGCCCGGGACGCCCGGGGAGGGAGGCTGCCTTTTGTCCACATGCGCTACATCGTGATGGAACACAACCGGCACGAACTCCCGCGACTTGAAACTTTTGCCCGTGCCAGCGGCTTTGACTACCTGGCATTGAGGGGCCTCTCCGAGGTGGAAGACGCCCTGGACACCCACGAAGCGATGGTGCCCAAGGGAAGCGATTATGCCCCTTACGACTACGAGGGCGAACAGCGCGTCCGGCGCCGTGACTTCGTGTGCCATTCCCCTTTCATCTTCCCGACCGTATTTGCCGACGGCACCGTTGTGACCTGCGACCAGGACGCCCGGGCCAGCCGGCCCTGTGGCAAGCTGGATGCCCACACCAGCTTCCGCGAAGTCTGGCGCAGTGGGCCCGCCCGCCGCGTCCGACGCCAGATCCGTGCGGACATCAACCAGGTGCCCTTCTGCCGAACCTGCCCTTTGAAAGATCGACGCACAAACACGTGCACCGTCTCCCTTGTCCGCCTGTAAGGGACTGCGGCCTTACGCTGCTGAATTCCGTGCACCGCACGTTGACAAAACCGACTCAGGCTTCCGGTTTTGCCGGCTGCCCCGCCACTTTGGGTTTGCGCAGCGCGGCACGCCCGCTCACGTTCCTCGTTCTACGCCGGCCACCCGTTCGATGATGCTCTCCTGCATCTGCTCGGACAGGTCGACGAAATACGCACTCAAGCCGAAGAGCCGCACCGTCAGGTTACGGTGGCGGTCCGGGTGCTCCCGGGCGTCCCCCAGCTTTTGCACGCTTACGAAGTTGAGCGAAAGCTCGATCCCACCCATGCCGAAGTATCCGCGCACCAGTTCCTCGAGGGTGTCGAGGCCGCACTTCCCGGTGAACGGGCCCGGATCGAATTCCTGCACGTTGCTGATGCCGCCCGGGAAGTCAGAGCAGTCGATGGCACCAATGCAGCGCAGCAACTCGGAGGGTGCGCCCCGCGGGCCGGCGGGGCTGGGTTGGAGGGATATAGCGAGCGCTTCCCCCGCCTTGCGGCCGCCGGGGGTTGCTCCCGTCTTCGGGTTCCTGGAGGCCATGAAGCTTGTGGCCACTCCGAAGATCATCGGCCAGAATCGTCCACCGTAGCCGGTGGATTGGCCGCGGAAACAACGCGCGTAATGGGCCGCCTCCTGGCGAGCCAGCCGGTTTATCGCCGGGTTGTCCTGCCCAAACCGGGGGAGGCGGTTCAGCACCAACTGCCTCAGGCGTTCGTGACCCTCCCAATCGCTGCGGAGAATGTCTCGCAGTTCCTCCAGTGACAGGCGTCTCTCCTGGTACACCAGTCGTTGCACGGCAAGCAGGGAATTGGTAATGTCCGCCAGTCCATGGGGGCCGGCAAGCGCGTAGCGCGACAGCCAGCGGTTACGGCTTCGGGCGGCGTTCCGGCCCCACAGGCCGACGTCGCGACCGGACCACCATTCCAGTTGCTCGCGCACCTGATCCGGGAGCGGCCATGGCGGGTCGTAGCCGTGCCGATCCGGGTAAAGCACGCGAATGCGCCATGCGTCGGAATCCCCGACATCCGGGTGAACCCGGAAGCGCCGGTATGCGGCCCCCACGATCCGTTCCTCCGGCAGCACCACGGGTTGAAGTGTCTCGCGGGTGCGGGCCGTCACCTCGGCCCGTTTGCGCACCACGTGCAGCCCCGGTTCGTTCCGGTAGACCTCTGTCGCGACGAGGCCCCGAAGGTAGGGGTCGGCGTCGTCCTCGAATCGCCGGGCCCGCTCGCACAGTCTTTGCGTGTGCGCCTCAAGCGCGGTTCGCGTTTTTGGAACCGCCGTCACAGTCGTTGCTCCGCGTGAGGGCTTGACACTGGCCGGCCCGGTCTGAGGCCGTTCGATCACGCCTCCGGGGCGGCCTCGATCGTGATCTCCATCTCTTCGACTTCGCGCACGCGGGCCTTTAGCCGCTCTGCCAGGTTCGCCCGGATTTCGGCGTAGTCGGGGTCGGCCACCAGGTTGTTCCGCTCGTGGGGGTCCTCATCCAGGTCGTAGAGGAAATCCTCGATGTAGTGCTCGGCGTCCATGTCTTTCCACCCGTCTTTTTCCGGCGCGCGCACCGAATACTTCCACCGGTCCGTGCGCACGGCGCGCCCGAGGTGGCTTTCGCTGATCTGGATGAACACCTCGTCCCGCCGGTCTTCGGCCTCCCCCCGGCTGAGCGGCCGCAGGCTGGCTCCACCCATGTAGGGCGGCACCTCCAATCCGGCCGTCTCCAGAAGGGTAGGGGGGAGGTCGATGAGGCTGACGAGGTCTTCGACCACCGTGCCCCCGGTGAACCCGGGACCCCTGAGGATCATCGGCACGTGGACGCAGCCCTCGTGGCACGCCCGTTTGTACTCGCTGTTGCGCGTGCAGAAGTGCGAGCCGTGATCGCTGGTGAAGATCACCACCGTGTCCTCCAGCACCCCCATCTCCCGCAACTGGTCCAGCAGCCGGCCCATGTTCTTGTCCAGGCTGTTGATGCAGCCGAGGTAGTCGGGGTAGTTCTCGCGCCAGTCGCCGTCGGTGTCCACCAGGTCGCCGGGCACCACGAAGTCCTTGAACCGCTCCCGCGAGCCCTTCGGTCCTTCGTAGCGGTTGTGGTCGTTCTGGTGATGCGGCTCGATGTAGGAGAGGAAAAGGAAAAACGGCTGCTCCAGGCTGCGGGTGCGCAGATACTCGAGGGCGAAGTCGGTGGTGCAGTCCACCCGGTAGCCCTCGGACTCCACCTTCTCGTTGTCGGCATTGAACATGTGGCCGTCGTAGCCGTGGCTGGTGAACTCCAGCACGTCGGCCGCCAGCCAGTAGTCCTTGTAGCCGCCGCGTCGCTCCAGCGGGACGGCCCTGGTGCGGTAGTTTTCCTCCTCGCCTCCCGCCGAGTTGGAAGCCAGGTGCCACTTGCCGATGTAGCCCACTTCGTAGCCGGCTTCGGTCAGCCAGTGGGCGACCGTTTTGTGATCGGGAGGCAGGGCCACGCCGTTGCGGTAGCATCCGGTCTCGGTGGCGTACTTGCCGGTCTGCAGGCAGGAGCGAGCCGGCCCGCACACCGGCTGGCAGGTGAAGGCGTTCTCGAACTTCACCCCCTCCTCGGCCAGCCGGTCGAAATTGGGCGTCATGTCGAGGGGCTGCCCGTAGGCGCCCACGGTATCCCACCGCTGCTGGTCGGTGAAGAAAAACAGGATGTTCGGTCTCTTTTCGCTGCTCACCGTCTGCTCCTTGGGTAGATGTCGTCAGAAACCACGCCGGTCGATTTCCCGCGGCACCACGTCGGAGGTCTCCACGTAGAAGGTCAGCATCCTTTCCTTCATCTCTTCCAGAGCCGCGGCGTACTCTTCCTCCTCGACCACGTTGTGCAGCTCCTGCGGGTCGGCCCGCAGGTCGTAGAGTTCGTCGTGCTCGTAGAGCCGTCGCACGTACTTGAAGTCCCGCGTGCGGCACATCGTGGCCTTCGTGTGCTCGGGGCCGGCCTCTTTCTGCAGTTTCAGCCTGGGATAGTACACACCGTGCGGGTCCTGGTTGCTCTCCAGTTCCATGCAGTGGGTTTCGCCCTTCAGACGTCCGCCCTCACAGAACACGGCGTCTCGGTTTTCGTCGGTATCCCCCCGCAGCAGGGGTGCCAGGGACCGCCCGAAGTGGTCATAGCCCGGCTGAAGGCCGGTGAAGTCGTAGACGGTTGCCGGGAAGTCAACCAGTTCGGCCAGCGCTTCACTCACCCCCGGCTTCACTCCCGCGGCGGCGGGAGGTTTGACCAGGAAAGGCACCCGCGTGAGGCAGTCCTCGAATGTGTTCTGCGTCTTCTCCACGAGGCCGTAATCGCCCGTGAAATCTCCGTGGTCGGCCAAGAAGAAGATGGCGGTCTCCTCGTAGATGCCCGCGTCTTTGAGCGCCTCCACCACCAGCCCGAACTGGTGGTCCACCCGCGCGCACATGCCGTAGTAGGTGGCCCGCAGCTCGCGCCACCGCTCCTCGCTCCACCCCTGGAGCCCCTGAGCATCCCGGATGCCCTTCAGCAGGCTGGGCTCGTCGGTCGGTCCCTCCGGCGCGGGCGCGCGGGGCGGCAGGGCATCCCGGTCGATCATCGAGTACCACGGCTCCTCCACCGCGTAGGGCGGATGCGGATAGACCAGCGGCAGGTAGATGCACAGCGGCCCCCGCTCCGGTCGGTTCCGGATGAGGTCGCAGGCCGCCTCGATGTGCGACCAGTCGGTGTCGTAGTAGACGCCGTCTTCGCCCCTCGGCAACTCCCCCACATAGAATGACCAGAACGTGTCGCTGTCGGGCTCGCCCCGCCAGTCCTGCTGCTCGTGGATACGCCACAGCGGCCGGGGCTCCTCGTCGGAGCGATGGTAGACATGGCAGCAGGATTCCGGCCCGTCCTGGCCGGGTATCAGGTCGTTTTTCCCGCCCCACCAGACGAAGTAGCCGCTGTCCTTCAGTACCTTCAGCAGCACCGGCTCGCCGCGTTCCGGATGCAGCATGTGGAACATGGTCCTGTGGCCGCGCACGTGGGGATACCATCCCGTCATGAAGGAACACCGGCTGGGTGTGCAGACGGGATTCTGACAGTAGGCGTTGCGGAAGGAGACGCCGTCCTCGGCAACGAGCCGGTCCAGGTTCGGGGTGGCAGCGGCCGGGTTGTCGAGGTGTCCCAGCACGTCGCCGCGCCACTGGTCCGGATTGAAGATCAGGATGTGTGGTCTGTCGGCCATGGACCTTTCCTCGCTGTTGCCTTCCATGTTCCAGCGCGAACCTAAGGGCGTCGCCTCTCTCCGTCAAACTTCCCGGTATTTTCCGCCTCCGGCCAACGGTATTCCCCGGTCCGAACCACACCAGGATCCGCGCGCCGGCCTTCCCTCACAATATCCAAACTGAGCGCAAAAAGGATATAAACCGTTCAGCACGTTCTCCGGCTTTTGCGAGCGTTTGGATTTTGCGGCGCAACGTTGCTTTACTCGGCGAGTTGCGGCGGATTCGGTTCGTTTCGTAATCGGGCGTTGCTTGTCCCGCTTCTGGATATGGTCGAGAGCACGGGACGGGCGCTCCTTTTGTTGTGTTGCGGCTTTCCATCGTTGTGTTGCCCGGGATGATGCTTCGCGAACGGCATTCCTGCCCACGACGGGCCGGCGCCCCCCGCGAGGAGAACTTCTGGAGCCGCAGTCGCGCTCCCGCGGCAACGCACCGCTTCGTGCATCAACGCGGGAGCACGGTGACGGACGCCGCAGGATTGTACGGCGCAAAGGCCACTTGCCGGTAGACTCCTCTATGATCTGTGAGAGACCTTTCTCGCCCGCCGAGCAATCTCAGAGGTCGTATTCGCCTTTGACACGGCACAATCCGGAGCACACAACCGTACTCGTCCTGCTCCATTGCGTCAAGGTGGGAAACGGTTCCACCAACCCAACAGGCCCCGAAGGGGCCCTGTGATGAAGGCCAGGGCTTCAGCCCTGGTTGACGGGCCACCAACCATGACCATGCGCCCCGGAGGGGCGCGGTCGGGCGAGCGCTGCAGGTAATGCCCACCGAATGCGATGCCCCGGCGTGAGAGCGGGTCGTCGCTCTCGCGTCCCGAATATGATGTGATACAGCAGGTTGGTCAGGCTCTTGGTCATCGCGTACCTCACCGCGCCCCTCCGGGGCGCATTTGGGTTTGCGTGCGTTATACCAGGGCTGAAGCCCTGGCCTTCACGACCGCGCCGCTCCGCGGCGCAAAGGCCACGCACCGCTTGCCGGTGGAAGCCCTTACCGTGTACCAGGCAGGTTTCTCGCCCGCCGTGGCGCCGTTGCGGGACGGCATCCGCCGCGCGCACCTGGCTGGAAGACCGCGCCGCTCCGCGGCGCAACGGCCACGCACCGCTTGCCGCGATGCAGACCGGGGCACGCCGACACACTTCAGCCCTTCACGATCCGTCAATATGCCTTTCTGCCACGCGGCTCAAGGCAGTGGTGCTCGCCGGTGGCGCTGCACAATCCGGAGCACACAACCGTACTCCTCCTGCTCCATTGCGTCAAGGTGGGCAACGGTTCCACCAACATAACGGGCCCCGAAGGGGCCCTGTGATGAAGGCCAGGGCTTTAGCCCTGGTTGACGGCCCACCAACCATGACCATGCGCCCCGGAGGGGCGCGGCCGGGTCACAGATGCAAATAGCGCTCACTATGCTCGACATCACCCATCAGGGCAGGGAATGCGACGGGCCCCGGAGGGGCCCTGTGATGAAGGCCAGGGCTTCAGCCCTGGTTGACGGCCCACCAACCATGACCATGCGCCCCGGAGGGGCGCGGCCGGGTCACAGATGCAAATAGCGCTCACTATGCTCGACAGCACCCTTCAGGGCAGGGAATGGGACGGGCCCCAAAGGGGCCCTGTGATGAAGGCCAGGGCTTCAGCCCTGGTTGACGGACCACCAACCATGACCATGCGCCCCGGAGGGGCGCGGTCGGGCCAGCGCTGCAGGTAATGCCCACCGAATGCGATGCCCCGGCGTGAGAGCGGGTCGTCGCTCTCGCGTTCCGGATATGATGTGATACAGCAGGTTGGGCAGGCTGTTGGTCATCGCGTACCTCACCGCGCCCCTCCGGGGCGCATTTGGGTTTGCGTGCGTTATACCAGGGCTGAAGCCCTGGCCTTCACGACCGCGTCGCTCCGCGGCGCAACGGCCACGCACCGTTTGCCGGTGGAAGCCCTTACCGTGTACCAGGCAGCATCCGCCGCGCGCACCTGGCTGGAAGACCGCGCCGCTCCGCGGCGCAAAGGCCACGCACCGTTTGCCGGTGGAAGCCCTTACCGTGTACCAGGCAGGTTTCTCGCCCGCCGTGGCGCCGTTGCGGGACGGCATCCGCCGCGCGCACCTGGCTGGAAGACCGCGCCGCTCCGCGGCGCAACGGCCACGCACCGCTTGCCGGTGGAAGCCCTTACCGTGTACCAGGCAGGTTTCTCGCCCGCCGTGGCGCCGTTGCGGGACGGCATCCGCCGCGCGCACCTGCCTCGAAGACCACGTCGCTCCGCGGCGCAAGGGCCACGCACCGCTTGCCGGTGGGAGCCCTTACCGTGTACCAGGCAGGCTTCCCTTCTTTGATCTACTGCTTGGCGGTGCCCCGCTGATTGTAGAAGCCGACCACGTTCTTCGACCACCACCTGAGGTTGGTGACGATGAAACCCACGCGAGGAAACAGCTCGTCGAGGTGCCACTCGACCTTGGCCACCACCCGCCGCTCTTTCTGCCAGCCCTTGCCAGCCGTCGTGCCTGTCAAGGGCCAGCTGCCGGCCCGGTAGCGGAAGCTCTTGTAACGGACCGCGTGCCTCTTGCCCGGCCAGACCGCCGGAGACTTCGTCAGCTCCTCGACCTCGCGGTAAAGCACCTCGTTGGCGGGCAGGCGGATGGCGTACAGGTAATGCTCGTTCTCCAGAAAGTGGTAAATTTCGGGTTTCGCAAAGGCCGCATCGCCACGGAAGAACCGCTGGATGTCCCTGTTGCGATAGCGCTCTACGATGGGCTTCAGCAGCCCGTCCCACGCATCGGCGCTGTGGGTGTTGCCGGGCCGAAGCATCGTGGGCTGGATGCGCGGCGGCCCGGGTCGTGCAGGAAGCCCCCTTCGGCGTCGACGCCGAAGCAGTCCTGCCCCTTGATCGCAAACTCCGCCCGCTCTGAGCGGCGGTAACCGGCAGCACCCCAGAGGGCCCGGTTCGGAAGGGTGAAGGCTGTTGGCGCACCTCCGCCTTTCGCAGGCTGTACTTCAGGGGTCCCACCCGCAACCCCTCCGAACACGAGGAAGCTCCCCGCGGTTTCCCGCCGCTTGACGAGGCGTCTGCGGTACCGGAGAATGCAGAAGTTCCGCTTCCGCTGACTTGGGGGAGGCCCTCATGTCCACAGAAGGTCCGTTTGGGAACGCGAGCGAGGGTTCGGCGCCTGCGCCCGTCGACCGGGGCGCCCCGCCGAGCGAGCGCGGCAACAGCGGCCGCACCTCCAGGACGCTGTGGATCGGATGCCTGATGGGCGTGGTGGGCGGTTTTACCGTCCTGGTGCTGCTGGTCGGGGCCTTCATCGTGCTGCTCGTCGCTCTCTCGGCAATGGCCACTTCTTCTCCCGCGCCGGGCCGGATACAGATCCAGGAATTCCACGTCGGCGGCAAACGAGGGGAGGCCAAGGTCGCCGTCATCCCCGTCCGCGGCATCCTCCTGCGCGAGGGGGGGACGATCACTCGGGACCCCCTGGCGATGCTGGAGGCGATGCTGGAGAAGGCGCGGAAGGACGAGCAAGTCAACGGCGTCATCCTGTCGGTCGACAGCGGCGGTGGTGGAATGACCACCTGCGACATGATGCGCGATCGCCTGCTGAACTTCCGGGAGGAGACCGGCTACCCGGTGGTCGTTCTCATGGGCGACGTGGCGGCTTCGGGAGCCTACTACATCAGTTGCGTCGGCGACTATCTGGTGGCCCACCCCACCAGCCTGACCGGGAGCATCGGCGTGGTGTTCCCGTTCTACGACGCTTCCGGGCTGCTGGAGAAGGTCGGCGTGGAGGACCGAAGCGTCAAAAGCGGCAAGTTCAAAGAGCTGGGCTCTCCGTTCGCGGAGAGAAGTCCCGAGCAGTGGAAGGCGGAGAAGGAACTGCTCAGTGACATCATCCAGCAAATGCACGACCGTTTCGTTCAGGTCGTTGCCGAGGGGCGCGGAATAGGGCCCGATGCGGTGCGCGAACTTGCTGATGGGCGCATCTTCACCGCAAGGGGCGCCGAGGAGAATAACCTGGTAGACAGCATCGGCTATCAGCAGGACGCCGTGGAGAAGGTCAAGGAACTGGCGGGGCTGAAGGAGGTCCACGTGGTCGAATATACACGCAGGCCCACTCTGAAGGACGTGCTGCTGGGCCTGGGCCGCGGGCGGGTCGTGAACGTCCAGCTCCGAGGCGCCCCGACTTCCGAAGGGCACCGCCGCCCGATGTACCTGTGGCAGCCGGCCGTCCGATGAGCACCGCCCGAGCAGGCGCGGCATCCCGGGAAACCGCCGTGCATCGCCCTTTTCAGACGAGCTGGTAACACCGGCTGAACCGCAAGGGCTTCACCATGCTGAAGGTCTATAACAGCCTTGGACGAGAACTGCAGGAGTTCGAGCCGCTGCACGAGGAATTCGTCGGCATCTACGTCTGCGGCCCCACCGTCTACGGCCACAGCCACGTCGGCCATGCCAAGAGCTACGTCAGCTTTGACGCCGCGATCCGCTATCTCCGCTACCTGGGTTACAACGTGCGCTACGTGCAGAACATCACCGACGTGGGGCACCTGACCGACGACGCGGACCAGGGCGAGGACAAGGTCGGCATGAAGGCCCGCCGGCTCGGCATCCAGCCGATGGCCGTGGCCGAGAAGTTCACCCGCAGCTACTTCGAGGACATGGACGCCCTCAACGTCCTGCGCCCCGACATCTGCCCGCGGGCCAGCGGTCACATTACCCAGCAGATCCAGCTCGTCCAGACACTCCTGGAGAAGGACCATGCCTACGAGGTGGACGGGACGGTTTACTTCCACGTCCCCGACTTCGAGGAGTACGGCAAGCTCAGCGGCCGCAGCCTGGACGAGCTGATGGAGGGCGTTCGGGTGGAGACGAGGGGGGAGAAGCGGCATCCCGCCGACTTCGCCCTCTGGAAGAAGGCCGAGCCCGGGCACATTATGCGCTGGCCCAGCCCCTGGTCCGAGGGCTATCCCGGCTGGCACGTGGAGTGCTCGGTGATGTCCATGGAATACATCGGCCACACAGTGGACATCCATGGCGGCGGACTGGAGAACATGTTCCCTCACCACGAGAACGAGATCGCCCAGGCGGAAGCGGCCACCGGCGAGCAGTTCGTCCGCTACTGGCTGCACAACAACATGGTGACCGTTGAAGGCCAAAAGATGGGCAAGAGCCTGGGCAACTTCATCACCCTGAAGGACGCCTTCGCCGGGAAGCCGCCGCTGGAGGAGCCGGTGCGGCCGATGGTGATGCGGTACTTCATTTTGGGCAGCCACTACCGCAGCCCTCTTGATTTCTCCGTGGAGGCGCTCAGTGCTGCTGAGAAGGGCCTGCGCCGCATCGAGAACACCCTCGGCCGGGTGCGCCGCACCACCGAAGGGGCGCCCGAAGGACCTGTGCCCCAGCGGGTGACCGAACTGATCGAGGATACCACCGTGAAGTTCCGCGCGGAGATGGACTCGGATTTCAACACCGCGGGGGCCATCGGCGAGTTGAGCACCTTCACCCGCGAGGTCAACCGGATCCTCGACGAGGGGGAGGGCTTGAGCCGCGCCGCGCTGCTCGCCCTCGATGATCTTTACACTCAACTGGGCGGCGACATACTCGGCATCGTCACCGAACAGACGGGGACCGAACGCAAAGCGGGCGTGGAGCGTGACCTTGTGGACGCACTGCTGGAGGTGCGCCGGGGGCTCCGCAAAAAGGGCGAGTTTGAGATGGCCGACGAGATTCGCGACCGCCTCCAGGAACTCGGCGTCCAGGTGAAAGACACCGCGGAGGGCACCGAATGGCGGTTCGAATGACGGGCCGGCGGGGGACGGCATCTGGCGGGAAAACCGGCCGTTGAATTGACTGTCCGACCACAAGAGGTATACTGAAAGGGTTACCCACGGGGGCGAAGCGAGGCAGCGCAGTTCCCGGACCTCAAAGGCCGATGATCGGCCGTGGCAAACTGGCGGGTCCCGGTGATTCCGGCCGCAATTTCGGGGGAGAACATGAGTTCCACCACAGAAACACACTGTGACGACCTGTTCCGCTACTCCCTCAAAGGACGGGGAGAGAGCCTGGAATTCACGTCTTTTGAGCTGCTGGGGCCTTTGAAAGGCACCGAACTCGACTCGGCCCTGGCGGGCTACTTCGTGGGGCGGCGGCTGGCCGAGGTCTCCGCCAAAGACCTGCCGCCGGGATGCTGCACGGAGGAAGGCCAGTGCCGGACGCACATCATCCGGCATGTCCTTGAGGTCAAGGAGCTGTTGGAGAAGTAAGCGGGGAGCAGAAGTCCGTTCGGAGCGCCGCTTTTCGGACGCTCGGAGAGGGGCGCGGGCAGTCGGGCGTAGGCTTGCGCAAGGCGCCTGTTAAGGGGTATACTTGTTGTAGATGGGCCGGCCGGGGGCTCTGGCACGACGGCCCTTCTTTTCGGGTTTGCCACTTCATCGGGGGGGAAGTACATGTTGACAGGTCGGATGGTCGGGGAGTTGAACGAGCAGATGAACGCCGAGCTGTATTCCGCTTACCTCTACGTGGGTATGGCGGCATGGTTCGATGCGGAGGGCCTTTCCGGCATGGGGGCGTGGATGCGCGCGCAGGCGCAGGAGGAAACGTTCCACGCGTTCAAGTTCTATCACTACATCGACGAGCGGGGCGGGCGGGTGCAGCTTTCCGCCATCGAGGAGCCCCCGGCCGAGTGGGACTCTCCGCTGGCGGTCTTCCGACACGTCGCCGAGCACGAGGCGAATGTAACCAGCCTCATCAACGGCCTGGTGGACAGCGCCGAGGAGGAGCACGACCACGCCACCCGGGCTTTCCTCCAGTGGTTCGTCAGCGAACAGATAGAAGAGGAAGCCTCCGCCGACGAAATCGTCACGCGCCTGGAGCGCATCGGAGATTCCGGGAACGGGCTGGTCATGCTCGACAGAGAGCTTGGCCAGCGGACTTTCACGCCTCCGACACAGGAGGAAGAGGTCGAATGAGCCCGACCTACAGCGCGGGAGAAATCTTTGAGATCGCTCAGCAGATCGAGCGCAACGGGGAAAGGTTCTACGAGAAAGCGGCCGAGATGGCAGAGGAGCCCGAGGCGAAGGCCCTGATGCGGGACCTTGCCGAGATGGAGCGCGCTCACCAGCAGACATTCGCCGCCATGAGCGAGGAACTCTCCGAAGAGGAGCGGTCCGAGCCGTTTTACGATCCGAACGGTGAAGCCGGGCAATACCTCCGGGCGGTGGCCGGCGGAGAGGTCTTCGACCTGCGCAGCGATCCCTCCGAATGGCTGGGGGACGGGCGGACCATGCGCGAGATACTCCGCAAGGCACTCGACCTCGAAAAAGACAGCATTTCCTACTACGTCGGCATTCGGGGCGCCGTTCCAGAGGCGTTGGGCAAAGACAAGATCGAGCATATCATCCGCGAGGAGATGCTGCACGTGGCCCAACTGAACGAGGCGCTTCAGGTACTGAGCGGCACGTGAGGGAGCACCGGGGCAGTTCCAGAAACGCCTGAGAACGCGGGACGTGCTTACCACAGGCTTCAGCAGTGGAGGATACGATGGGGGTTACGACCGGAGACGGCCTGCAGCTTGCAGAAGATGCGCTCGGCCGAGCGCGCGCGCGCGAACCCCTCACCGACCCGGAGGAGATAGGGGCCCTCTTGGAGCTGCCCCTCTTCGGCCGGGCGTCGGCCGTGTTGATTGCCGGGGCGCGCGAACTGTCATACCTGGCCTGCGACGGCAAGGCGGAGGTGCACGGTCAGACTTCCGTCAACCTGGGTCCCTGTCCGCGAGACTGCCAGTTCTGTGCCTTTGCCCAGGAAAATGGCGTATTCGGGGAGCATAAGGAACTGCCGTTGGAATACGTAATCCACCAGTGCCGCACTTTCGAAGCCGACGGCGCAAATGCCGTCTTCTTGATGGCCACCGGGAACTACCCTTTCCGGCGATTCGTTGAGCGTGGCGCCAGTGTGCGGGAAGCACTCCGGCCGGAGACGACCCTGGTAGCCAACGTGGGGGACGTGACCGGGGACGAGGCGAAGGAACTGAAACAGGCCGGCTTCGCCGGCATGTACCACGCCGTCCGGCTGGGCGAAGGAGAGGTCACCACCATCCCCGTGGAGAAGAGGCTGGCAACCTTCCGGGCGGCCGAGGAAGCCGGTCTGCGCCTGGGCACGTGTCTGGAACCGGTGGGGCCCGAGCACACGACCGAGGAGCTGGTGGAGAAGCTGCTGATCACCCGCGATGCGCAGCCCGGTTACAGCGGCTCGGCCCGCCGAATCCCGCTCCCGGGCACCCGCCTGGGGCGGCTGGGGGCCGTCAGTGAGGCGCGGATGGCCCACGTCCTGGCCGTGGTGCGGGTGGTGCTGCCGCTGAGCATCAAAGGCAACTGCACCCACGAGCCCAACGCCCTCGGCGCCGCCGCCGGGGCGAACCTGTTCTGGGCCGAATCCGGAGGCAACCCGCGCGACACCGAGGAACTGACCGAGGAAAGCAGGGGCAAGACGGTCGGCGAGTGTCGGCAGATTTTCCAGGAAACCGAGTGGGAGTGCCTCGAAGGCCCCAGCGTCTTCTACAGGGAAAACGGGTGAGGGTAACGGGGGATAGGACGGGGGCGGTGTGAACGAATCCGACGGAACGGAACAGAAGCCCGAAGCCACCCACAGGGGGCCGTTGCGCCGGTGGGCGCTGCCGATGGCTGTCGTGCTGGCGGCCGTTGTTCTGGTCGTCGCGGTAAAGACCCTTCCAGTCCGCGACCACTTTCTCTCCCTGCTCAGATGGACGGAGAACCTGAAGGAGGAGCATTTCATTCTGGCGGCGGGGGCCGTTGCACTCAGCTACGTGGCCGCCTGCGTTTTTCTGCTTCCCGGGTCGGTCCTCACGCTGGGAGCGGGTTTCCTCTTCGGCATCGTGGGCGGCACGCTCACGGTTTCCATCGGGAGCACTCTTGGGGCCTGTGCGGCGTTCCTCGTGGGCCGGACGGTCGCGCGCAACTGGGTTGAGCGGCGCGTGGCGGGGCATCCCAAATTCACGGCCATCGACGAGGCCGTCGGCCGGAAAGGCTTCAGGATTGTGCTGCTGACTCGCCTGAGCCCGATATTCCCCTTCAACCTGCAGAACTACGGCTACGGCCTGACGAAGGTCAGTTTCTGGTCCTACGCCCTGGCATCATGGATCGGGATGCTGCCCGGCACGGTGATGTACGTCTACTTCGGGGCGGGCCTCGGCTCCCTGGCCCGCGCCGCGGCCGGCGAGGTCGAGCGGGGAACCGCCCGGCGGGTTGCCTTCTGGGTCGGCCTCCTGGTCGCCATCGCAGTGGCGGTGTTCGTGGCCCGTCTGGCCCGGCGGGCCCTGCAAAAGACCATGGAAGTACCCGATCCGGAAACCGGCGAAGGTGAAGGAGACCAAACCGATGAGTGAACCGCCCGAAGTCCTGCCCGAAGACGGCCACAACCAGCAGTTGGCGGCCAACGTTCATCCGCCGGACTGGGAGAATCCCGAGCCGGCGCCGTCTTACAACCTGGTGGTCATAGGGGCGGGCACCGCCGGGCTGGTGGCCGCGGCCGGGGCCGCCGGGCTGGGTGCGAAGGTGGCCCTCGTGGAACGGCACCTTTTGGGCGGCGACTGCCTCAACGTCGGCTGCGTCCCGTCGAAGGCCCTTATCCGCTGCGCCCGTGCGGCCGCAGAGGTCCGTGACGCGGAACGGTTTGGCGTGAGGGTCCCCGAAGGCGTTGAAGTCGATTTCCCCGCGGTGATGGAGCGCATGCGGCGGGTGCGCGCCGCCATAAGCGCCCATGATGCCGCCGAACGCTTTCGGGAGATGGGTGTCGACGTTTTCCTCGGCGATGCCCGCTTCAGCGGAGGGGGAACCGTCGAGGTCGCGGGACGGGAACTGCCCTACAACAAAGCGGTTATAGCCACCGGCGCGCGGGCGGTGCATCCGCCGGTGCCCGGACTGGAGGAGGCCGGCTTCCTGACCAACGAGACCGTCTTCTCTCTCACCGAGCGGCCGGAACGGCTGGCGGTCTTCGGGGCGGGACCGCTGGGTTGCGAGCTGGCTCAGACGTTCCAGCGGCTGGGATGCCGGGTGACCATCATCGAGCGGAAAGATCACCTGCTCTCCAAAGAGGACCGGGACGCCGCGGACATCCTGGCGGAGTCTTTCCAGCGGGACGGCGTGGATGTCCTGTGCAGTTCCGAATGCACCCGGGTCGAGAGCGCGGGGGACGAGAAGGTCCTGCACGTCGAGCAGGACGGTGAAGAACGCGTGATCTCGGCGGATGAGATACTGGTGGGGGCCGGGCGGGCGCCGAACGTGCAGGGCCTCAACCTGGAAGCGGTCGGCGTGGACTACGACGAACGGCACGGCGTCGTGGTCGACGACCGGCTTCGCACCACCAATCACGACATATACGCCGCCGGTGACATCTGCCTCCGCTACAAGTTCACCCACACCGCCGACGCCACCGCCCGTATCGTCATCCAGAACGCCCTCTTCTGGGGACGGAAGAAGCGCAGTGCCCTCACCATCCCCTGGTGCACCTACACCGATCCCGAGATCGCCCACGTGGGCATGTACGAAGATGACGCGCGGGAGCAGGGCATCGAGGTGCAGACCTTCATGCGCGAGTTCAGCGAGGTCGACCGCGCGGTGACCGACGGGGAGGATGAGGGCTTCGCGAAGGTACACGTCAGGGCGGGCGGCGACCAGATACTCGGCGGCACGATAGTGGCCCGCCACGCCGGAGAGATGATCAGTGAGCTGACCCTGGCCATGACGGCCGGAGTGGGGCTGAAGACGCTGTCCGGAGTCATCCATCCGTATCCCACCCAGGCCGAAGCGCTCAAGCACATCGCCGACGAGTACAATCGCACGCGGCTCTCGCCTTTCCTCCAGGGGCTCTTCGACCGCCTGATGGCCTGGCGCCGGTAGCGGCCACGGCCCCTGTGGCGGCCGGCTGGCGCCTGCTGTATCTTTGAGTCACGCCGTGCTGCCCGGCAGCTTGTTTCCCTTTACTTCAGCAGGCTACAGGTGCAAACGTGCTCAGCATTCCCCGGGCCATCCGCCGATGGGTCCGCACCGGCGTCTGGGTGATCGGGACGATGGCGCGGGCCGCCGGACTGCGCCCGGCACCGGTGTCGGTCGAATCTTGCCGACGGCTGATCCTCTTCACCCGCTACCCCCGGCCCGGTGAGGCCAAGACACGCCTTATCCCGGCACTCGGGCAACGGGACGCCGCCGACCTGCAGCGCCGCATGACCGAACGGCTTATCCGGCGGGCGGGAGCCCTGGCCCGGAGGTCGCCCCTTTCGGTGGAGGTGTGCTTCGACGGCGCCCGGGCCGCCCACGTGCGGCAGTGGCTGGGTCGATGGCCCCGCTACCGCCCGCAGGGCGGAGGAGACCTCGGGGAGCGGATGGCCAGGGCTTTCCGCTGTGCGTTCCGGGACGGGATGCGGCGGGTCGTGCTCGTGGGCTCGGACTGTCCCGGGGTCACCTCGGACTTGTTGGGGCAGGCATTTCGGGAGTTGGGACGGGCAGATGTGGTTCTCGGCCCCGCGGCGGACGGTGGCTACTACCTGATGGGGCTGCGGCAGCCCGCCCCGGAACTTTTCCGGGACATCGCCTGGGGCACGGACGCCGTTTTTGCCCAAACCGTCAACAGGGCGCGGGAGGCGGGACTGCGAGTGGGACAAGTTGCGCAGTTGCAGGATGTAGACGTTCCGGCCGACCTGGAGCGGATCTCCGGCGAGCGGGGGTTGCTCCCTTCCAGGCCGGCGCGCCCGAAGGTCTCGGTGATCATACCCACGCTGAATGAGGAGTCCTACGTTGGTGCGGCCTGTCGGCGGGCCTTGACGGGGCGGAACGTGGAGGTCGTCGTCGCGGACGGGGGCAGCACGGACGATACCGTTGAGGAGGCCCGCGCCGCAGGCGCCCGCATCGTGCAGACCGGACCCGGCCGGGCCCGGCAGCTCAACTCCGCCGCCTCCTCGGCGGAGGGCGAGCTGTTGCTGTTCGTGCACGCCGACACGCTGCTTCCCCTCGGCTTCTCCGAGCGGGTTCGGAAGGCCCTGGGGGAAAGGGGAGTGGTGGCCGGGACCTTCGATCTGGCCATCGGCGGTTCCGGGATAGGACTGCGCCTGGTGGAGAGCGTCGTAGCGCTGCGGTCACGATGGGGTCAGTTGCCCTACGGCGACCAGGGGCTGTTCCTCACCCGGCGCCTTTTCGAGCGGATGGGGGGCTTCGCCGAGATGCCCATAATGGAAGATTACGAGTTCGTGCGGCGGCTGGAGCGGCGCGGACGGATCAGAACAGTCCCCGTGCCGGTGCTGACTTCCCCCCGGCGATGGCAGCGCCTGGGTGTGCTGAAGACAACAATCGTAAACTCCGCCGTAGTGGCGGCCTACCATCTCGGCGTGGATCCCGACAGACTGGCCCGCTGGTACCGGGGCGGCGATCTATGGGGCCGGCCGGAGAAGCCGGACTGAGGCAGGGGTGTCACTCCTCGCCCTGGATGTCCTCGAAGGTGATGATCTCCGAGCCACCTCCCCCTTCGGGGGTGACGATGTTGCCTTCCTGCTGTTCCCGCAGCTTCTGAAGCTGGGACTGTAGGCGTTGACGCACTTCCTGGATCTTCGGCTGTGCCGCGTCGCTGTACTTCTGGAACGCTTCCGCGACCGAATCGGCGTCTATCTGGAAGGAGATGGGGAACTGCTGTATGCCCGCCGGAGTTCGCATGTTGATGGCGGCCCGCCCGATGAAACGCGTAGTCTCACCTTCGAGCGACTCGAGCCGATCCACTATCTTGACGGGAAAATCGGAGTCGCCCGTTTCGTCTTCTACAAACTCCTGCTTCTGGTAAATCATGCTGCGTCCTCACTGAAGCAAAGATTGCCCCCCTGATACGTCCACTAACGGGTACCGTAGCGCATCCGGCGGCAGCTCGCAAGGTCGCGGCCCCTCGAGCCGTCCTCTGTTCGTTGCGATCCGAACGGTCCTCAGGCGCCTCAGCGGGGCGGGCGGGGGTGGACGACAGGCAGGTCCCGAGACCCGGCGGACCTACCCGCATGTGAGCCGAGCAGAACCGTAGCAGACCTGCGTAACACCGCTCAGGCCACCCTTTTTGCGGGGGTGCGCGCCGCCGGGATGCAACCGGAGGATGCCGGGCGACCCCGTCACAGTGTCCTGGCGGCCCAGAGGAGGTTTCTCTCGGCCCGGGCCTGCAGGTCGGCAATCCGCCGCAGAACGTCCAGCCGGAGGTTTTGCTCCGGGTTCCACCGTCTCAGTTCCGCCGCTACGGCCGCGTAGGCGTCGGCGGCAACCCGGACATCCCGTCGAGGCCGGGCCGAAAGGGAGGATTCCCCGCGCAGGAAACGCGCGGCGGATTCGGCGCTTCCAAGGGCCCGTTCTGCGGCCCGGGCCGCGCATCCCAGGGCGTCGTGGTTCCGTTGCGGGCAGTAGGGATTGTCTGAGAGTTGCTCCAGCCACGCCGCATAGCCCCCGAAACCCAGCCTGAATCCGCTGCGCCGGTCCCTTCGCGCGTCGAGTCTGGCCGCCTGCCAGATCGCTTCCCGGTAGGATTCACCCCGGCTCAGGGTGCGCGCCGCCTGACGCAGAATGCAGAGCCGAGCCCCGGCGACCGGGCGAGGGGCGGGGTTACTCTCCACCGGGCTCGCCAGGGACCAGCCCGCCGGGTTGTCGGCCCAGCCGGTCAGCACGCTCCACGCAGGCCAGGAACGGCACAGGATTACCTCGGAGCCCCCGACGGCCTCGGCGACTGCTGCGGCAAACGTCTCCCAGCGGGCGGAGCCGCGGTTCGACGGCGAGACGTCTACGGTGAAGCCCAGGGCGTGCCCCAGGAAGCGAAGTCTGTGACTGCCGTAGCGGTCCTCGTGGCAGAACGCGCACACGGCCCCCTCCCGCACCCGTGGGGCGAAGGCCGCCCCGGCGAGGGCATGAATATAGTGGAACGGGACCGGTCGGCCCCAGCACGCCAGGGCGGCCCGGACGCAGGCCGCCAGCGAATCGACACGATAGCCTTCCGGGCATATCCGAACGGATCCTGACTCGGGGGGCGGCATGGAGGATTCCGTAAAAGCCCAACTTTCGGGTTCGACGAACACGCGTCGGTTCCGCGCGGGCACTTCCATTCTGCCGCGACGGCCGCGGGCTGAACTCCCTTGCCACGACACCTCGGCACGCCTGACCCGGACGCCCCCGCACAGAATCCATGCTATACGATGGCAGACTTCTCCGCAAACCGAGTTCTTCACGCTGGCAGAGCGCTGCGGCGCCTCGTAGAATACGTAGGTTGACCGGTCGGATCGACTTCAGGGGAGCGGGAACCGATGGGATGGCCGAGCCGGAGCCAGGCCGCAGAGGTCCTGCACGAGTGGACCGAGAACCCCAACCTCCGCAAGCACGCCTACGCGGTGGAGGCCGCCATGCGCGCCTACGCCGAAAAGCTGGGCGGGGACTCGGAGAAGTGGGGAGTGGTCGGACTGCTGCACGACTTCGACTACGAGAGACATCCGGACATGGCGGAGCATCCGTTTGTGGCCGCCGACTACATCCGGGAGCGCGGTTGGCCGGAGCCGCTCGCGGAGGCCGTCCTGGCCCATGCGGAGCACACCGACGTCGAGCGGGACACTCCCTTGAAGAAAGCCATCTTTGCGGTCGATGAACTGACCGGCCTCATCGTCGCCGTGGCGCTGGTGCGCCCTTCGAAGAAGCTCCAGGACGTCAGCGTCGAATCCGTTCAGAAGAAATGGAACGAGCGTCGGTTTGCCGCCGGCGTAGACCGAGAGATGATCGAAGAGGGCGCCCGGGAGCTGGGCGTGCCCCTGGAGGAGCACATTCGTGTTGTCCTGGGGGCTATGCAGGGTATTTCCGAGAAGCTGGGCCTCTGAGCCCGGCGGTTTCAAATCAACGTTTTTGGGAGAGTGGATGCATGAAGGTCCTGATGTCGAGGCACTCAGAAGGCTTCGAGCATGACTACCTGCCGCACGCCGAGGTGGCCGTTAAGAAACTGGGGCAGGATTCCGGCCTCTACGACGCCGTCACCACGGCCAGAAGCCGGCTGATTACCGCCGAAGAGCTTGCGAACTACGACGTTCTCATTTTTGCCACCACCGGGGAGCTTCCCCTCGACGAAGACCAGAAACAGGCGGTGCTGGACTTCGTCAGCGGGGGAAAGGGCTTCGTGGGCATCCACAACGCCACCGACACCTGCTACGAGTGGGAGGAATACGGCGAAATGCTGGGCGGCTACTTCAACGGACATCCCTGGCACGAGGAAGTCAGGGTCAACGTCGAAGACACCGACCATCCCGTCACCGCTATGCTGGGGGATTCCTTCACGGTTACCGACGAGATCTACACCTTCCGCAATTGGGACCGCGACCGTACGCACGTCCTGATGTCCCTGGACAACGACTCGGTGGACGTCTCAAAAGGCAACCGGGACGACGACGATTACGCGCTCGGCTGGTGCCATCCCTACGGCGAGGGCCGCGTTGTGTACACCGGCTTCGGTCACCCGCCTGAACTGTGGGAGCAGCCCTGGTTCCTGGAGCACATCCTGGCCTGCATCAAATGGGCCGGCCAGAGCTGAGCCGACCCACCGACGGAAGGGAGAGCGATGCCGTGAACAGCTCCACGAAAGCCGCCCGATGGACCGTCGGCCTGCTGGCGGCCGCCTGCTTACTGGTTCTCCACGCCGCGCCCGTTCGGGCCGAGGCGGAGGGGACTGTTCTGCGGGAGGAGTGGCACGCTCTCTACGTTAACGGCAGGAAGTGCGGACATCAGCATTACGTCACCCGCCCGGTGCGGAAGGACGGACGCCTGCTGTTCCGGACCAGCATCGAGCAGGCATTTTCCATCCGCAGGGGAGGGATGACGCTCCAGTTCGACGTTGACAAAACGGTGACCGAGGACGAGAGCGGGCTGGTGGTGAGTTTCCGCCTCGACTCCCGGCAGGGCCCGCTCCGGCAGGTCACCGAGGGGCACGTCGAGGGCCAGGAGCTGGTGCTGAAATCCGGCGTGGGAGGGGAGGCCGCGGTAACCCGCATCCCGGCCCCCCGGGGACTCTGCCCGTGGGCTGTCGACCGTCTGCGGCGTCGCCAGGGCTTCGAGCCGGGCACCAGCTACAGCTTCAATGCCTTCGTGCCCGAGTTTCCTTCCCGGGCTCTCGAAACATCGGTCACCGTCGGCCCCACGGTGCCGGTTCACACCTACAAGGGCGTTCAGCAGTTGCACAAGCTGGACTACCGGGTCAGTCTGCTCTCCGGGCTCGAGGCGACCGACTGGGTGGACGAGGAGAACACCACGTGGCGTTCGCGGGCGACGGCCGGGCCGGGGCTGCAGATGGAATTCCGGCTCGTGCCGCGGGAGCAGGCCCTTCTGCCAGGCCGGCCCGCCGACATCCTGGTCGCCAGCTTCGTCAAGACCGACCGGGAAATACCTCGGCCACGGGAACTGGAGCGTCTGCGTCTGCTGCTCCTGCCAAAAGGTGAAGGCAGCAAGCTGGCCGAGCTGCCGGCCGGTCCCCACCAGCGGGTCGAGCGAACGGCGGAGGGCCTGGTGGTGACGATCCGGCGCGCCCGTCCTTCACCCGAGAAGTCCTACAGGTTGCCCTACCGGGGCAAGGCGCATCGGAACCTGCTCGCCCCCAACCGATGGATGCAGACCGAGGATGCCTCCGTGTCGGCGGCCGCTCGGGAGGCTCTCGCCGGCACGGAGGACGCCCTGACGGCCGCGCGGCGAATCGAGGATTACGTCTCGGCCAAGATCACGCGCAAGGACCTGAGCCGGGGTATGGGCACGGCCCTGGACGCGCTGCGGGACGGCAGCGGCGACTGCACCGAGCACGCCGTTCTGGTGGCCGCCCTGGCCCGGGCCTCGGGCATGCCCGCCCGCGTGGTGGCGGGGCTGGCCTACGTGAAGGACTGGCCCGGCGTCGGAGACACCTTCGGCTACCACATGTGGACGGAAGTCTGGGTAGGGCAGTGGCTGCCTCTGGACGGGGCCCTCGGCGGCCACGACGCCACCCACCTGGCCATGACGAGGAGCGACATGAACAGCCCGGACGCCCTGCCGGGCGTGGTGGGGATAATCGCCTTCCTGGGTAAGATCAAGGTTCGCGTGCTGGAGGTGGGGCGTTGAGCGGGGGCGGCGTGCGTCGGGGGCTGTAAGTGGACAGTTCGGCCGAATTCCTCTAAACTGTTGTGACGATCCGGAGTTTCCGCCGGCGGTTGCTGGAGGGTGCGGTGAACCGAAAGGCCGTCAGAACGGTCGTAACGCTGGTAGTTGCCGTTGTGGCGCTCGTGGTTCTTCTGCGGGTGCTGCCGCTGCTGCTGTTCCGCTACTGGTGGTTCGAGGCCGTCCGCCATCCCGCCGTGTTCACCCGCATCCTTTGGGCGCGCGTATGGCTGTGGTTTGTGGGCTTTGCGCTGGCGTTCGGGGCGGGCGCCTCCGGCATATTGCTGGCGCGAGCACGAACCGCGCCGGGGGAAGTCGCCTACTACCGCTGGGGCCCCCACACCCTGCGCCTCTCCACCCTTCGCCGATTCGGCACCTATGCCTGCTGGGGAGTGGCGGTGCTGGCCGGGTTGCTGTGCGCTTCGATGGTCTCCGCGCTGTGGCGACCCATCCTGCTGTTCCTCCACCGGATGCCCTTCGGGGCGGAGGATCCCATCTTCGGACACGATCTGGGTTTCTACGTGTTCGTCTACCCCATGGCCAAGGTGTTGCATCCGCTGCTGATGATCCTTGTCTGGCTGTCGCTGGGCCTCTCTGCGGCGGTGTATCTGGCGTCCGGAACATTCATGGTGAAAAGCGTGACGGAGCTTCCCCGCCGCGTCTTCTCCCACCTCTCCAGGGGGGTCGGCGTGATCCTGCTTCTTAGCGCCGTGGGCTACCTTCTGCAGCGCTACGGCCTGCTGTTCAGCGCGCAGGGCGCGCTCTACGGTGCGGGCTACACGGACGTGAAAGCCCGGCTGCTGGGCTACTGGGTGATGTTCGCGGCCAGCCTGGCTGCCGGGGGCGTTTTCTTGTGGACGGCCTCGCCCCGCGCCCTCGGGCGCGCGGCCGTGGCCCTGGCGGGGTGGGCGGGTTGCGCCGTCATCTTCCTGCTGGTCATCCCCCCCGCCGTTCAGGCCCTGCGGGTGGAGCCGAACGAACTGGAGCTGGAGAAGCCCTACCTGCGCCACGCCATTAAGCACACCCTTTCGGCCTATGACCTGCACGACGTAAAAGAGGTCCCCTACCGGGTGAAGGAGGAGATAGCCTACGAAGACCTCCAGGCCGAGCGGGGGACGGTCAACAATATCCGGGTGTGGGACAAGGGACCGTTGGCCGAAATCTACGGCCAGAAACAGGGCCTCCGCTCCTACTATGACTTCTCCGGCATCACCGTGGACCGCTATCAAGTGGAGGGCGAGCTTACCCAGATGATGCTCTCGCTACGGGAGCTGCGTCACGAGAAGCTGCCGGAGAAAGCCCAGACCTGGGTCAATATGCGCCTGCAGTACACCCACGGCTACGGCCTCTGCGCCAACCCGGTCAACCGGCACACCGAGGAAGGGTTTCCGGTCCTGCTGATCCGTGACATACCGCCGGAAACCGTCCCCGAGCTGCCCGTGAGGCGCCCACAGATATACTACGGGCGGCTGACCAGGGACTACGTTTTCGTAAAGACCCGAACGGACGAGTTCGACTACCCGGCGGGCGCGGAGAACCGCTACATCAACTACGACGGGGAAGGCGGGGTGCCGATCGGGGGAGCCCTGAGAAAGCTCATCTTCGCGCTGCAACTGGGTGACATGAATATCCTCCTCTCCGATGACCTGCAGCAGGGCAGTCGCGTCATGTACCTTCGAACGGTCGAGCAGCGCGTGCGCAGGCTGGCTCCCTACCTGAGGCTGGACCGCGACCCCTACGCCGTCCTCCACGAGGGCCGCCTCTACTGGATCCAGGACGCCTACACCGTCAGCAGGTACTACCCCTACAGCGAGCCGGCCGCCGGTGGCAGATACAACTACATTCGCAACTCCGTAAAGGCCGTGGTGGACGCCTATGACGGAACGGTTACCTTCTACGTCGCAGACGATGCGGACCCCCTGATCAAGGCATACAGCCGCATCTTTCCCGAACTGTATACCCCCATCTCCGAGATGCCCGACGGGCTGCGCCGCCACATTCGCTATCCCCGCGATCTGTTCGCGGTGCAGGCCGACAAGTACCGCCGCTACCACATGCGCGACCCCCGCGTGTTCTACCAGGAGGAGGACCTCTGGGAGGTGCCCCTGGAGAAATACCGCGGGCGCGCCCGCCTGGTCCAGAGCTATTACGTGACGATGCGCGTGGCGGAAAACGAAAGTGCGGAGTTCATCCTCATGCTCCCGTTCACCCCCAAGGGCAAGCCGAACATGATCGCCTGGCTGAGCGCGCGCTGCGACGGGGAACACTACGGGGAGCTGATGGCGTTCATCTTCCCCAAACGCAAGCTGGTTTACGGCCCCCAGCAGGTGGAAGCGCGCATCGACCAGCAGCCGGACATCTCCAAACAGCTCAGCCTCTGGAGCCAGCGCGGCAGCGAGGTGATACGGGGCAACCTGCTGGTCATCCCGGTCGCCGGCAGCATTCTCTACGTCGAACCGCTCTATCTTCAGGCCCAAAGCGGCGCCGTCCCCCAGCTCAAGAGGATCATCACCTCCTCCGGCGAGCACGTGGCAATGCGCCCGACCCTGGAAGGTTCGCTCAAGGCCCTGTTCGAGCGGGCCCCTGCGGTGGCCGAAGAGGCGCCGCCGCCGAAGGCCGAGGCACCTGCGGCCGCCCGGCAGGCGCGGGCGATCCTGGAGGAGGCCCGCAGGCACTTCCGGGAAGCACGGGAAGCCCTGAAGGAGGGGGACTTTGCCCGCTACGGCCGCCGTATGGAGCAGATGGCGGATGCGCTGGAGCAGCTCGACGAGTCGCTGACGGAGGAGCCGGAGCCGGCGGAGGCCGAAGCTCAGTGAGTCACCTCTCCGAGCACATCGAAGTGGAAGCCCCCGAGCACGTGGCCTTCCGCTACGAGCTGGCCGGCATCGGCTCCCGCGTGGTGGCCGGGCTCGTCGATCATCTTCTGCTGGGAGGGCTCTGCTCCCTGATCCTTCTGGGAATGTGCGCGGTGAGGGTGAGCGCGCCCCCGTCCGTGGACCTCGCACCGGGGGAGGGCGTCGTCGTCCGCGGCGTCTCTTCCCTGGCCATGGCCCTCGGGGTGCTCCTTCTGTTCTGCCTTGTCTGGGGCTACAACACCTTCTTCGAAGTGGTGATGAACGGGCAAACGCCCGGCAAACGGTGGAGCGGCCTGCGCGTGGTCACCGAAGGGGGCTACCCGGTGGGCCTGTGGGACAGCTTGCTGCGCAACCTGATGCGGGCGGTCGACATTCAGCCCGCCCCTTTCATGCCCTATGGGGCAGCCCTCCTGGTCATGCTCCTGAACCGCGAGTCCAAACGCCTGGGAGACTACGTGGGAGGCACCATCGTCATCAAGGAAAGGGAGGCATCCGGCGCCGAGGCCTGGAAGGCCGAGGACTACGTGGCCCGCAGGGGCGGTCCACTGACCCCGGAGCAGTTCCGCCTGGTGCGCCGCTTCCTGGACAGGACCGAAGAGCTCCGCCCGGAAAGGGCAGAGCAACTGGCCGAACAACTTGCCCGGCCTTTCACCGATGAGTTCGGCCGGCCCGGCGAGACGCCGGCAGATCTGCTGGAACGTTTGGCCGCCCAACATGAAGCTCAGACGGATGCCGCCGATGAGCAAAGCTCCGAGTAAGAACCCCGAGCGGGATCGGGCGCCCGATGGAGACCGGGCCTCCGACTGGCGGCGCCTGGAGGAGCTGCTGAAGAAGGCCCGCGGAAAACCCAGCCGCCTGAGCGTCGAGGAACTGCAGGAGCTGGAACGGCTCTACGGCCGGGCCACCGCCGACCTGTCCTATGCCCGCACGCGCGGCGGCCCCGAGGAGACCCTCCAGTACCTGAACCGTCTCGTGGCCCGCGCGCACAGCCTCGTATATCGGCGTCCAAAGGGGCGGGCCGGCACCGTGCTGCGTTTCTATGCCGCCGAATTCCCCGGGGTCTTCCGGCGGACGCTCCCCTACGTCCTGCTTTCGGCGCTCATCCTGTTCGGGTCCGGCCTGGGCGCGTACATATCGGTCCGGGCGGACGAGCGCAACGCTTACCGCCTGGTTCCGGCCGCCTGCCTGGTGGCACCGGAGGAGTGGGAGGAGCGAGCGGCCGGGACACGGGAGGTTCCCCAGATTTTTCCCCCCATGCTGGCCAGCCTGATCGTCTCCAACAACGTGCAGGTCACGTTCTTCGCCTTCGCCCTCGGGATCACGTGCGGCGCGGGAACCGCCTACATAATGCTGACCAACGGGCTGCTGCTGGGGGCGGTGGCGGGGCTGTTCGCTCGCTCCGGTTTGTCCCTGCAATTCTGGGCGACCATCCTGCCCCACGGCGTGCTGGAACTTTCGGCCGTCGCCATCGCCGGAGGTGCGGGATTGCTGGTGGGACGGGCCGTGCTGTTCCCGGGGCGCAGGAGCCGCCGCGAGGCCCTTCACCGCTTCGGCCTCCTGGGGGTGAAGCTGGTGCTGGGCTGCATCCCCCTCCTGGTGATCGCGGGATGTATCGAGGCCTTCGTCTCGCCCAGCGCGCTGCCCGCGTCCGTTAAGTACTCCGTCGGCCTGCTCAGCGGTGTGGGGCTTGCCGCTTACCTGTTCGGCGCCGGCCACGGCGGCGTGCGCGATGCGTCCCCGCCGCGCGAGGAAGCCATCCGCTGAGGCGCCTCAGAGCCTGAGGCGCTGCTTGATCTCGACGTACTTGCTGACGGCCCGCACCGTCAGCCGGTCGGGGGGCACGTCCAGGGTGTCGACCCCTCGCCGGCGCATGTGATGAAGTGCCTTCTCCCGCTCCCGCACCATGTTCATGGCGACTACCTTGGCGTAAGCCTCGTGCTGGGAGGCCGGCGCCGAATCGGCGATCTCCTCGATCTGCGGATTCCGCAGTGTGACGCACAGCGGACGGTGGTGCCGGGCCATGTTGGTCATGTGGGAAAGAACGCTCTCCGAGGCCCTTTCGTCCAGCACGTCGGTGAAAAGCAGTATCAGTGCCCGCTTTCGGCTGCGGCCGGCCAGGAACCGGAACGCGCCCGCGTAGTCGGACTCCGCGAGAGTTGGCTCCAGGCTGTGGAGGGCCGTCAGCACCGAGCGGCTGACCGCCTTCCCGGAGCGAAGCGGCAGAAAGGTTTCCACCTGGTCGGAGAAGGCCAGCACGCCCACGGCGTCCCCCCGGTTCAGCGCCACGTAGGCCAGCATCAGCGACGCATTCAGCACGTAGTCCAGGCGGCTCATTCCCTGGAACTCAGAGGTCATCAGCCGGCCCGTGTCGATCATCAGCAGCAGGTTTTGGCTCTGCTCTACCTGGTAGTTTTTGCTGATGGGTTTGCCGTATTTGGCGGTGGCCTTCCAGTCGATGCAGCGCAGTTCGTCGCCATGCTGGTACTCTCTGAGGCTCTCGAACTGCGTTCCTTCGCCGAGCCGACGCGCCGGGGTCAGGCCGACCTCGCCCAGGCGGTTGCTCCGCAGCAGCAGTTCGTAGGCATTAACGTTCGCCACGTCCGGGTAGACGCGGACCGTCGTGGTCGCCTCGGAGCGGAACTGGCGCCAGGCCAGGCCCAGCCGCGTGGTATACCGCACGGCCAGGTCGCCCACCTGCTGCTCACCGCGGCGCCGCGGAGTCACCCGAAGCTTCAGGCGGTCGTGCCCCCGCGGGGGCAGGTGCACCTCCACGGTGTCGGTCTCCGCCTCCAGGGTCGGCGGGAAGGAATCGCGGATGCGGACGGTCGTGGCGTGGCCGCCGCGGTTGCGCACTTCGATCGTTACGGGGCAGGGCGCCCCCACCGAGATGGGGTCCGGCAGGCGGCGGGTGACCCTGATGTGCTCCGGGGAGGCCGACAGCAGCACATCCCCCAGAAAAGCCATCAGCAGCAGGCCGTCGAAAAACAAGCCGGCCAGCAAAGCGGCCGGCCAGGCCGAGCCGAGCCCCAGCAGCGCTCCGCCGATCAGGAGCAGGAAAACGAATCGCTTGGTCGGAAACATGCTTTTACCGTGGCACCTCGATCCTCTCCAGCAACTGCTCCAGCAGGGCGTCCGTGGTGAGCCCTTCGATCTCCGCTTCCGGCGTCAGCAGTATGCGATGGCGCAGCACCGGCGGGGTCGTCCGTTTGACGTCGTCCGGTGTCACAAAATCGCGTCCGCACATCCCGGCGAGCACCCGTGAGGCCAGCAGCAGCATCACGCTGGCGCGCGGGCTGGCCCCGAGGGTGACGCTGGACAGGTCGCGGGTGCCCCGGACGATCTCCACGATGTAGCGCAGCACCTCCGGTTCGACGTGTACGCTGCGGAAGGCCTCCTGGAGCTGGAGCACTCCTTCACGATCGGTCACCGTCTCCACGCCGTAGGTCTCGACCTTGTTCGCGTCGAAGCCGGCCCGGTAATGTTCCAGTATCTCCCGCTCGCGGCCGGGTTCGGGATATTCGATCAGGATTTTCATCATGAAGCGGTCGAGCTGGGCCTCCGGCAGCGGGAAAGTCCCCTCGAACTCAACCGGGTTCTGCGTGGCGAAGGTGGAGAACAGCTCCGGCAGCACGAAGGGCTTGCCGTCGATGGTTACCTGCCGCTCCTGCATGGCTTCCAGCAGGGCTGATTGCGTCTTCGCCGGCGCCCGGTTTATCTCGTCCCCGAGCAGGAGGTCGGTGAACACCGGTCCCTTCACCAAAGAGAACTCCCCGGTATCGCCTTTGAAGACGTGCACGCCGATGACGTCGGCGGGCATGAGGTCGGGGGTGAACTGCACCCGCTTGAACTCCAGGTCCACCACCCGGGCCAGCGTCCGGACCATCAGCGTCTTGGCGGTTCCGGGGACTCCTTCCACCAGCGCATGCCCTCCGGCAAGGAAGGCGATCAGCATCTGCTCCAGGGGCCGCCTCTGTCCCACGATAACCTTCTCCAGTTCGTCCAGAACCCGGCCCGCCGTCCGGGAGGCGCCCTCGAGTTCTTCAGCCGTCGACGTATCTTCGGAACTGCTCATAGTGGCGAATGACCTCCTCGATGTCTTTTTCTGTAACTTTTCCCTGCTCGGCCCGGCGCAGGTCCTCGAAACACCGCAGGGCGGCGTCGGCCGGTTCCGCCTCCAGGCCGCTGAGCCGCCCGCGGAGGGCCTCTTCTCCGGCGTCCGCTGAGACGCCCAGCCAGCGGCACACCTCAGAGCGGAGGCTTGTGCCGATGGTTTCGATGATCAAGCCCCCGGCGCCGGCCCGCCGGTAGAGGTCCGCGAAGGCATGCACGTGCTCGGTCATGGAACGGCGCCGCTCGGGACCCGCAGTTGCCTCCGGCGGCCGGTGGCCGAACCGGCGGAGGCGAAGGGCAATCAGTATGAAACCGCCTACCGCCACGTGCAGCAGAGCCCATCCGGCCGGCCGACGCAGCAGGAAGGCCCCCACTGCCTTCCATTGCCGGGCCACCCCACGGAAGCCCTGGTGATACTCGTCGAAGCCGATGCGGCCGCCCCCGGCAAGCTCCGCTATGCGGGTGAGCAATACGGCATTGTCCGCCAGATCGATGCCCTGGTTGCTCACCGGGAAACCGTCGCCGATGACGACGACGCGCCCGTGCCCCCGGGGCTGGGAGAACACCATGGGGCCGGCCTCTCCCTCGACCAGGGGGCGCACGGACGGTCCCTCGAGCGCTTCCTCCAGGCGGAATCCCCGGGCGACAGTTTCGCGCACGCGGAGGGTTTCGGCTCCGGACAACAGGGGCACGTTGCGTACCGGAAGTTCCACCGTGCGGGGGTGAAGACCGCCCTCCTCCGCGGACGGGGCGGGTTCGGAATGCTCGGCGGCGAGGGCCGGGCTCACGGCCCTGAGCAGTTCTCCCGCCGGCCCCTCCGGGGCGTCGGCGGGGGAGACGAGCACCAGCACGCCGCCGGCCTCAACCCAGTTTTTCAGCCACTCTTTCTCACGCTCCCGGTAAGGAGACCGGGGGTTGACCACCCAGAGCTGATCGAGGGTGGGGCCGGCGATTTGAAGTTCCCCGGTGATCCGGCGCGCCGGTATGCCCAACTCGTCCAGCAGGAGGTAGAACGCCTTGAGGCCGCTGGCGTCGGTCAGGAAGGTGGATTGTCGCTGGGCGAGGCTGAAATCCCCGCCCCCGTCTCCGCCGCGTGCCACCACGAAGGAAGCCACCAGGCCCACGGCGGCAATCAAAGCCGCCAGGACCCAGAGATCACGTTTCTCATTCATGCAAGCTCCAGGGTCTTCAGCGTCCGGTCAAAGCAGCTCTTGCAGCGCGCGTAGGTGTTCCGGTCGCACTGACGCCCTCCGTAGAGGCAGCGGTCCAGCACGCGGGAGAACCCGGCCATGGGGTCGGCGTCGTACTGGCGGCCGAACTCCTGGACGTAGTCCCAGTTCGTCTTGCCCCTGCCGGGCACGATGGCACCGGCACGGCTCTGGTAGGCAAGAAGCCCCAGGTAGAGCGTGGTCGCCGCCTCCAGGAAACGGCCCTCGTCGGCGGCCTCCTCCGCTCTACGGATGAACTTCCCGGGCTTTTCCCCGAGGAAACGGGCGCGCCGGCCCGGCCCGGCCCGTTCCCCCGCGGCGGCCGCCCGCCCCGCACGGACGCTCTGGTAGAGGATGAAGCCCATGTGCCCGAGGATGAACAGCGCCGTCAGAAGGAGCCAACTGACTATCAGGATGTATACGGCGGGGTGATTCGTCCACAGCCAGGAAAAAAAGCCGGGGAGACCCTCGACGCCCTCCCCCAGCCGGTCCTGCAGGCGGCCCAGCCACCGGGCCACCATTCGGCCCCACGGGGAATGTCGCGAAGCAAACTCGGGGCGGGACAGGATCTCCTGAAGCCGTCCCTCCACTTCCGAGGGGGGAATCGGTTTCTCCGGCTGCTCGGCCAGGGCGGGCGTCAGCGAGGCCACAAACAGCAGCAGGATCAGCGCGAGTATACCCGGCCGGAGCCGGCTGCGGGTCCGCGACCGTCCTGTGCTCTCGCGGCTCAATCTTCCTCCTCCATGCGCTTCGCAAGGACTTCGATGTCGAAAGCTTCGTGGCGGATGCGCCCGTCGTAGTAGAGCAGCACCACGGCGACGCCGTAGAGGGGGCTGGCCACCAGCGTGCCCAGTTGCCCGAGGCCGGCCCGCAGGCCCGTCTTCAATGCGGACTCCTGCAGCGGCAGGAGGTATGCGGCCGTGGTCCCGACCTGCCGGGCAACGAAGCCGATGAGGGAGACCACCAGAAGAACGACGAATATTTTCCCCATCTGACCTTTCGTCAGGCGCCAGCTCCGGCGCAACGCCTGGAACGGATCGACGTCTTCCAGAACGACCACGACCGGCGTCAGCACGAGCTTCAGGGTAAGGATGACCCCGGGGACTACGCAAAAAATATATCCGACCGCGCAGATGACGGTGGTCAGGAAGGCGGCCACGAGGATAAAGAATATCTTCGGCATGATGGCCCCGTAGCTGCCCGCTATCGAGGCGGGCCTCCTCAGGAAACGCGCCCCGACCGCATGGGTCAGGGCTCCCGTGCCGAGGGGGCCGAGGATGGACCCCATTATCATTGCCGCGGCTACCACCAGGAGTCCGGAGTATATCACCGCAGCCGGATTCGCCGTCGGACCCTCCATGGCAGAGGCTGTAAAGTTCGCCGAAACGCCGGGAAAAGCCGTAACGTTAAGCAGAGCGATGGGGATCTGCACGACGGCCATGATCCCCACGAACGTCAGGAAGTTCCGGCGGTAAAGGCGAAAATCGGCGTCCAGAATGTCGCCGATTCCCATGGGGCGCAGTTGCAGCTCTTCCATTCTCCGTCCGCCCTGAGAAAGCGCAGACCGATGTCCGGGCCACATGACCGCACCGCAAGAGCTTACCGGAGCCCCGGCTCGCTGTCAAATCTGCACCCCCGCGCGGGTCGCCGGTGGGAAGCCGGACGGGGAGGGTGAATTTCCGGCCCACCAGAAAAGCAAGATGCATTCGGCGCCCGAAACAAAGGCGCCCAGGCATGACGATGTGCAGTCTCTGGCTTGAGCCACCTTCAGCTTTCAGCAGGGCGATTTGTCAACGGTGCCCGCGCAGGATAAACTGAACCCCGGCGCGGACTCAACGCCACTCGAGCCCGGAGAGAACCGACATGTCCGGAAGCCCAACTACCAGAATCGGCCTGCTCTCGTTCTCGGACGGGCGAGAGCGCGTGCATGAGAGCCTTAGCGACAGGATCGCCTCTTACCAGGAGCAGCTACGGAGGCTCATCGACGACCTCGGCGCCGTGCCGGTGGTCAACGAACAGATCATCCATTCCCCCCGGATGGCGGTCCGGGAGGCCAAAAGGCTCCTGGCCGAAGACGTGGCGGGGGCGGTGTTCAACATCTCGGTCTTCGCTTTCCCAAACTTCAGCGCTCTGGCCGCGCGCGTGCTGGAACGCCCGGTGGCCGTCCTGTCGCCGGGCTCTCCCGACCTGCCCGGCATGGGCGGGCTGCTGGCCGCCGGCGGCGCCCTCCACCAGATGGACATGCTGCATGAGCGCATATGGGCTCCGTTCGAGAGCGAATCCTGCGAGCGCCGCCTCCGCGCCTTCGTCAGGGCCGCCGGCGCGACGCACGCCCTGAAAGGGCAGGTCTACGGCCAGATCGGCGGCCGTTCCATCGGCATGATCACCGGGGTCTCGGCGTCTCCCGCCGAGTGGCTGCGCATCTTTGGGGTGGACATCGACCACACCGACGAATCGGAGATACTGCGCCGCGCCGAAGCGGTCGAACCCGCGGAGCGGGCTCGCATCGTGGACTGGCTGGAGCAGAACGTGCGCGAGGTCAAATACCAGGACGACGGCAAGCTGACCCGCCCGAACCTGGAGTACCAGGCCGCCTGCGCCGCGGCGGTAAAGGAGATCGCCCGCGAGCGCGAGTACGACTTTTTGGGCATCAAGTGCCACTTCGACATGTCGGAGTATCACTGCACGCAGTGTCTGTCCGCGGCGTTCCTGCCCTCTTTTGTGGACTGGGACGGAGAGAAGCCGCCCACTGCGGCAGCCTGTGAGGCGGACGGCGACGGCGCACTGAGCATGCAGATCCTCCAGCTCCTCAGCGGCCTGCCCGCGCTGTTCCTCGACCTCCGGCACTACGACACCGACGCCGGGCTGTGGACCCTCTGCAACTGCGGGGCCCAGTCGGTCTATTATTCCCGTCGTTCGGAGGAACCCGCCGAGAACCTGAAAGCCGTTGACCTTGTGCCGGTAATCCCCAAGTACGGCGGCGTGGGGGCTCACGTCCCCTATCTGGGCAGCCCCGGGCCGCTGACCTTCGCCCGCATCCTGCACGACGAGCGCCGCCCTTCACTGCTGGCGTTCCGCGGGCAGGCCGTGGAGGCGCAGCAGGAATGGATGCAGCAGAGCTGCCCCGCCTGGCCCCACATCTACGCCGAACTGGAGGCCGAGCCGGAGGCGCTTCTTCGCGAGCTGCACGCCAATCACGTCCACGCCGCGGCGGGCGACTGGATGAACGAACTGGAGCTTTTCGCCCGGATGGCGGACATTCCGTTCACGGCCCTCTGACCGAGAGTATGCGCGACCGCGCGTTTTCCCCACTTTTCGGTTCTCAAACTACTGGTCCTTCAAGATTGACTCATGGGGTTCGGTTGGTGCTGCGAAGGGCGGAAACGCCTGTGGAGTGCGACGCCCTGGCGTCGCTTTGCCTTTCGCCGGCTTGCCGACGGGTCAAAGCAGCGGGGCAAGCACCGCAACGGCAGAGCGGTGGCAAGCCACCGCTCTCCAGAGACTGCTTGCTCGTTGCTGGACCCACTACCGTGAAACGCGACGTTGAAGCTCCACTACCCCTGGAGGTGAAGACATGGAGTGCCAAGAGGACGATAACATGGAGCGGTGCAACTGCACCTACTCCGGCTGTTCGAGAAAAGGCGTCTGCTGCGAGTGCCTGCACTACCACCTCAGGATGCGGCAGTTGCCGGCCTGCTGCTTCCCCGAGGACGTGGAGGCGACCTACGACCGGAGCTTCGAGAAGTTCGCCGAGCTGGTCAGCGGCGACAGCGTCTGAAGCCGGCCTCGAGCGCCGGTCATCCGTTCCGGGAGCCCGGAAGACGGGCGTTTTCTCCGCAGCCGCCCCTCCCAACTGAGTTACGCATTCGGGCCCGGTTCAGATGCTCCGGCGCTCGCGGGGGGCACGGGGGCGCAGTAGGGTCCCTCGGGGAGGACGGCAACCGAGTCCGCCTCCCGCGCCAACTGGTCGACCAGGGACTGTGCCGCAGAGGCGACCTCCTCCGCGTCGACCGCGTGCGGCGTCACGGAGAGCGTCCCGAGCCGGTCACGGGAGAGCCCGTCAGTGAGGAAGTGGAGGTTCCTTCGGCCGACTTTCTCCAGCGCGCGGATGTGCATTTGGAGTTGCCACTGGTCCTTGATGAAGAAGTCGGCCTTCCGGACATCCTTCAGGAAGTCGCGCCAGCGTCCAGAATAGTCCTCCATCAGTTCGCCGTATGCGGCGCCGCCTACCCCCTCGCTACAGGCGCCGAGGGCAAAGAGGGCACCGTGAGGCCGCACCGCCGGAAGGCAGGAGACGAAGCCCTTCACGCATTGATAGAAAGTGGCGTCCAGCGGGTAACCGCCGCTGGAGGTGATCACCAGGTCGGCTTCAGCTTCCACGGTGGGGCAGGCGGCCCTGGCCACCAGTTCACAGGCGGCCTCGTGGGCCTGTTCCAGTTCCCCGGCAAACGCGCGGATCACGCGGCGCTCCCTGTCCGCCACCACGTTCACCGAGAAGTCCACTCCCGCCGTCCGGGCAACCGACAGCGCCTCCATGTGGACGGGGTTGCCGCTGAGGCGGCCGTTACGGGCGTTCCGGTTGCCGATGAAAGCGGGTCCGTGGAAGTGCCGGACGGTCTCGAGGGCCACCAGACCGGGGCAGACCGCCTTGCGGCCGCCGGAGAAACCCGCCATGAAGTGGGGCTCCACCAGGCCGGTGATGAGCCGGAACCCGGCCTCAACGTAGCGGCGGTCCAGCCGCACCTCCGCACCCGCCCAGCTTCGGCGCGGCAGTTTCACCAGGTTCTCCTCGTCAACGGCGCGATGGTTTACAACCCGGTATCGCTCGACCACCTCGCCCACCATCTCCTCCAGCTCGCCGTGGGTCATGGGTCTGTGGAACCCGCAGGCCACCAGGATCAGAATCTGGTCCGGGGACACGCCCCCCGCCTCCACCTCCTTCAGCAGCGCGGGGAGGAATGATCGGTAGGGCACGGGGCGGGTAACGTCGGAGACGACGACAACCACGTCGCCGGGCTCTTTCCCGGCGACGGCCTCCCGCAACGGCGGGGCGTCGATGGGCGTGCGCACCGCCCCCAGGACGGCGTCGCGCGCATCGGCGGCGACTTCCGGGTAGCGAGATCGGTAGACCATCGCCCCGTCGGGCACCTCCAGCCCGATCTGCCTCCGGCCGTAATCGAAAGATACGTGCATCTGCGCTCCAATCCAGACGATGGAAACGCGTGAGGGAACGTGTAACTCAGTATAGGACGCCGCGTGGGCCGGTGTCAGCCGAATCGGTTGCATGCCGTCGGAGGCCGGGGTTTAATGGAATGAGTGTCTGCCGGAAATCCGGCCCATAGGGAAGGAATCCATCCATGACGTTGAGACGATTCGGACTCGCCCTGGCGCTGGGCTTCTTTTTTTGCGCCACTCCGCTCTCGGCGGCTCCGCGGGTGACCGTTGAGCTGAACGACGGTTCCCGGCTCAGGGGGGAACTTTTGAAGAAGAACGAAGAATTCATTCACCTCTCGGTGGGCGACCAGGTAATCACGCTCGAACGCGCCAAAGTAGAGGCCCTCACGACGCCGGAAGGACAGGAAGAGACTGTTCGCCCGGTGGGGGAGTTCGACCTCTACCGCACCGCCGAGAGGCCGGTGAAGGACATCTCGACCCTGACCGAGGAGCTGGGCTCCGCCGTGGTGACCGTCCGCACGCCGGGCACGCTGGGGACCGGCTGGTTCTGCGACCCGGAGGGCTACGTGGTGACCAACTGCCACATTATCTCCGGGGAACGTTCGGTCACCGTCACGGCTTTCGTGCCCGAAGGAGGGGGCTTCGCCAAGAAAGTTCACAGGAAGGTGAGGATCGTCGCCCTCAGCGGGCACATGGACCTGGCTCTGCTGAAAGTGGAAGAAGACCTCGGGATAGAGGTCCCGCAGCTCTTCCTCGGCGATTCTCGGCGGCTGGAGGAGGGCGACCCCGTCTTCACGATCGGCAACCCCCTGGGTCTGGAACGCTCCACCTCCGAGGGGATCATCAGCCGGGTCAGCCGGAACATCGGGGGGCGACTCTACCTTCAGACCACGGCCGACATCTCGCCGGGCAACTCCGGCGGCCCCCTGTTCAATGAGTCCGGAGAGGTCGTCGGGGTGACCAGCCGGGGGCACATCTTGCTGGGCGGCCTCGGGTTCGCTATCCCGTCCCGGTACGTCAAAGAATTCCTGGACAACATAGAGGCCTTCGCCTACGACCCGGCGAACCCCAACTCCGGACTGCGCTACATGCAGGCGCCCCTTGCTTCCACCGACGGCTCGGTGCGCTTCAGTGCGTCGGAATTCGTCAAGACAGGCGCCGGCGTCTCTTGCCTGACAGCGGCGGACGTGGACGGAGACGGCGTGGAGGAAGCCGTCTTTGTGAACAACCACAAGGGCGAGATCGGCGTGCTCAAACTGCGTGAAGAGAAGCCGGTCGGCCGGCAACCGGGCGATTACGAGGACCTGAACCTTCTGCCCCGGAACGAGCGGTTTGCCGTGGAAACGCACGCGGTCAACAACAAAATCGCGGCCCTGGCAGTGGACGATCTGAACGCCGACGGACTTCCCGACCTGCTGTTCTACGGTGACATCGACGGCCTGGCGGTGCTGGATCAGAAGGAGGACGGTTCGTTCGGGCCGGCCCGCCGGCTGGCCGACGTCGAGGTGGCCGGGCGGCCCGACGCCCTGCGGATTACCGATCTGGACGGGGACGGGCACAAGGAGGTGTTCGCCCTCGGGCCCGACGAGGTCCACGTCATGGAGCCCGGCGGCGAGCCGAGAAGCTTCCCCCTCAATGCCTCCTACAGGGACAGCATCATTCACTACGACTTCTCCGACCTCAACGGGGACGGACGCCTCGATCTGGTGCTGTTCTGCGGCGACCGCTTCTATGCCACGCACGTGGTGCTGCAGGGCCCCGATGGATCGTTCGTGTGCCACGAGATGGTGCCCTCCCACCTGTGGGGGCCCGTGCGGCGATATGCCGCCGGTCCCGATGATTCGGCGTATATCACCCTGGACAAAGGACGCAATCGGGTCCGCCGGCTCAGCTTTACCCGCCGGGAAGGTCCCACCGCCGAGGGCCGGCTCGACATCTCGCCGCACGCGCTGCTGGTGGACGTGAAGCCGAGGGCGGCGGGCGGGGTTGAGATCGCGGACCTCGACGGCGACGGCCGTCGCGAACTGGTTACCGTCAGCAAGACGGGCAACGAGTTCCTCGTCTTCCGCCCGGGCCGGGGCGGATTCTCTGCACATCGATCGCCTTCCCCGCGCCATCCCGAGGACCTCGAGCTTTTCACCGGGCAGAAGGGCAGGGCGGTTGTGTTTGCCCTCTCCAGGGACGACCGGCTCTTCGGCGTCAGCCGCCTCGGGCCGGAGCGGATCGAATTCCCGCGGCAGATAAATACCGAAGGAACGGTGGAGTTCATCTGGCAGGGCCGCGTGGACGAAGAGGACGTTCTGCTGTGGGTCGAGAAAGTCGGGGACAGTTACCTGGCGCGCACGGCACCCGCGGCGAAGGTCGCCGAGAAGGCATACGAAGCCGGCCGCGGCACCATCGACGTCGAGGCCCGGACGCTGCGGTTCGGCAGTTCGCCGGAGCGTCTGACGCCGGAACTCCCCGGCAAGCCCGCCGGCCTGGCCTTCGGAGATTTCAACGCGGACGGCACCGCGGACCTCGTGATCTACTGGCTCTACTCCGGCCGGGAGAGCCTCTACCTCGGCCTCGGCGAGGGCCGCTACCGCTCGGTCATATCCGACCGCGAGTTCCTCGAAGAAGAGGACGACCGGTCGCTGGTCGTCGCCGACATCGACGGGGACGCGGCTGAAGAGGTGCTCCTTGTCCGGCCGGGTTTCGTGCGCGTTCTCCGGGTGGACCGGCGCAATAAGCTCTACGTCGACCGGCAGTTCAACTGGGAGCACGGGCAGATCAGAGACCTCGTTCCCTACGGCGAGGGAGAACCGCCGCGTTTCCTGGCCATATCCGGTCATACGGCCAGGGTGGTGCGGTTCGACCTGGAGGCCGGAGGCTTCAAGCTGCTGGCAAGGGCCGACCTGGCGGGCATAACTCCAGGTGTCCCGCAGGTCGCCGACGTCAACGGAGACGGGGGGCCCGACATCCTCATCGTCGGCGGCAACGCCGTCCAGGTACTCTACACCGGGGAGGCCGGCCGCGCGCTGGAGAGCGAAATCGTGCTCGATGCGAAACTGGAGACCCTGGGCTACTGGAACGTGCACACCGCCGACCTGACCGGCGACGGCCGGGACGAGGTGCTGCTGTTCGACAGCCGCAAGTCCATGCTGGAGATATATCGCTCCGGGCCCGACGGCCGCCTCGACAGAACGCTCAGGCACCGCCTGTTTGAGAGAACAATCCATGCGCGCGGGGAGGAGAAGGCCCTGGAGCTTCCCCGCCAGTTTGCTACCGGCGACCTGGACGGCAACGGGCGGCTGGATTTCCTTTTCTTCCTCAAAGACCGGCTGGCAGTCTACCTGCAGGGCCCGGAGGACTGAGCAGTTGAGCACACGGCGTATAATCGCGGTGCTGGTCTGTGCGCTCATTTGGGCGGTCCCGGCGCTGGGGCGGACTGCACGCCGGGACCGCTTCGAGGAACTCGCCCGTAGGCTTCCCGCAGACCAGACGCTTCTGTTCGCGTCCGTCGAGACCGGACAGGCGCTCCAGTACGGTGCTTCCGCACTGAAACAGATCGACGAGCGGGCCGGAGGCGAGGTCGCCTTCCAGCTCGGCCGCCTGTATTCGCTTTACCGGGAGGCGGGGGCACGGCACGGCTTTGAGCCGGCGCTGCTGGATCGCCTCCGATCCACCGGCATCTGCGTCGTTGCCATAGAGCGGACCAGGCCGAAAGTCAGCAAGCACAAGCTCCGCCTTCCCAAGCTGGACCCCCGCACCGGGAAGCGCATCGAGGGCGAGTTCGAGGAGTACACGCATTCGGAGCGGGACTACAACACCGTATCGCTGATCCTCCGGGCCCCCAGGGAGGAGGACGCCCACGACTTCGTGGAGCAGGTGCGCAGCGCCTGGGATCACGCGAAGGAAATCCCCCCGGACGGGCCTCCCGGACGGCGGAGGGAAATCCCCGTGGAGCGGGGCGAACTGGTCGGCTTCACCGCCGGTCCGCACACCGTCGGCCGGATCGACAATTATGTTATCCTCTCCAACGATAACCCCCGGGAGCTGTGGAAGGCCCTGATGGCCCCATCATCGGAGCCGGTTCTGCGCGACCCGCTCTACCGTCGGCTCGCCGCCCGGGCACCGGGGACGCACGCCCGGATGCTGCTCAACGTCCGGCTCATGCTCCGGCAGTGGGAGCATGCCGTGAAGTCCCATTTCGAGGACGTCAGGGCGCAGTATGAGCCGCCGGAAGAGGCCGAAGGGCGCCCTCAATGGAGTTTCGCGGGCGTCAGGCTGCGTGCCGCCTACGCGGCGCTCAGGGGCTTTGTCCGCGCCCGGAAACTCTTTGGCCTGGAACACCTTGAGTCGGTGGGAGGAGTTCTCCACGGCTCTGCCGGGCGGGGAAAGACCTCCGGCGGGCTGAAGTTGTTCGTAGCGCACGAACGGGAGCTGCCCCCGGTACTTGAGGAACTCCTCCGGGGGTCCGGCCACCTGCAACCGCCGCCCCTGCCCGTTTCCGACAGCATGGTGCTGATGCTTCGGGCGAGGATTGAGCCCGTCTGCACAGCTCTGCTGCGGACCGTGGTCCCGGGGGGGCTGGGGCCGGGCCTGCCACCTGTGCTGGTGGCGCTCGGAGTCATGGGGAGGGCGGCCGGGCTGGGGCAGGAGGAGACGCCACCGCTGGCCGGCAGCGACGCCTACGCCTGGGTCGGGGTCCGAACCCGGGAGCTGGCCGGGAGGTCGAAGGAAGGCCGGAGGCGCCTCGTGCCCGAGATCACCCTCGTTTGGGGCCTGAAAGACGCCCGGGCCGCACGCGAGAACATCCGCGAGCTGTTCACGCAACTCTCAACCCATCAGAGTTACGGCAAACACGTGAAGAAACGCCGCTATCAGCAGACCGACGTCTGGTGCTTCGGCAGGGGGGTGACGCGTCCCGAAAGCTACCCGGACGGCGTGACATCCTTTGCCATCGCCGCCGTCGGTCGCTACCTGGCGGTGGGAAGCTGGGGCCGACTGACCGGGCTGATACGCCGGACAAGGCAGGCGCCCGGCGACCGGAAGGACGACATCCGGGGCATCCTGGAGCAAAACCGGGAGGCCAACCTGATCGGCATCGTCCCGGACGGTTTCCGAGAGCAACTCCGGAATGCGCTGCGCTCGGCGGCGGGAGCCGAATCCGAAGGTTCGAGCTGGATCGGTGATTGGCTGAGAAAGGCCGGCCCGGACCTGAAGGACGAGGAATTGGAGGGAAAGATCGATGCTGCTCTGGAGGGGCTGGCGGGCGCGCTGGAGACCCTCGGGCGGAAAACGGAGCCCCTCCTTCCCGAACGTCTGGTGATCAGCGGCGGCCGGGAGGACGGCGTCTACGAAATCCGGGCCGGCGTAGAGCTGGAGCCTTGAGTGCGTTCGCTACTTCCGATCGACGGCCTTTCGGGCGAGTTCCAGGATGCGGTTCGCGGACAGACCCGCGCGGCGCAGGATCTCCTCGTAGGCTCCCGACTCCCCGAAGCGGTCGGCGAACCCGCAGCGCAGCACGGGCACAGGATGCTCCGCACTGACCGCTTCGCAGACGGCGCCCCCCAGGCCGCCGTTAACGCTGTGTTCCTCGACGGTGACGATCGCGCCGGTGTCCTCGGCACAGCGAATCAGCAGTTCCCGGTCGAGTGGCTTGAGCGTGTGCATGTCCACCACCCGGGCTTCCAGCCCCGAGCCGGCGAGCCCGTCGGCGGCCTCGAGAGCCATCGCGACCATAGGTCCGGCGGCGATGATGGTGAGATCGTCCCCGGGCCGGACCACCACGCCCCGGCCCACCTCGAAGGGATACTCGACGCCGTAGCCGTCGGTCACCTCCGCCCGGGAGAGCCGCAGGTACAGCGGCCCCTCGGCGCGGGCCGCCGCCCGCACTGCGCGTTTCGTGTGCTCAACGTTGCCGGGCACGATGACCGTCACGTTGGGCATGGCCCGCATGACGGCGAGGTCCTCGACGGACTGGTGGCTGGCACCGTCTGCGTAATCGGAGAGCCCGGCGTAACCGCCCACCAGCTTGACGTTCAGGCGCGGCTGGGCTACCTGGGCACGTACCTGGTCGCCGGCCCGCAGCGTCATCAGGAAGGCAAAGGTGCTGACGAACGGCACGTGGCCGCAGGCGGCGAAGCCGGCCGCCGCGCTGAGCATGTTGGCCTCGGCGACCCCGAAGTTGAAGAACCGCTCGGGGAACTCCGCGGCGAAGTGCCGGGTCTGGGTGGAGCTGCTCACGTCGGCGTCGAGCACGACGACGCGTTCGTCCTCGGCCCCGAGTTCGGCCAGGGCCTCACCGAAGACGTGGCGCTGCGGCCGTCCCATCAGCTTCCCTCCTCCAGTTCGCGCTTTGCGGCGGCGTAGTGCTCTGCGTCGATGCGCTTGCCGTGCCAGGCGCTCTCGCCCTCCATGAAGGAGACGCCCTTGCCCTTGACCGTATGTGCAACGACGACGCTTGTCGTCTCCGGGGTTTCCCCGGCCCAACTGAGTGCCTCGAGGACCGCCCGGCAGTCATGGCCGTCGCACTCCCGCACCCGCAGGCCGAAACTCCGGACCTTCTCGGCCACGTCGCCGAGGGGCATGATATCTTCGGTGGGGCCGTCGAGCTGGACGCCGTTGCGGTCCACGATGACCGTCAGGTTGGTAAGGCCCCACCTGGCGGCGGCCATGAATGCCTCCCAGTTCTGGCCTTCCTGCAGTTCGCCGTCGCCGGCCAGCACGTAAACCCCGTAGTCCCGGCCGCTCAGCCTGCCGGACAGCGCCATGCCGACGCCCACGGATATGCCCATGCCGAGGGAACCGGTGGACATTTCGACGCCGGGCGTCTTCCGCATGTCCGGGTGTCCCTGCAGGATCGAGCCGGCCCTCCGCAGCGTGTCGAGTTCCTCGGACGGGAGGAACCCCATCTCGGCCAGCGTCACGTAGAGGGCCGGGGCGGCGTGCCCCTTCGAGAGGACGAATCGGTCGCGCTCGGGCCAATCGGGCTCCTCCGGGCGCACGTTCAGCACCTGGGTATACAGCGTCCACAGTATCTCCACACAGGACAGGGACCCGCCGCTATGCCCGGAGCCGGCGTTGTAGATGGTGTCGATGATGCGGTTGCGCAGCCGGGCGCAGTCCACTCTCATTCGCTCGAAATCAACCACGGTTGTACTCCTCCACGCGCGGTCGCAGGAAGTCGACGGCCCGACGAGCGGCGGTGTCCGGATCGGGTTCCGGCAGTATCTCCACCGATATCCAGCCGTCCCATCCCGCCCGCCGCAGAGCCGCGAAGACGGCGTCGAAGTCCGTATGCCCCTCGCCGGGGGCCAGGCGGTTCGAGTCGGCGAAATGGACGTACTTGATCCTCTCGGCGTGGCGCTCCAGTTCTCCCGCGACCGAGGGGTCCTCGATGTTCATGTGGAACAGGTCGGGCATGAGGCCGAGGTTGGGCGCTCCGACCTTCTCCAGCAGCTCCGCCGCCTCACCCACCGAGTTGACGAAATTGATCTCGTAGCGGTTCACCGGCTCCAGGATGAGCGTTACGCCCTTCGGCGCCGCGTAGGCGGCGATTCGCCGGGCGACCTCCACGAACCGCTCTTCCGCGTCCTCTTTGCCTTCGTCCTCCCCGACGAAGCCGCGGGCCCGGCCGATGTTGACCATGGCGTCCAGCTCCGCCGCCAGGTCGATTATCGCCTGGAACACGCGGACGACCTCTTCGCGTTCGGCCGGGTCGCGGGTGGTGAAGTAAAGGTGGAGCCCGGCGAATACCTGGCCGGTGGAGATGCAGGGACAGCTCAGACCTCGCCGGTCAAGAAGCCCGCGAAGCCGGTCGAGGTCCACCTGGTCGGCGCTCTCCAGCGCCAGCTCGATTCCGTCGTATGCGAACTCCGCAGCTTTTGTGATGGACTCCTCCAGTCCGCGCCAGACCACGAAGGCGCTCGGCGGTGCCTGGGACGTGGCGGCCGCGACCGCTACTTTCATTCTCCGGGTTGCTCCACTGAGGGTCCGCCGGGAACGCTTCGGCACAGGATAAAGGAACGGAGGTGACTGTCAAGCTTCGGGCCGTTCGGTCGACCCACCTGCAGGCCAACCTCCCGGGGCCCCAACCCGCCCCGCCCGTTTGCCACGCTCCGCGCGGCGCGTTAGTATCGCCGGGAAAACTGCGTTCCACAACGAAACTACGGGGGGACGTCTCATGGCCGGCCGACCGGCGGAGAACAGAGAGGTGCAGCTCACCTTCATCGGCGGGGGCAGCCGGAACTGGGCGCCCGGCATCATGGCGGACCTGGCGCTCTGCCCGCAGCTTTCCGGAGAACTGGTCCTCTACGACATCGACTACGCTGCGGCGCGGCAGAACGTCGAACTGGCCCGCGGCATCTTCGATCATCCGGACGCCCGCACGAGCTTCGCCGTGAGGGCGGAGGAGAAGCTGGAGGACGCGCTCAAGGGCGCGGACCTGGTGATGATCGCCATACAGCCGGGCCCCATCACCATGATGGCCGACGACATCGACATCCCGAAGAAATACGGCATCCTCCACACGGTGGGCGACACCGCGGGGCCGGCCGGCCTGGTGCGTGCTCTGCGGTGCATCCCCATCTACCTGGACTACGCCGAGGCCGTCATGAGCAACTGCCCGGATGCCTGGGTGATGAACTGCACCAATCCGATGGCCGTCTGCGTCGGCGCTCTCTACGCCGTCGCGCCGGAGATCAAGGCGTTCGGCTACTGCCACGAGGTCTTCCACACCCAGCGCCACCTGGCGGACCTGGTGGAGGAACACTTCGACGTGGAGTCCTGCGACCGCCGGGAGATACGCATTCACTCCTGCGGTGTGAATCACTTTACTGTAGCTACGTCGGCGACCTGGCGCGGCGAGCCGCTCTTCCCGCTGCTGTACGAGCGCATGTCGGAGGGGGGTTTTTTCGCCGACCGCACGGCCCTGGCGACGGTGCGCGTCGAGAAGGAGCGATGGTTCGAGACCGATCATCTGGTGGCCTACGACCTGCTGCGGCGCTTCGGCGTTTTCGGCGCCGCCGGGGACCGCCACCTGGTGGAGTTCGTGCCGTGGTATCTCGGCAGCAGGGAGGCCCTTCACCGGTGGGGAGTGGTGTGCACGCCCTCCCGCTTCCGGCTGGAGAAGCACGACCACCAGCGTGAAGGGAAGCCGACGCCGCCGGAGCACCTCGAACCGTCGGGGGGGGAGAACCTGGAGCAGTTCCTCGCCCTGCTCGGCCTGGGCGACCTGGACACCAGCACCAACATCCCCAACCGTGGACAGATACCGGGCCTGACCGACGGGGCCGTGCTGGAATCCAACGTGCGGTTCCGGCGGGACGCGCTGGAGCCGCTGGCGGCCGACCCGCTGCCCGCCATGGCCAACGCCCTCCAGCAGCGAATCGTCCACATACACAATGCCACGCTGGAGGCCGGAATCCTGCGCGACAAGGACACGGCCGTCCAGGCGCTGCTCATGGACCCCCTGGTGCGGCTGTCCACGGACAGGGCAGTTGAGCTGCTGGACGAGATGATGGAGGCCACCAGGGAGCTGCTCCCCGGCTGGGACCTGTGAGGGGGGCCGAAGCCGCGCGTCTCATCGGATGACGGCGGCGTATTGGCCGTCGCCGGGCGGTTCCAGCGTAACCGTCGCGCCACCTTTGACCGGCTCCGCCTCTCCCCATGAGCCCTCGGCCAGGCTGTACCACCGCAGCTCCAGTTCGCCGTCCGCCTCTTCGAGGTTCAGCGCCGTCTCCCCGCCGTCCGGCAGGTAGAGCGCATAGGCCCTTCCGGGGTCCGCCAGGCAATAGGCACTCTCACCTTCGGTGCCGGAGACCAGGTCCGGGTGGGGCTCACAGTCGACTACCCCGACGGCGTCGGTGACCTGGCGCGCCGCCTTGATGTGAGGCCGGGCCAGCTCCCCGATGCCCAGCCCGCTGGGCGGGCGGTGGAAGCGGGCGGAGGCGCACCCGGCGAAGACGCTGCGCCAGAAGCGGCGGAGGCCGTTGCGGGTGTTCCCGTGGCGGCCTCCATCGGCGCCATAGACCTTGACGTTGTTCATCGGCCGGGGCGCTGCAGCAAGGCGTGCCCGGGCCTCCAGGGCGTTTTCGTAATGTTGGCGGCCGGTCTGGTGGTTGTTCTGGGAGATGTCGACGAAGCTGTAGAGTTCGGGATGGTCGAAGGTCGCCCGGTGCATGGGGTGCTCCAGGTCGTGGGGGTCCCACATTTCGGTGACGTGAACCTTCTTACCCGCCTTTTCGGCGGCCTTGCGGATGTAACCGGCCCAGTAGGCGCCCCATTCGGCGGTCACCGAAGTTTCGTTGTCGATGCAGTAGAGCACGTGGTCGCATTCCAGGGAGTGGGAGAGCAGTCGGTCAACGAACAGCCGCTGGTACTTCAGCACGATCATGCGGTTGTTCTCGGTCGGCACCGACTGGAAGAAGTTGTTCTCCGTCTTCACCGGATGGCTGTCCACGGCGGTCGGCAGGGCCGTGTCGGCGGCCGTGTAGTTGGAGTTGTTCTTGGGATTGAAGGGGTTGCGCTCCCAGTTCTCCCGGTAGAAGTCAAAGGTGGCCCACACCTCCACCTGCACGATGACGTCACGCCTTGCCGTCTCCTCCAGGAACTGGGCGAATCGGTTCCAGTACTCCTCGTTGGGCCGGGTCAGGTCGTAGAGGTGGTCTTCCCGGCGGAACGGCTGGACGTTGCCCTCATCCCGGCTGGACATGGTGCAGCGGACGTAGTTGCCGCCCGCGTCCACCAGTCGATCCAATTCTTTGGCCGTGTTCGGCACCTGGAAAAGGTTGTCTTCAACCGATCCTCCCAGCAGAAGCGCGGGCCGACCATCGTACTGCCAGTATCGGGGATTCGGGGGATATATAGCGATCCCTTCGACTTCTTGCGCGGAGCCGCCCATGGCGGACCCTCCAATGGCGAGCAGAATGCTGAGTTCGAGCAGCCTGGCTATGGAGATGGACATGCGAATCCTCGATTGTGGAACGTCTGGGCCGTCTTGTCAAAGTCCCGCTCCGGTCGCACCTTGGAATGCTCTCCGATATACTCACTCGCCATTGCTGCAAAAGAGGCAAGCGGGAGCGAGATGAAACATCTACGCGTACAGGGAACGCTTCTGCTGGTGCTTCTGGGACTCGGGGCCATGGGTCCGCCGCTCGTGGGGGCGCTGCGGGAGGCCGTGCAGGAGGCGGCCGGCATCAGCCGTTCGCAGTTGGGCCTGTGGATTTTCCTGGTAGGGCTGGCGGGCAGTGTTATCGGGCTGGCCCTGGCCGTCGTCCTCCGGAGCACCGACCGGGTGACGTTCGCTCGCGCCGGCACTGCGCTGCTGGCGGTGGCGTGTTTTCTGTTTGCGGCCGTGAAGCCCGCACCGGGCCTCGCCCTGGTTCCCGTCGCTTTGGGCTGGTGGACCCTGGCGGTGGCCCGTCCGATGGCGCTCGCATCAAACGGCATGTTCGCTGACCTGTGGGAATCCTCACCGCACACGGGAATGATCATCCTCCATGCGGCGAATTCCGTGGGCAAGCTGGGCGCCCCGCTTGTGGTGCTGCTTCTGGGAACCACCCTGAGGTGGACCGGGCTGATCTACGGGGTCGCCTTCGGTCTGCTCGCGCTCTATTCGATCGCCTGGCCCGGCGCCAGCGTCGAGTACCTCCAGCGCGCGGAAAGGCGCCGGGACGGCCGCAGGGCACCGGGACTGCCGCGAGACCCGCTGCTGTGGCTCTGCGTCATCCAATTCGGCTTCATCGCCGGCGCCGAGGGCGGGGCGACGGCCATACTGGGGAGCTTTGCGGCGGAGCTTCGTCCCGTGCCGGTGGACTGGGTGCCGGCGGCGCGCTGGCCGGCGGTGGCCATCATGGTCATGCTCGCCGGCATAGTGGCCGGGCGGGTGGTCTTCGCCTTGATCTCGGTCAATCTCTCCCCGCGTCGCATAATCGCCACGTGTCTTTTCTGCGGACTGTTCGCCGTGCCGGCCGTGTTGCTGGAGCCGGCGTGGCTCTACCTGCCCGCCCTGTTCGCGACGGGCATCTGCTTCAGCGCCACCTGGCCGGCCTTTTTCGGGCTCTGCGCCCACGCCTTCCCCGCCGAGAGGACATTTCTCTCCTTTGCGGGCGCGTTCTTCACGTGGCTGGGCATCAACGCCGGCATCTACCTCTCCAGCGCAGTGGGGCAGGTGGACTACCGGCTTCCGGCGGCCTTCCTCGTCAGCGTCGCGCTGATGCTTCCTTTCGTCCTGTTCCTTTTCGTCAGTTCGGCCGGCCGCGGGCTCCGTGTCGTGAGCAACGCTTGACATCCCGGCGGCTCTGGAACAGAATCCAGATGGGAGAAGCACGTCGACTTTCCAGTGACTCATCAGGGGGCAGCCATGGCGGAAGAAGAATGGACGAAAGTGGCCGATGAGGAAGAACTAAAGGAAGGGGAGCCCACCTCCGTGAAAGTGGGCAAGAAGTCCGTGATGCTCGTGAAGATCGAGGGGGAAATCCACGCCTGCGGCGGCAAGTGCACCCACTACGGGGCGCCGCTGGCCAGGGGCCTGCTCCACGACCACACGATCACGTGCCCCTGGCACTCGGCGCGCTTCGACGTCCGCTCCGGGGACATGGTCTCCCCGCCGGCACTGGAGGGCGTGGGCTGCTATCCGGTGAAGGTCGACGACGGACAGGTATATCTCGGCCCGCGCCCGGAACCGGAGCCCCCGGAGATCCAGGGCGAGGACGACCGGACCTTCGTCATCGTTGGCGCCGGTGCGGCGGGCAATGCGGCCGCCGAGACCCTCCGCAGGGAAGGGTTCGCCGGTCGGCTCGTCATGATCACCGCCGAACCGGACAGGCCCTACGACCGGCCCACGCTCTCGAAAGAGTTCCTTGGGGGCGAGGCGCCGAAAAGCTGGCTCCCGCTGCACAGCGAGGAGTTCTACGAACTGCGGAAGGTGGAACTGCTGACCGAGCGCAGGGTCACCGGACTGGACCCCGAGGGCAAGACGCTGACCTTCCGGGACGGCGAGCGCCTTGCCTTCGACAAGGCCCTCCTGGCCACAGGCGGCGTCCCGCGCCGCCTGGACGTGCCGGGGGCCGATTTTGAGGATTGTTTCCTGCTCCGCAGCAAGGCCGACGCGCAGGCCATCGTCGAGAAACTGGAGGAAGCCGAGCAGGTCGTGGTCGTGGGGGCCGGCTTCATCGGCATGGAGGCGGCCTCGGCGCTGAGGGAGCGGGATATCGAGGTCCATGTGATTGCCCCCGAGGATGTCCCCATGGCCCGGCTCTTCGGGGATGAAGTCGGTCGCTGGCTGCACGAACTCCATTGCTCCGAGGGCGTCTTCTTCCACATGGGCAGCACAGTGGAGGAATTCACCGGGGACGATTTCCTGGAAGGCGTCCGGCTTTCCGACGGCACGTCTCTATCGGCCGACGTGGCTATCATCGGCGTCGGCATCCGGCCCGCAACCGATTACCTGGAAGAGACCGGCCTGCTGGAGGACGGGGCCGTTCCGGTGGACGGGACCTTGCAGACCGAGGTAGAGGACATCTACGCGGCGGGCGACATCGCCCTGGTCCCGCTGCCGGGCGACGGTGAACGCCGGCGCGTGGAGCACTGGGTCGTCGCCGAAAGGCAGGGCCAGCACGCCGCCAGGGCAATGCTCGGCGAGGATTCACCGTACGAGGAACTGCCTTTCTTCTGGACCATGCAGCACGGCGTTTCCCTGAAGTACGTGGGATACGGCCGCGGGTACGACGCCACCGCCCTCCGGGGGTCTATTGATGACGGAGAGTTCATCGTCGGTTACTACGCCGACGGAGCGCTCAACGCGGCCTCAGGGGCGGGACCGGGCGCCGACATCATCACGGTGGCCGAGGTTCTGCAGAAAGGCGGCAGCATAGAGGCGGAAAGTTTCGAGGACGAGGAAACCGACCTTTCGGAGTTTCTCCCGGAGGATTGAGAGCGAAAGCGCATCTGCCGGCCCGTTTCAGCGGACCCTGACCCATCGTAAGGAGAGCGCACCAGATGCCGAAGAGCAGCCTTTTCCGTCGCTTTGAGGACAACCCGATCATTGGACCCGGCGACGTGCCGGGTGCCAACAGCATCTACAACAGCGCCGTGGTGCCGTTCGAAGGCGGTTATGCCGGCGTGTTCCGCGTGGACGGGCGCGACCTGATGCAGTGGCTCCACGTGGGGTTCAGCCAGGACGGGCTCCGGTGGGAGCTGGAGCCGGAGCCGTTCGAGCTGGACTTCGGGGACGTGGACGTGCAGATGCGCCCCGGCGGTTACGACCCCCGCGTCATCCCGCTGGAGGGCACCTACTACGTGGTGTGGTGCGCCCCCTACCACGGTCCGACGCTGGCCCTCGCGAAAACGGATGACTTTAAGAACTTCCGGTTCATCTGCAACGCGGTTCCGCCCTATAACCGCAACGGCGTCCTGTTCCCGCGCAGGATCAACGGCAAATACTACCTCCTGCACCGGCCCAGCGACCGCGGGCACACGCCCTTCGGCGACATCTTCATCTGCGAGAGCGAGGACCTGGTGCACTGGGGCAGACACCGCTTCGTGATGGGCCCGACCGAGAGGTGGCAGGGCACCAAGATAGGCGCCGGGCCCGTGCCCATCGAGACCGACGAAGGGTGGCTGATGATCTACCACGGCGTCATCACCAAGTGCAACGGGTTCATCTACTCGGTGGGGGCGGCGCTGCTCGACCTGGAGGAGCCCTGGCGGGTGCTCTACCGGACGCGCCCCTACCTGATGAGCCCCGAGGCCGACTACGAACGGGTCGGGGACGTGCCCAACGTCGTCTTCCCCTGCGCCGCGACCGTTGACGATGCGACGCGCGAGCTGACCCTCTACTACGGCGGCGCCGATACCTACGTATGCGCCGCCCATGCCGACCTGGACGAAATCGTTCAGTTCACCATGGAGAACAGCTACTGAGCCGGAGAAGGCCATCTGCCGAGTGCGGCCTTTCCTCCGCCCCGGCTCAGCAAGAGACGCAGCCACGGCGGATTCTGCTTCGTTCTCCCACGGAGTAAGGCTGATGCATCACCGTGAGGCACCCGACGAGCACCGGAACATCAGCGGCGTTTTTCCCCATCTGGCCCTGGAGGCCGACCTCGGACCGCCGCGCTCGGAGTGCGGAGTCGGCGCCCTCATGCCGTGGGCCGGCAGGCTCTGGCTGGTCACCTACGTGTCCCACAAGAAGGGATCGGGCACCGGGACGGGGCTCTACGAGATCGCCCCGGATTTCAACATGGTGAAGCGGCCGGAAAGCCATCCCGGCACCTACACCAACCGCTACGTCCACCTGCCGTCCAACCAGCTTTTCATCGGTCCACACGTCATCGACTCCGAACGGAACGTACGCACCGTGGAGGAGTTCTTCGACGTCCGGGTCTGCTCCACCTTTGCCCACCTGGAGGACCCGGAGGACAAGGTGCACGTCCTCGGCATGGAGGGCGAGTTCTACGAGATGGACGTGCACACCCTCGAGACGAACCGGCTGGCGGACCTGACCGAGGTTCTCGGAATTGGCGACTACCACCGCGCGCACTTCAAGGCCGGGTGGTGTGCGTTCGATCGCGTGGTCGTGGCCAACAACACGTACGACGGTATGGACGTGGAGGAGGGCAGCGGCCAGGGCCGCCTCGCCGAGTGGGACGGTGAGAGGTGGGAGGTGCTGGAACGCACGGCCTTCGTGGAGGTGACCAGCCGGGGGACTTTCGGCGGAACCATGTTCGCCACCGGCTGGGACCGGGCTTCGGCCATCCTGAAGGTCTACACCGGGGGCGACGACACCTGGCGCACCTACCGGCTGCCAAAGGCCAGCCACACCTACGACCACATGTGGCAGACCGAATGGCCGCGCATCCGGGAGACCGAACACGAGCGGTTTTTGATGGACTGCCACGGCACGTTCTACCAGCTCAGCCCGTGGGCCTACGGCGGCCGCGTCTGGGGCGTGCTGCCCGTCTGCCGGCACCTGTGGGTGTTGGGGGATTTCTGTTCGTGGCGCGGCCTGCTGGTGTTGGGCGCCGACAACGCCAGCCCCAGCCAGGGAGCCAATCCCCTCACCGCCGAGCCGCAGAGCGGCCTGTGGTTCGGCAAGACCGACGACCTGTGGGCCTTCGGCAAGCCGGCCGGCTGGGGCGGCCCCTGGTGGGAGACGCCCGTCAGCTCCGGTGAACCCTCCGATCCCTACCTGATGACGGGGTTCGACCGAAAAGTGCTGCACCTGGCCCACGCGGCGGACCGGGAAGTCAGCTTCCAGGTGGAGGTGGACTTCCAGGGCTGCGGCGCGTGGCACCGCTACGAGACCCTCCGGGTGCCGCCCGACGGCTACGCGCATCACGAGTTCCCCGCGGCCTTCAGCGCACACTGGGTGCGCCTGAAGGCGGATGCCGACTGCGTTGCCACGGCGCAGTTGACCTACACCTGATCGCGCGGTTCGCCTGACGTATCCGGCCCGCCTTTGACGGGGCCGCCTGTGCGGCTTACACACGGGGGCCGTGGACGACATCCACGACCGCATCCCGGGCTGCATGGTGGGCAATGCGATAGGGGACGCCTTTGGCGGACCCATCGAAATGCGCACGGCCGAAGACCTGCGGGAGCCGGCCGGCGCGACCTGCTCCCTTCCTCCGGTTATGTATCCCCGCGGATGCCGAACTCGGCCCACAGGGGATAGTGGTCCGAGATGCGCCAGGAGAGCTTCCTTTTCGTCAGGCCACGGGACTGGAGCGTGTGACCCTTGAAGTCGAACCCGCCGGCCCGCCGGTAGTCCAGAGAGAGCGCCGGTGTCGCGCCGGCTCCCTCGAACCAGGCGATCTGGTCGTAGTACTTCTCCAGGTTCGGCTTCTCCGGGTCGCTGAACAGCGTGCGCGGGACGTGGCGGAGGTCCGTCGGGACGCTCAGGCCGGTCCCGGTGAATGCCTCGTAAAGCTCGTCCCCCTCGCGGTCGATGTTGAAATCGCCCAGCGCGATCAGGTTGTGACCATACGACTTGACGTCCCGCGCCCAGTCGGCCAGCCATTCGGCGATCGCCCGCAGCTCGGGCAGCCGGTCGGAGCTTCCCTCGCCGTAGAGCACGTGGAGGGTCACCAGGATGAACGTCTTGTCTCCCGCCAGGAAGCTGACCGCGTAGGGGGTGCGCGCGAACTGCTCCTGGAGGGCGTCGGGGTCTATCTCCTCCAGTTGCTCCCGGGGCACCACCAGCTCGCAGGCCAGACCGGAGGGCTTCACCCGCCGGGTGTCGAACACGAACGCCATCCGCTCGCCGTTGCCGGGGTCTCCCCGCGTGACGTCGGTCAGTATGACGCCCCATTCCGGCCCCAGGTCCTCAAGCATGTGGCGGAGCGCACGGAGGTCTTTCTTCGCTTCCTGGATGGCCACCACGTCGAAGCGCGAGACGATCTCGCCGATGCATTTCAGGGCGTGGAGGTCCCTCGTCGGGCTGTCGCCGGACTCGGCACGCCACTTCATGGTGAGCCCGCCGAAACACCGGATGTTCCACGTGCCGATCAGCAGGTTGCGATCGACCGTCTTGGCCGGAATCTCATCGTCGAGCACATCCCGGAGCGCGGCCAACTCGGCTCGGACCTCTTCAGGCGGAGTGTCGGTTATCTCAGCCATGGTCTTGCTCCCGAGTTCAGATGGTGTCGGTTTCACCTCGGACAGGGACGGCCGCCTCCGGCTCGGAAGGGGAGAGGGTCACTTCTTCCCCCGACGACGTGAACTCGACCGCGGGGCCGGAGAGGAGCCGGTATTCGACCTGCTCCGGGGCGACCTTCACGCCGATGCGGCTGCCGCGGTATACGATATCGAAGCTGTAGGAGTCCCACGCCTCGGGTAGACAGGGATCGAAGTGGAGGCCGTCGGGCCAGTCGCGCATGCCCGCGAAGCCGTTGACAACGGCCATCCAATTGCCGCCCGCACAGGCCAGGTGCAGCCCGCCGGCGGTATTCCGCTTGAAGTCGTCCAGGTCCAGCCGCACGCTCTGGCGGAAGTAGTCGTAGGCATCCTCCGGCCTGCCGATCTCGGAGGCGATGATGCTGTGGATGCCGGCCGAAAGGCTGGAACCGTGGCAGGTGAGCGGCTCGTAGAACTCGTAGTTCGCTCTTTTGACCTCCCGATCGAACTCCCACCCCAGCACGAACATCAGCAGGACGACGTCCGCCTGCTTGATCACCCGCATCCTCCAGAGGTTCAGCGGGTGCGTGCTCCACCGGATGTCGGTGTTGCGGGGAACCTTGCTCATGTCCACGGGCTCGAGGCGGAGGAACGAGTCGTCCTGCTCGTGGATGCCCAGTTCCTCGTTCCACGGCACGTACATGCTTTCGGCGGCCCGCAGCCAGAGTTCCCGTTCCTCCGGGCCGAGGGCGAGTTGGGCGCTCAGTTCGGCGAACTCCTCCGGTCGCCGCTCCTCCATCCGGCGCCAGACGTCGGCGGCGTAACGGAAATGCCACGCGGCCAGCATGTTGGTGTAGCAGTTGTTGTTGACGCCGCAGGCATACTCGTCCGGGCCGCAGACCACGTTGATGCAGAACCGGTCGTCGCGGAGGGCGATGAACGCCCCGAGGTCGGCCAGGAACCGTGCCGTCTCGAACAGTATCTCCGCCCCGTGGTCGTAGAGGAACGCCTCGTCACCGGTCTGTTGCGTGTAGCGAGCGACCGCCAGTGCGATGTCGCTCACCAGGTGGTACTCGGCCGTGCTGGCCTCGTGCACGACCCCACACTCCTCCCCGGAGATGGAATTCCAGGAGTAGAGCGCCCCCGCGCCGTCCATCTGCTCGGCGCGCTCCCGGGCGCGGTCGAGCAGGCCCCACCGGTACATCAAAAGCGGCCGAACTGCGCCCGGCCGGGTGTAGAGGAAGTAAGGTGAGATATACATCTCGGTGTCCCAGAAGACGTGTCCGCTGTAGGCGTCGCCGGTCAGGCCGTTGGCGGAGATGCTGCGGAGGTCGTCTTCCGGATGGCTCTGCCGGAGATGGAACAGGGAGAAGCGGAGCGCCTGCTGGTCCGAAACGTTTCCCCCTATCTCCACGTCGGCTTCCTGCCAGTGGCGCGCCCACCAGTCGGTCTGCTCGGCCAGGAGCGCCTCGAACCCGTCCTCCGCCGCGGCGCGCGCTCCTTCGACGGCTTCCGAGACCAGTTTCCCCTCGGAGGCTTCAAGGTTGGTGTAGAAGCAGGCGTGTTTCTCAAGCGTGACGCTCTGCCCGGCGGGAGCATCTACCTCGAACCGCTCGACAAGGTGGTCTCCCTCTTCCGGTGTGAAGACCGCAGTGCTGGCGTGCTCGCCGGACAGCTCGTGCAGGAAGGCCATGCCGATGCGGAAGGGCGCGGTTTTGGTTCGGTAGAGGAAGTGCTGCACCTCACGGTCCTGGCCGTGCTCCACCAGTTCTGTGTGCTCGCCGGGCAGGGCGCGGCCGGGCACTTTCCCGCGGAACTCGCTGACAAATGCCAGCCGCACGTCGCTGTCGAGCGGCGTAACCTCGCAGCGGAGGGCCGCGTTGTGGCGCCGCCTCATGCTGACCAGCCGGGTGGTCCGGATGCGCAGTTTCGCGCCGGCGGGGCTCTGCCAGACAAGCGAGCGCTCGAGCACGCCGCGGCGCATGTCCAGCTCCCGCCGGTATTCGGTCACCTCGCCGCGCGACATGCTGAAGCGTTCGCCGTCCACCTCGATGTTGAGGGCGCGCCAGTCACACAGGTTCAGCACGGCGTGGCGGTGGGGGGGATAGCCGGGAAACCGCACCACAAACTCGTAAGGCTCGTAGCCGTAGATGCCGTTGATGAAGGTTGCGGGATAGGCCGGCCCGGCGGGCGCCCCGGCTTCCTCCTCGTAGGAGCCCCGCAGGCCGATGTAACCGTTAGACAGGGCGAACACGCTCTCCCAGTAGCCGCGGCGGTTCGGCCGGGGTTCGGTCTCCGCCAGGGTCCACGCCTCCGCCGGTGGGCGGGACGTCCGGCCGGCGTCCAGGAGCGCGCCGACGTCGACCTCCTCGTAGTCCTGCACGCACTCCGGTGCGTTCGGCAACACCTCGGGCGTTCCGACGCCGATGCATTTCATGCCGGCGGCCAGGGCGGCCTCCACTCCCGATTCGGCGTCTTCAAAGACGAGACAGTGGAAGGGGGGCACGCCGAGTCCGTCGGCGGCGAGCAGGAATATCTGGGGGGCCGGCTTGGCCCGGCTGATCTCGTTGCCGGTCACTATCGCCCGGAAGCGGCCGGTCAGCCCCAGCCGCTCCAGCACGGTGAGGGCGTTCCTGCTGGAGGAGCAGAGCCCCAGGCGGACGCCCTCGGCGCGCAGCTTCTCAATGAGTTCCAGCGCCCCCGGGTAAAGGTCGTCCTCGTTCAGCTCTGTGCGCAGCATCTCCTGGTAGTAGCCGTTCTTCCGCTCCGCGCAGGCCTTTTTTTGTTCTTCACTCAGTTCTACATCGTTGTGGTCGAGGATCACCTGCAGCGACGCCATCCGTGGAATGCCGCGGAGCTGATTATTCAGCTCCTCATCGAAGTCCCAGCCCTCTTCTTCGGCCAGTTTTTTCCAGCCCAGATAGTGGTATTTGTCGGTGAAAACGATGACGCCGTCCAGGTCGAAAAGAACCGCCTTTATCTGGTGTTTCATCTTCGGAAGATACCTCGCCTTCTGGGGTTCAACCCGGGGCTCTGCTACGCCTCAAAGCTACACTTCTCCCTTCGGACGGTCAAGGGGGCGGACGCTAAGGGGGGAACTACGGAGCCTCCTGCGCGCCAAAGCGGGGCGCCACCCCCGCGGCCGGGACCAGTGCCCGCGTCGGTTCCATTGAAAGTAGCACCCCGGCCCGCTACGATACCGTGGCGGGGCTTGTGCCGTTGCTGTTCCGAGGTTCGGCACTTCTTCACTCGAAGGCTGCGACCGGGCCATGCCCGAGCAAGACTACCACCAGATGACCGTGCAGGAAGTCCTTGATTCGCTGGAAACCAGCGCGAAAGGGCTGCCCACCGAGGAAGCCGAGAGCCGGCGGGACAAGTACGGTCCGAACGAACTGAAGACGGACATCAGTGTGCCGAAGTGGCTGATGTTTCTCTCCCAGTTCAAAGAAGTCCTGGTGATGGTGCTGATCGTGGCGGGACTGATCTCCTACGCCATCGGCATCCTGGAGAACTCCTGGACCAACATTCGTGACGGGACGGTGATGTTCTTCATCGTCTTCATCAACGCCGTCATTGGCTTCATCCAGGAGTACAAAGCCGGCAAGATACTGGAGCGCCTCAGGAGCCTGATCAAGTCGCCGGCCCGCGTTATGCGCGAGGGGGAACTGACCGAGGTGTCACAGGAGAAACTGGTGCCCGGGGACGTCGTCCACATCGAGGAGGGCGACAAGGTGCCCGCGGACATGCGCCTGATCGAATCCTTCAACCTTCGCACCAACGAGTTCTCCCTCACCGGCGAGTCCATGCCCCAGGACAAGCATACCAACGCCATCCGGGAGAAGCGCCCCCTCGCCGACCGGGACAACATGGTATACGTGGGCACGACGGTCGCCTCCGGCAACGCCGTCGGCGTGGTCGTCGAGACGGGCATGGAGACGGAGCTGGGCAAGATCGCCACCATGACCGAGGAGACCGGGCAGACAAAATCCCCCCTGCAGATGGAGCTGGAGGACCTGGCCAAACGGCTCACGGCCATCGTGGTCGTGATCAGCGGCGGGCTTTTCCTGGTGGCCGTCTGGCAGCAATTCCCCGTGGTCACAGCGATGACCTACGCCCTGGGGGTGGCCGTGGCCTGCGTGCCTCAGGCCCTGCCCGCCCAGGTCACCGTGGCGTTGTCGACGGCCAGCAAGCGCCTGGCCGAGAGGAACGCCGTGGTCAAAAACCTCTCAGCCACCGAAACCCTCGGCTCTACCAACGTCATCTGCACCGACAAGACCGGCACCCTCACCAAGAACGAGATGACCGTCAAGGTCGTGTGGTTCAACGGCAATCAGTACGAGATGACCGGCATCGGCTACGAGCCGGAAGGCCACATCCTGGATGAGGACGGGGAGCCGCTGAACCAGGAGCAGGTAGACGAGATAGAGATAATGATGGATGCCGCCACGATGGCCTCCAACGCGGAGATCCATCCTCCCGACGAGGAACACCACGGGTGGTATCCGGTCGGGGACCCCACCGAAGCCGCCCTGGTCACCATGTCGACCAAGCTCGGCACGCGCTCGCCGAGGGAGGATGAGGAGAACCCGGAGCTGCACGAGTTCCCCTTCGACGCCGAACGGAAGCGGATGAGTTCGGTCCGCCAGTTCGGGGAGCGCGAGGCGCTGGCCATGAAGGGCAGCACCGACAGCGTGCTCTCCATCAGCAAGTCCATCTACCGGGACGGCGACGTCGTCCCGATAACCGAGGAGGACAAGGAGGAGATCCGCAAGGCCAACGAGGAGTACTCGCGGAACGCCATGCGGGTGCTCGCCATTGCCCATCGTCCGCTGGAGGCCGACGGTGGGGACTACGAGCTGGAGGAGGTGGAGAAGGACGTCACCTTCCTCGGCCTTGTGGGGATGATCGACCCGCCCAAAGAAGGGGTCCGGGATGCCGTCGAGAGCGCCCACCGGGCGCACATATACACCTTCATCATGACCGGCGACCACGCCATCACCGCGCAGGCGGTGGGACAGGAGATCGGACTGGCCGAGGACCACCAGCCTTCGCCCGTGGTCACCGGGCAGGAGATGGACGACATCTCCGACGACGAGCTGATGGCGCAGATGCGGGAGCACGATTCGCTGATCTTCTCCCGCGTCGAGCCGGCGGACAAGCTCCGCATCGTCAAGCTGCTGGAAGGGGACGGGGAGATCGTTGCGGTCACCGGGGACGGCGTCAACGACGCCCCCGCCCTCAAACGCGCCCACATCGGCGTGGCCATGGGGCAGACCGGGACCGACGTGGCCAAGGAGGCCTCCGAGCTGGTCCTGCTGGACGACAGCTTCCCCACGCTCGTGCATGCCGTGAAGGAAGGGCGGACCATCTACAACAACCTGAAGAAGGTGGTCCTGGCCTCGATGACTACGAACGGCGCCGAACTCGCCCTGGTGCTGATAGGGTTGACTGCGGCGGCCCTGACCGGCCTGGCGATACCCATCCTGGCGATCCAGATACTGGCCATCGACCTGCTGGCGGAGATTATGCCGCTGACCTTCCTGTGTTTCGATCCGCCTTCGCCGGAATTGATGCGCATCCCGCCCCGCAGCCGGACCGAACACATCCTCGACAAGTACAGCGCCACCGAAGTGGCCTTCTTTGGTATACTGATCGGCGCACTGGCCTTCGGGAATTACTTGCTCTACGGCGCGCGCAACGGTATCACGCTGAGCCGCGAGGCACTGCAGGCCGGCACGCTGGGCGTTCACTACCCCAAGGCCACCACGCTCAGCTACCTGACCATCGCCTACTGCCAGTTCTTCAACATCCTCTCCCGCCGGCACGAGTACGCTTCCCTTTTCCACCCCAACTTCTGGACCAACAGAATACTTCTCTGGTCCATCGCCGGCTCCATAGGAACGGTGTTCATCGGGGTCTACGCCCCCGGCATCAGTGACTTCCTGGCCTTCGGCAGCATCGGGCTGATTGACTGGCTATACGTCCTCGCCGCCGCCCTGATCTACCTGGGGGCCTTCGAAGCGCTGAAATTCGTCAAGAGGCGCAGGCGCGAACCCGTCGAAACCACGTGAATAACTTCGCCACCGACCGGCGGATCGGGCATTCGGGAGGCCAATATGCCGCTTCGGCTCATCCAGATGCTATCGTCGAGTTCCCGGAGAGAGGAGGCCGGCGAACTGCTCGCCGACTTCGATCCGGTGGCGCTCTGGCATGAACAACTCACCGACGGTCAGGCACTCCTCAACGTTCTGCTGCCCGCCGAGCAGGTCGAGGATGTCCTCGATTCGTTGCGCGACCGGTTCGGCGGGGAGGAGGGTTTCCGCATCGTACTGCTGCCGGTGGAGGCCACCGTACCGAAGCACGAGCCGGAAGAGGAGGAAGAGGGGAAGAGCCCCGAAGGACAGGAAGCCGAGAAGGGACGCGTCAGCCGCCAGGAACTCTACGAGGACATTGTCCCGCCCGCACTACTAAACGGGCCTTACATGGGAATGATCCTGCTCAGCAGCCTGGTGGCCGCCCTCGGACTGTGGCGCGGGAATATCGCCATAGTGATCGGCGCCATGGTTATTACGCCGCTGCTCGGCCCGAATATGGCGCTGGCCCTGGCGAACACCCTTGGGGATACGGAACTGCTGCACCGTGCACTGAGGGCGAACCTGGCGGGTATCGGCGCGGGCTTCGCGTTGGCGGCGGTAATAGGCGTGCTTCTGCCTTTCGGGAATGCGAGTGAGGAATTGCTCTGGGGAACGCGCGTCGGCCTGCCGGACATCGCCGTCGGATTGGCAGCCGGGGGCGCAGGGGCGCTGGCGGTGACGCGCGGAGAACGGTCCGCACTGGTGGGCGTCATGGTCGCCGTCGCTCTGCTTCCCCCCCTCGTGGCGGCGGGGCTCATGGTCGGCGCCGGGCAATGGAGCGCTGCGTTGAATGCCGGCACTCTTTTCCTGGTCAACGTGATCTGCGTGAACCTCGCCGGCATTGCCATGTTTCTGCTGCAGGGCATCTGGCCGCATCACTACTACGAAGCGCAGGAGGCCAAAAAGGCCACCCGCCGGGCTCTGACGGTCTGGCTCTTTCTGCTGGCCTGCCTGGGAGCGGCCATCGTGCTGAGCCAGTAACAGACCGCCCGCCCTTTTCCGGCTCTGCACGCTGCTCATCCACTGCCGAGTTGCTCCGGTTCGAGTCGCCCACTACAATGCCGGCTCGTTTGGGAAGGTGTTGCACCCCATTCACCGGAAGGAGCTTCGCCAATGACCGCTACGGATGAACCCGTCTATAAGCACAACCAGCCCCTGGCCTCCGGCATGCCGCTGGGGGGTCTCGGCACGGGCAGTGTTGAAATCGGAGGCGACGGGAAGTTCCACAACTGGGAGATATTCAACAACTATCAGTGGAGCGGCAACCGGGATGAGGTGCCCCCGGAGATGTGGCCGGAGGATGCTTTCTTCGCCCTGCGGCTCAAGCAGCCGGACCGGCCGCCCCGCGTGAGGATGCTGTTCCACCAGGAAGAACAGACCCGGACGGTCGCCCCCTCCCACGATCAAGCGTTTCTCTACAACTATCCGTTCCTCTGGAACATCCCCCGAATAACGTATACCGGCCGGTTCCCCTTCGCCGAACTGCGCTACGAGGACGACGAGCTGCCCGTGGAACTCGACATGTGCGCCTTCAGCCCGTTCATACCCCACAATGAACGCGACTCGGCGCTGCCGCTGGCTTTTTTCGTCTTCACCGTCCGCAACACCGGAGAGGAGCCGTGCGATGCGTCGCTGATGTTCAGCATGCGCAACTGCACCGGTTACGACCTGGAGGAGGTGACGCTGCGGCATCGGCTCGTCCGGACCGGGGCCGGTGAGCACGTCGTCATGACCGCCGAAGGCGTAGACTCCGGTCACCGGACGGCCGGCTCGACGGCCGTGGGCGTGCTGGGCAACGGGATTAGCAGGATGCCCGCCTGGACGGCCGGCCGTGGCCTGAAGGGATTCGAATACACCAACGAGCCGGCCTGCTCGCAGCTCTACTATCCCTTCCGCGACGACGGGGAACTCAGCGGTAGCGAGGAAACGTGGCACAGGACGATCCGGCGTCGGGAGCAGGAGGCCCCGGCCGGCTCCCTCCGATCCCCGGAGCAGAAGGTGGGCTGGTGCTGGCGGGGCGCCCTCTGCCGCAAAGTCCATCTGGAACCCGGCGGAGAAAAAGACGTTGTCTTCCTGCTGAGCTGGTTCTATCCCAACCACTACCACTACCGTTACGGGGAATGCCGCCTGGGGCACATGTACGAGAACTGGTTCTCCGGTGCCGAGGAGGTCGCTCGCTACGGGGAGGAGAATTTCGGACGGCTCCGGGAGGAAAGCCGAGCTTTCTGCGACGAGTTCTACCAGGGATCCCTGGAGCCGTGGCTGGCGGCATCGTTGAACGCCCGGCTCACCACCATTCCCAAGAGCTTCTGGTGGACCCGGGACGGCGACATGGCTGTGTGGGAGGGCCAGTCCTGCTGCCAGATACTGCCCGCGGCGCGCACGATCTGGTCCTCGTTCCTGCCGCTCATGTTCTTCCCGGAGACGTACACGGACATGGTCCGGCGGATGGCCGAGTTTCCGGTAGATGGGGACTCCGAGGCACAGGAGGCCGTCAGTCCCATGTTGGCCGCCCGATACCGACGGCGCCGCGAACGGCAAAGGAAGAAACGCCACCGTTTCGGAGGATGGTACGAAAAGCGCTTCAAGCAGTACGGATACAGCGAAGAGGATTTCAGGCACTCCCGCGGCCGGCGACGCCGGGTCCGGAGCGCCCTCCGGGGAGGCGCCACCGAAGTGCTGCGCGACTACCTGTGGACCGGCGACGCCGACTACGCGCGCGACCTGTGGCCGATCGTAAGGGACGCCGTCGAGGCCCGCATCGAAGGCGACGAAAACGGGGACGGCCTGCCGGACGGCGCCATCTCCTTCGTCACCTACGACCACTGGTTCCTCCCCGCCACAAACTGCTACAAGTGCAGCCTGTGGCTCGGGGAACTCCAGGCCGCCGCGGAGCTGGCCCGTATCCTCGGGGACGAGGAAGCCGCCGAGCGCTTCAGCGACGTGCTCCAAACCGGGCGGCAGAGCTTCGAGGAGCTGCTCTGGAACGGCGACTACTACGATCTCTGCTGGGACCCGAAACAGCAGACCACCGACCCCGGCTGCATGGCCGACCAGGTCAGCGGGCATCTGTATGCGCGAATCTGCGGGCTGGGACCGGTCCATGACGAGGAGCGGGCGCGCTCCGCTCTCCGCGCCGTGCACCGGGAGAACCTGCTCCCCGAAGAGGGCCTTCTGAACGGCGTCGACCCGGAGGGCCGCGAGGACTGGCGCTACTTCTGCCGGTACTCCGAGCGCGGCGACGACGAGTCCCGCGGGGGGCAGTGGCCGACACCGTGGACCGGCACGGAGTACTACGTGGCCGCCGTCATGGCCGCCGAAGGGCTGGACGCCGAGGCGCTCGACGTGGCCCGGAACGTCTACAGGCGACACATCCGGGCCGGCATGGTGTACAATCACATCGAGTGCGGGGAGCACTATTTCCGTCCGCTGGCCGCCTGGGCTATGCTGCCCGCTCTCCAGGGGCTGGTCTACGACGCGGCGCAGGGCAACCTGAAGTTCGCCCCTCGCACGACCCCGGACGACTTCGATTCCGTCTTCGTCCTTCCGGGTGCGTGGGGCAGGCTACGCCAGGCCCGCAGCGCCGGCTCCCAGGTGGACGCCGTCAGCGTGGTGTCCGGCGGGCTCGCCCTGCGGACCGTTGTGCTTCAACTGCCGGACGGCGAAAGCACCGCGGAGGTGGCGGCTTCCGTGGACGGGGGGGAGGTCCAGTGCACGGGCAGCCCTGCCGACGGTGCAGTCAAGGTCGAGCTGGCCGACCAGGTGACGCTGGGAGAAGGCCAGTCCCTGGAAGTGACGGTCGAACTCGCGTGAAGGCCCCCTGCCCGGATCGCTACCGGCGTGACAGGAACCAGTTGTCGTGTCCGGGCACGATGGCGTCCGCCATTGCCCTGAGCTTCCGGACGGTCTGTCGTTCCCGGTCGGTCGGCGTGCCGAAGGAGCTGAGCCCGTCGCGGCAGAAGTCCCGCGTGATGGTGGCGTCGCCGGCGACCACCACCGACATGCCGTCGCAGTCGAACCGCAGGCTGTGGTGGCCGGCGGCGTGCCCCGGGCTGGGCACGAGATCGATCCCGGCGGGAAGCCCGCCTCCCGCCTGCTCCACCCGTCTGTCGAACCGTCCGGATGCATTGAGGGCTTCGGCGACTTCCGCTCCGGCCAGCCAGACGGCTCCGGGGAAGTTTGCCAGCCCTGCCGTGTGGTCTCCATGGGAGTGAGTCACGAAAACCAGGTCGATCTCCTCAGGGCCGAGGCCACTCCGGCGGTCCAGCTCTTCGGCCATGCGCCCCGCCTCGGCATACGAGGGATCCACCAGCAGGCGGAAATCCGAACCGGAGATAAGGGCGCAGGTGCAGATTGGCGTGCGCACGGGGGCCGCGTCGGACTCGCCCCAGTAGCGGTTGCGCGAGGGATTCCCTATCACTATGACGTCCCACCGGCTGACCATGACCGTTCTCCTCGAATCGAATCGACGTGTACTTGAGAAAGTAGGCCCCCGCGCCGGGGCAGTCAAGCCGACCCCGGCTACCGCTTGATCGGGTTGGGCGACGGTGGGATACTGGCAGCAAGCGACATTCAGGGAGGAACCAACATGCGGCAGGCGCGGGCGTCGAGGGCATAGAACCGGGCGCGAAGGCCACCGCCCGCTCCCATGAAAGTCTTCATCGAGCTGTAAAAGGCCGCCGGTCGCCGGCCTTTTCGCCTCGACCGGGCGGTTCCCTTGCCCGCCCGGCAACCGGCCCGCTACCATAGCCGAGTCCCGAGCCGCGGAACCCTCAGGAACCGATTGGAGCGAGCATGCCCGTCGCAAAGGCAAAACTCCAGCCGGTCGTGTGTGGAGCACAGGGGCTCTCCGGTGACTTCGCCGGCCGCGTGGAGACGCCGGCCTCCATGCTGAATATCGACACGATTTAGGGCTTCACTGGAACTCACTCAACAAGGGAAAACGCAGATGAGCGGAGATGTGAACGGACCGGACCGATCGCAATTCGCCGGGAAGGACCTGCTGGAGGGAAAAAGGTGCGTCGTCACGGGCGCCGGAGCGGGCATCGGGCGACAGATCGCCTACACCCTCGCCGAGCAGGGCGCCGCCGTCGGCGTCCTCGATTACAAGGAGGACCTCGCGGAGGGTGCCGCCGACCTGATCAACGGCGAGTTCGGGGAGGTCGCCTTCCCGGTGGTCGCCGACGTGACTGACGTCTCCGCGCTGGAGGCGGCCTTCGAGGAGATCGGCAGCCACTTCGGCGGAGCGCTGGACGTGTTCGTCAACAACGCCGGCGTCTCGCTGCCGTGCCGCGTGGAGGACCTGCTGGAGAAGGGGGAGCCGGAGACGGCGACCCGGATGGTCATGGTCAACCAGATGGGGGCGTGCTTCTGCGCCGCCTGCGCCTACCCGCTGCTGCTGAACGGAGACAAGCCGGTCTTCATCATGATGGGCTCCTGCGCCTCGGTGGGCTCCGAGGGGCAGGCCGTTTATTCCTCCAGCAAAGCGGCTCTGCGGGGGCTGCTCGGCGCGCTGGTAAAGGAGTGGGCGGCCACCGAGGACCGACCGGCCGTGCGGGTCGGGCTGATCGAGCCGGATTACTTCGAGCAGACGCCTCTGCGCAACCAGGCCTACCTGGAGAAGCTGGCGAAGGCGCGCAGGAAGACCATTGAGGAGATCAGCAACGTAAGCGTGGCCGAGACCAGGGTGCCCCTCCGGCGCGAGGGTCGGCTGGTCGAGATCGGCGAGAAGGTCGTTATGATGACCCTCGACACCTACGCCGACGGCAACATAGCCGTCCTCTCCGGCGGGAAGACCGTGCGGCCCTGAAGGAAGCCCCCCATGCATTTTGCCAGCTTAGAGCAGACCGAGCCGCGCCGAACCGGCCACGGGAATTCTTTCTACGACCTTCTGTCCGAACAGACCGGAGCGCCGAACTTCGTCCTGCACTACTTCGAGATTCCGCCCGGGGGCGCTACCGGCTACGGCCACCATTCCCATGAACACGAGATATTCGTGGTGAAGGGAGAGGCCGTCGTGAGGGGCAGAACCCGCGCGGGCGAGCCGGTGGAACGAGGAGTGGAACCGGGGGATGCCATTTACGTCGCGCCGAACGAGGAGCACCAGTTCTGCAACGAGACGGATGAGCCCGTCGGCTTCATCTGCGTGGTTCCCCGCGGCGCGGAATGAACCCCTTACTGGGCTGACCGGCGTGGTGCCCGACCGGACCGCTGCGAGCGCACGCATTCGCCCCTTGGGCGGGTTTTTGCGCGACGCGGTGGCAAGGCACCGGCGATGTCCCTAAAATCCCGGCTCTGGGAGTGAGACGCGGCAATTCCCGCCTTCCGGTCCGGAGGAATCATGGCACGACCGCCCAACATCGTATGCGTCATCTCCGACGACACCGCCCCACACTACTTCGGCTGCACCGGGGGGCCTTACCTGACGCCGAACCTGGACGCACTGGCGGCCTCCGGCGCACGCTTCACCCGGCACCACGCCGTGGGATCGCTCTGCACGCCGAGCCGGTATGCCTACATGACCGGCCGCTTCCCGGGCCGCTGCCCGAACCCGAAGTTCCGCGAGGGCAACCCGACCGACCGGGCTTACAACCTGACCTGGAACGTGAGCCTTGTGCCGGGTCAGGCGAACCTGGCCACCATCCTGCGGGAGAACGGCTACACCACCGCCTACGTCGGCAAGTTCCACTGCGCCAGACGACCGGGCGAGGTGGGGATGGAAAGCATCCCGCTGGACAGCGATCCCTACGACCCCAAGTGGGACGCCGTGCGCAAGCGAAACCAGGAGCGGGCCGTCGAGGAGATAAAGTCCTACGGCTGGGACTATGCGCGCAACGTCACCTACGGCAACCTGGACCTCAACCCCACCATCGCGCTGAACACCCACAACCAGGAGTGGATTACGCAGGGCGCTGTGGACTTCCTGGACGACCCGTCCCACACCGACGGTCCCTTCTGCCTCTACATGGGCACCAACATGGTCCACGGCCCGAAGCACGGTGAGAATCTTCTCGACCTGGACCCCCGTGTCACCGCAGGCGGCCTGCTGCGGGAGCCGGTCTCTGGAGGCCATCCGCCGCGGGAGACGATCTTCCGGCGTCTCCGAGAAGCGGGACTCACGCCCGGGCACCGCAACGTCGGGATGCTGTGGCTGGACGACGCCGTGGGCGTCCTTCGCTCGAAGCTTGAGGAACTGGGCCTGCTGGAGAACACCATCTTCATCTACAAATCCGACCACGGCGTCATCGGCAAGGGATCCTGCTATCACACGGGCACGAAGGTGCCCATCTTCTGGTCCTGGCCGGCGCAAATGCCGCCGCAGTCGGTGTGCCACGTGCGCGTCCAGAACGTTGACTTCCTGCCCACCCTCTGCGGGCTCTGCGACCTGGAGGTGCCGGCCGGCTACCGGTTGGACGGCGCGAGCTACGCAGCCCAGTTGCTGGAAGGGTCGCCCGAGCCGGTCCACGAGGACCTCTACAACGAAGTGGGCGTGTCGCGTTCCGTTCAGCGCGGCCGGTGGCACTACGTCGCCTTCCGCCACCTGCCGGAGACGATAGAGAAGATGAAATCCGGCGAACTCGAGGTGGCCGTCAATGCGCTTATGCGCCCGCAGGCCGGCATGCCGGCCTTGCACCATGCCCACTTCTACGAACCGGAGCAGCTCTACGACACGGCCCAGGACACCTGGGAGCAGATGAACCTGGCCTACCTTCCGGAATATGCGGACGTGGTGGAACAGATGAAGGGCCGCCTGGCCGCCCGCCTGCGGACCTTCGAGCATCCGTTCCCACTGGAGCCGGACCCCTTCACCGAATCGGCCGGCTATAGGGAGCTGGTGGCCGCGGCCCGCCGGCGGCTGACCGTCGCCGACATCGGATACTTCCACGAGCGTTACTGGTAGGGGGTTGCGGAAGAACTGGCTTGCGGCGGCCTCCGGAAAAAGCGGAGACACAAGCGATTCGGAGCAAGGAAGGACCATAGAGATGGACGAGGAACAGGCAAGACGGGCGGAGCAGGCACTGGGTTTCAGCGTGCCTCCGCACAGGATGGATTTCGAGAATCGCCGGACGGATTTCGGCATCGGCGTCATCGGGCTGCACTGGGTCATGCAGATCATGCATCTGCCGGCATACCAGGCGGCCCGCTACAACGTCGTGGCGGCGGCCGAGATCGACCCCGACAGGATCGAGGAGACGCGGGAGAAGGGCTACGAGGTGGGACCCATCCTTGACGACTGGAGGGAGCTGGTCCGGCGCGACGACGTGGACGTCGTGGACTGCACCTTCGGTTACCACGGGGAGAAAGAGCGTCGCCGCATGGAGGTCGTCAGGGCCTGCGCCGAGGCGGGCAAAGCGGTCATGATCCACAAGCCGGCCGCCGAGACGCTCGAGCTGGCGGAGCAGATGGCCCACGTGGCCGCTGAAGCGGACATACCACTGGCGATCAACCAGAACTGCCGCTACAACCCCGCCTGCTATTCCATCAAGGGCCTGCTGACGGAGCAACGCCTCGGCCGGCCGGGCATAATCGAGGTGCGCAACTACTGGCGGGGCGATCCCAAAGACAAGTCCGAGACCCGCGGCTCCTGGGTGGGGCACCAGATCCACCATGCCGACCTGATCCGCTGGTGGGTGGACCGTCCCTGCGTTTCCGTCTTCTCGCGCGGGGGAATGCTGACGAACATCACGACCTACGAGTTCGAGGACGGCACGCTGGCCCACCACGTCGAGAACCATTCCGGCGTGGAGGGACACGAGACCTGCATGCGGGTCATGGCGGAGAAGGGCATCGTGCGCGCCCGGCACAACTGGAACTGGCACTTCGGCGAGCCGGGGGAATACGAGTTCGTCGAGGTCTTCCCCGACACCGCCGCTCCGGGCATCCGACTCCCGCTGCCCCGGCACATCTACGAGCCCATCTGGTCGGACATCAACCCGTTCGAGCCACGGTCCGGTCCCTGGTACGACCTGGCGGGCCCGATCGCCGGCATGATGGGTTCGATGGGCGCGCTGATGCGGGCAGTCGAGTGCGACAGCGCCCCCGACAACGACATCGACGGCGCCATCGAGTCCCTGCGCATGTGCCTGGCAGCCGAGATGTCCGCCCGCACCGGCCGGCCGGTCGATCCGCGGGAGGTGCCGCCCGACACCACGATCGAGAATTGAGTCCGCTCTGCAGAAAGCATTCGTCCGCGCCTGGGCGGGCCCATGACCTTCTCGCCGTCATGTTGAGGCGCACAAGCTTCGCTCGCAGAAGGTCCGCTCGCTTACCATGACACCGGGCTAATCTCCACCCTCCGACCTCCGATAATAAGTATAGGAAGGGAAAGGAGATAGTGCAGTTCCGCCAGGTGGAGAAAGAAGATGGACGTAACCCAAAGTGGGGGGATCGCGGACGGAATGCGCGCCCGGTGGGCAGCCGCCACGACGCAAGCCGACGAACTGGAGGAGAAAGAGGTCGGAACGGCCGAAGAGGACGGTGAGGAAGTCGAGCCTGCCGAACCGGAGGCCGTGGAGTCCACGACCGAAACCGAGGAAACGGAGCAGGGCGCGGACGCCTCGGAGAAAGGCGTTCTGAGACTCCTGCGCGCGGGCCACTTCAAGGGCGTCGCCGACGTGGTGCTGCGCATCAACTTCCACGATGAACTCGCCGAGGCCGAGGCCGCCGAGGTCACCGCCGCCGTCGGTGAGAAAGCCGAAGCCCTGCGGGAGACCGTCGAGAGCGGGGTACGGGAGCTTATTGACTCCGGGCTGCTGGATGAAGAGCAGAGCGCGACGGCAACGGAACTGGGGGAGACGTTCGAGCAGAAGGCCGACGCGCTCGCCGAGGAATACGCCGGAACGGGCGACCTGGCTGCTTTCGTAGATGGCCTGCGGGCGGCGTTCGACGGGCTGACCGGCGCGCTGCAGGACCTGCTCCTGCCGGACGCGCCGGAACCCGAAAGCGCCGCAGAGGTGGACGGGGAAGCGGCGGGGGAGGAAACGGCGACGTCCGAAGTGGTCACCGCGGACTCCGGAGCCACCTCTACCTCTGAGGCAGAGGAATCCGAGGCCGGGACGCCGGCGGGGCTTCTCTCCGAGCTGGAGGAGAACTTCAACAGCGCCCTGGAAGAGCTTGAAGCCACCCCGGAATCGGTGTCCGTGCTCCCGCCGCTTTCGCCCCCGGAGGGCAACGGCGTCGCCTACTCGAAGTTCCTCGCCATCTACACCGAGATGCAAAGCCTCGGCGGGGTCGAGGAGGGCGAGGAAGAGACGACGACCGACTCGGCTTCGTGATGCCGCCGCCCACCGCGCGGCCCGCTTAACCGACGGCCCGGACGCGTACTTCCGCTCAGCCGGGCTCCTGCACAGTGAACGTCGCGCTCACCTCTTCGCTTTCCAGATAGCCGATGCGTATGGCGCGGGCGCGGACCGTCGTCTCGCCGGGGGGAAGCTCCAGCGGCTCGGTGTAGAGCAGCCAATGGGGCTCTTCACCCTCTTCGAAGGTGCAGGCCATCGAGGCGCCCTGGGTGGCGCAGTGGAGCTGCAGCAGCACGGGGGCCTCGAAGGTGCCGCCCTCCGGCGCCGTCTCCCGACCGGGGCTCTCCTCACAGATGGGCACGAAGACCGGCGACGCCGTCTGCGGTCTTTCCCCGTCCGGATACCACCGGCGCACCATGTCGGCCTCGGGAATCTCTCCCATGTCGCCCACTTCACGCCTCCAGCTATCGACCGCTTGACGGAACCGTTCCAGTTCCGGCAGGTAAGCCGGATCGCCGGCCAGGTTGTGGATCTCCCAGGGGTCCTCCCGGGTATCGTAGAGTTCCTCAACGGGCCGGTTCGACTGGAACATCAGAAGCTGGGGTCCGCTGAGCTGCCCGTCCATGTAAAGCCGCCACATCTCCTGGAGGATGGGGTGCTTGTTCCGATACGGGATCCACAGCAGGTAGGGGCGGTCGGGGTAGTAGTTGCGGATGTACTTGTAGCGCTTGTCGCGCGCGGCGCGCATCATGTCGTAGGACTCGTCGTAGCGATCCCTGCCGGCAAAGATGTAGTCGCGGGGCGGCCTCGCCTTCGGCCCGAGGAAGGGCACCCCCTGCATGTGCCACGGGATCTCCAGGCCCGTCAGCGACAGGAGGGTCGGTCCCAGGTCGATGGTGCTGACGAGCCGCTGGCTCACGGAGCCGGGATCGAGCCCGCCGGGCCAGCGGACGATCATCGGGATGTGTATGCCGGAGTCGTAGGGCCAGCGCTTGCCGCGGGGCATCGGGCCGTGATCGCTCCAGTGGAATACGATCGTGTTCTCGGCGAGGCCGTCCTCCTCGAGCTGGTCGAGCAACTGCCCCAGGTAGGTGTCATTGTGCTCGATGTTGGTGTACATCCGGGCGATGGCCTTCCGGACTTTTGGCGTGTCCGGGAAGTAGGGCGGCACCTCCACGGCGTCCGGGTCGAAGTTGATCTCCGGCGTCTTCTCCGGCCACATGCCGCTCTCATGTGTTCGGGTCGGATTGAAGACGGCGAAGAAGGGCTGGTCCGGGTCGGGCCGGTTGCGCCAGTGGGCCTCGGTGCTGAGTTCGTCCCACGCGGTGAGGGGCGGGTCGAACTGGTAGTCGGTCTTCACGTTGTTAATACAGTAGTATCCGGCGGCCCGCAGATACTCGGTGAAGCAGCGCACGTAGTGCGGGACCACCGCCGAGTAGGGGGTGGGCAGCTCCGGCGTCGCCGAGTTAGTGTGCGCAGTGCGCATGTGATGGGTGCCCGCGGAGATGGGATACATGCCGGTGATGATGGCCGAACGCGCCGGCGCGCAGACCCCGGCGGTGGAGAAAGCATTCGGCCAGCGGCAACCCCCGCCGGCCAGGCGGTCGAGGTTCGGCGTGCGCGCCACCGGGTCGCCGTAGCACCCGTAGTAGGGATTGGTGTCCTCGAAGGAGACCCACAGGAAGTTCGGCTTCTTCGCGTTCGGCATGTTCAGCTCTCCATCTTCAGAGTCCAGAACTGCTCGCCCCCCGACCGGGTCCTCATATCCAGCCGCCCGCCCCGGGCACGGCACCGCCGGTGAGGAAACTGAGCAGGCTCCACGCACTGTAGAAGGCGCATTCGCTGACGATGAAGCCGACGAAAAAGAAACGCCCCTGTCGCATCAGCTTCCCCGTGGTGAATTTCATCAGCCCCAGCTTGATCAGCCAGCCCAGCAGGAACGAAAACCACATCCGGTCCAGGCCGTATTCCGCCAGGGCCAGTATACCTATGCTGTGTACGGGCCACCAGTAGAATCGCGCACGCATGAACATGACGAAGCTCGTCATGCCAACCCCCAGGAACAGCGGCGTCCAGTGCACCTCCGCCTCGGTCGGCCGGGTGATCATAATGTGGGCCCTCTGGAAGGAATACTGGGGGTTGCTGATGACGGCCCACTGGTTGCTGAAGTTGACTCCCCCGCTGTAGTACGCCTGGTAGATGCAGGTCCAGCTCGAAGCGACGATCGCCACCACAAGGGCCGCCAGGACCGCCGGAACCAGCCAGCGGCGGTGCTTCTTGAAGACCTTCGCTATGCGCAGCACGTGGATCGCCGCCGGCCCCAGCATCGAGTTGTTCCCGTGGATCATGGCCGTGTACTGCATGTTCGCCAGAACCGCCCCCCGCGGCCCGTACAGCCCGCCGCCGCTGAGGGCCTGGAGCAGCCCGGGGCCGTTCGCCAGGGGGGAGGTCCGGTAGAGCCCGCTCTGGGCGACGATCCGCGCGTGCGCGAACTGGGTCAGCATCAGCAAGCCGAAGAACGAGAGCGCCGCCGGCAGTCCCATCCCGTAGTGCACGAACCACCACAGGGCTCCGAGCGAGCAAAGCACCACACCCCAGAAAGCCACGCGGAAACTGATCGGCTCCGCGCCGTCGTCAACGTTCTCTCCCCGCCCGAAAGCCTTCGCGATCACGTCCCGCAGGTGACGGCGCGCCATGTAGAGCGCCCCGACGGTGAAGGTCGCGTAGGCGCCCAGCCGCTGCCAGCGGACCAGTTGCGAACCGGTGCCGCCGTGGTGGAGCGTGCTGCCCAGCCAGGCCGAGGTCTGAAGCTCCACCCGCCCCAAAAGGTAGAAGAGCCACACGCTGAGCGAGACGTCCGCCGGGACCAGGTACGCCAGACCGATCGCGATCCAGTTCAGGCTGAAGTTCACCAGTTGAAGGCCCTGCAGCGGGGTGCCCTGGAAGACGTCCTGCAGGGGGATGGAGATGTTCCAGACCTGTTCCGCGCCGAAAAGAACCGGCAGGGAGCGCAGCGCCCGAAAGCCGGCGGCCCCAAAGAGGCCGAGCAGGAAGGCTTTGTTGCCGAACAGTTCAGGGAGGAATCCATCTTTCCCGGCCCCCTCGGTGAAATCGAGCGGTACCCTCGCCAGTGGGAACTGCAGACGCTCCCGATCCACCCACTGCCGTCGCATCAGCGCGCACATGCAGAAGGTGGCGACGTAGAAGAAGGCCATCAGAACGGCCCAGCGGGACATCGGAGCCAGCCACATCGACCAGGGGACACGCCCCTCCTTGTGGGGCCAGCCCTCGACGAAACGCTCCGCCGCGGTGGAGTGCGGGTCCTTGGTGAGCAGCAGCTCTTCGGGGGCTGCCTCCAGCGCGGTATCCCGCCACTGAATGTCGGGACGCTGGGCGATATAGGCCGGCGAAGCCATCAACGGCGGCCAGAATCTCATCAGGTTCGACGGCACGGCGCAGCCTACTATCAGCATGCACCAGATCAGCATAAGCTCGGCCCGTTTCAGCGATGCCTTTCGGCTGATCAGGCGAAGCACGCCGTTCAAGGCCAGCGTCGCCGCGACCAGTGCCAGTATCGCCCCCGGCGGCAGGTGGCTCTGCGTGTTCCAGCCGTAGTTCTGGTTGAAGGAGGTGTAGGGGTCGATCACAGCGATCGAGGCCACCAGCAGCAGCCCCACTATGAAAGCACGCCAGGTCATCTCACTTCCTCGAAGTGCGAGGTCCCTCCGCCAAATCCGGTCGCGCCACCATATCACAACCGAAACCGCGCGCAAAGGAACTGAACCTCGCCTATAAGCCGGAAAAAGTTACCGACGTCAGCGAGATGATGGAATGCGGCGTGATGGTGACCCCGGCGCCGACCGTCGATGGGAAGGCGAAGCCGGCGGGAAGGGCAGCCGGAGTCGAAGACATCAAGGCACGGCTTTCGCAAGAGGTCGAATGGGCTCCAAAGCGCCGATTCGGCTGACAACCTTCCTCGTAGGAGGTAGCATGCGACCCCGGTTGAGCGCAAACTTGTGGAGATGGGGGTCCTGATGAAGTGGAATGAGAACGACAGGAAGCTGGTCAGCGTGCCGCAGGGCCATATGCCGGCGCTGGGGCTGGGCACCTGGGCGCTCAGGGGAGAGGAGTGCAGCCGGGCCGTTCGAGCGGCCCTGGAGACCGGCTATCGCCACATCGACACCGCCGAGATGTACGGCAACGAAGAGGCCGTCGGCGACGGCATCCGCCGTGCCGAGGTCGGACGCGACTCGGTTTTCCTGGTAACGAAAGCATGGCAGAACCACCTCGACGGCCCCGGGCTGAAGCGCGCTCTCCGGGTAAGCCTCGACAAACTGGGGACCGACTACGTCGACCTCTACCTGGTCCACTGGCCCAACCGAAGCGTGCCGATGGAGGAGACTTTCGGCGCCATGGCCGAACTGAAGGAGGGGGGCAAGGTGGAGCATGTCGGAGTGAGCAACTTCACCGTCGCGCTTCTGGAAGAGGCGATGGACAGCTCGCCGGTGCCCATCTTCTGCAATCAGGTGGAGTACCATCCCTACCTCGCCCAGCAGCCCGTGCTGGAGTGCTGCCGGGAGCACGGGGTTGCCCTTGTCGGCTACTGTCCCCTGGCAAGGGGCCGCGTCTTCAAGGACGGGACGCTCCGGGAGATAGGCCGGCGCCACGGGAAGAGCGGAGGCCAGGTCGTCCTTCGGTGGCTCATTCAGCAGGAGGGCGTCGGCGCCATACCCCGTTCCAGCTCACCCGAGCACATCCGGGAGAACTACGAGGTGTGGGACTTCGAGCTGTCCGACGAGGAGATGCAGCGCATTTTCGATCTCGAAAGAGGATACCGCATCGTAAGTTCCGGTGGCGTGCCGACGCCGTCCTGGGACACTTGAGCGAATCAGATTCCATCGGTTTCTTTGGTTGGGGAAGTGTGATGGACTTGGACGAGGTCGAGAGGGCTGAACCCGTTGCGCGCGTGCCCGAAGTCGAAGGCGACTGGTGGCGCATCTGCGAAATGCCGGACCTGGGCGATCTGAGCGGGCTGGACCGGACGCGCCAGCACGTGGTGGACCACGGCTTCATCCGCGCCCGTGACGGCACCTGGCAGCTCTGGGCGTGCATCAGGGGAACGGCCGTGGGCCGATTGCTGTACCGCTGGCAGGGCGATTCACTGGAGCAAGGCCCCTGGGAGGCGCGGGGTGTAGCCGCCCGGGCCCGCGCCGAATACGGCGAACAGCAAGAAGCGAACGAGAAAATCGGCGCCCCCTTCTTCGCCGTCTTCGATGACACTTACTACCTGTTCTATCACTCGGCCGGCATCCACCTGATGACCTCCGAGGACGGAGTGGAATACCACCGGCGGTTGAACAAGGACGGGAACTCGATCCTGTATGAGGACGGCGGGCGCGACGTGATGATCCTCAAGATCGGGGAGCGGTATTTCTCCTACTCCGCCGTCTCGACGGTGGCCGCCGACGGCTGGAAGCGCGGCTTCATCATCGTGCGCACGTCCGAGGACCTGCAGGTCTGGTCCGACTACACGATCGTCTGCGAAGGGGGCAGGGCGGGGAACGGACCGGTCAGCGCCGAAAGCCCATTCGTGGTGGCGCTGGAGGGCTATTACTACCTGTTCCGGGCCACCTCAACGGATTTCAGCACGTACGTCTATCGCTCGCGGGACCCGTATCACTTCGGCGTCAACGACGACTCCAAACTCATCGCCGTGCTTCCCGTCAAGGCGCCGGAGATCGTCCGGAACGGGGGAGAGTGGTACATCAGCGACCTGGCCGACTTCCAGGGCATAAAGCTCGCCCGCCTGAGCTGGCGCACGGCATGAACAGTCTGGAGAAAACACCGTGCGTTGCCGGCGCACCAGCGCCGTCAGGGGAGGCGGACGCCGCAGGCGAGGGACGCATCAGCCACCCTCCGCCGGGCCTTCATGTTGGATCTCCCATGAGGGCTGAAGCCCCGGCCTTCACGACCGCGCCGCTCCGCGGCGCAACGGCCACGGACCCGCCGTCGCGCGCTCCGGATATGCTGCGGCACAGCCGCCCGGTCAGGCTTTTGCGGATCGGGTACCTCACCGCGCCCCTCCGGGGCGCAATTGGGTTTTCGCGGGAGATACCAGGGCTGAAGCCCTGGCCTTCACGACCGCGCCGCTCCGCGGCGCAACGGCCACGGACCGGCCGTCGCGGGACTCCCCGATGATCCGTAGGACGTCATTTGCCCAGCGGGGGCATCTTGTCCCCGGCGTTCTCTTTCGGCCCCGCAGGGGCCATGTGATGGAGGCCAGGGCTTTAGCCCTGGTTGGTGGTTCCGTATATACAAGGTCCCCTCGGGGCTTTAGCGCCACAGGGCCAGGCTGTAGCGGGGCATCTTGTCCCCGCCCTTCTATTTCGGCCCCGTAGGGGCCATGTGATGGAGGCCAGGGCTTTAGCCCTGGTTTGGCGGCCGACCAACCGTAAGCATGCGCCCCGGAGGGGCGCGGTCGGGTCACAGATGCTACAGGGCCAGGCTGTAGCGGGGGCACCTTGTCCCCGGCGTTCTCTTTCGGCCCCGCAGGGGCCATGTGATGGAGGCCAGGGCTTTAGCCCTGGTTGGTGGTCGACCAACCGTAAGCATGCGCCCCGGAGGGGCGCGGTCGGGTCACAGATGCAGATGATGGTGAGCGAGT
>CAZEAP010000002.1:0-232179 GCA_964510315.1 uncultured candidatus Brocadiaceae bacterium
AGCGCCGCCTGCTGTTCGCGCACGCTAAACATGTACCCCCCAACGGGGTCACCCCGGGCTACGTCTGAGTCGGCCGCCGTACGGCGGCCTCAACGTTCGGCCGAACAGCGGTGAGGCCGGGCCAAGGATGGCCCGGCACTGCGACCTGGAAGGTCGCGCCACAACATGCCCCCCGGCTGTAGCGCGAGCATCCCTGCTCGCAGTGGCGGTGCTTCCAGCGCCGCCTGCTGTTCGCGCACGCTAAACATGTACCCCCCAACGGGGTCACCCCGGGCTACGTCTGAGTCGGCCGCCGTACGGCGGCCTCAACGTTCGGCCGAACAGCGATGTCGGGAAAATGGCGGGCTTCCTTTTCCGGGCGTGTACCTCTTCACCGGATGGCCCCGGGAGCGGTCTGAGTCGGTCGTCCGGCGGGAGGGCAGCCTTGCAAAGGCGGACGGATGCGTTAACATGGCGTTTGAGGATCGTCGCTGTGCCGTGGGGAACTACGACCGCTCAGGGAGTGCCGAATCATGAGGATCGTGATCCGTGCCGGGGGTGTCGGAACTCGGCTGTGGCCGTGGAGCCGGTCTGACCGGCCGAAGCAGTTTCTCCCCATCTTCAACGGGCAAAGTTCCACCCAGGTGGCCTGGCACCGGTTCGCCGAATCGGACCTCGCCCCGCCCGATTCCATCTACGTCTCGGTGGGGAAGGAGAGCCTCGACTTGGTGCTGGAACAACTGCCGGAGATGGGCCGGGAGCAGATCATCGTCGAGCCCGCCCGGAGGGACACGGCCGCCGCGATCGGACTGGAGACCATCTGGGTGACCGGCGCCGGCGGCCACTGCGTGATCGCCAGCCTGGGCAGCGATCACTACGTGGGCAAGCCGGAGGAGTTCGTGCGCGCTCTGGCCGCCGCCGAGGAGTTCGCCAAGAACAACCCCGGCTACCTGCTGGCCATCGCCTGCGAACCCACCCGGGTCGAGTCGAACTACGGTCACGTGCGGAAGGGCGAGAAGCTGGCCGAACACGAGGGGGTGCCCATCCACCAGGTGGCCGAGTTCACCGAGAAACCCGACTACCCGACCGCCCGCCGCTACACCGAGAGCGGAGATTACCTCTGGAACGCCAACTTCTTCGTCTGGCCCTCCGAGACCCTCATGAAGTGCTTCCACCGATACGAGCCGGAGATGTACGAGGTGCTGATCGAGCTGGAGGAGGCCCTCCGAGAGGGCGACGCCCGGGAAGCCGTCCGCTCCATCTATCCCCGGCTCAAGAAGGTGGCCATCGACTACGCCGTCCTGGAGCCGGCCGCCCGTGAGGGCAGGATGGCCGTCATACCGGTGGCCATGGAGTGGAGCGACATCGGAAGCTGGGCCACCCTCACCGACGCCTTCCCGCCCGACGAGGACGGCAACCTGTTTTTCGGACCGGTGCTGGCGGAGGAAACCGAGAACACCACCGTGGTGGTCAACAACAAAGACCGCAAGCTGGTGGCCACCATCGGAATCGACGGGCTCGCCGTCGTCGACACGCCGGACGCCCTCCTGATCGTGCCCAAGAAGGAGTGCGGCAAGGTCAAGCGGCTGGTCCAGGAGCTGCGCGAGAGCGAGGAATGGAACGACCTGGTCTGAGGTCGAATGCACCGGTGGCGGAGCCGCGCCCTCCCGGTCTGAACGGCTCGGGAGGCCGCACCTCGCCTTGACCGATTCTCCCTTCGTGGTTAGAATGCCGGCTGCGGATGACCGCGCCTTGTGACCGGTTGCCCGAACGGAGCGGAGTATCCCCTTGAGGGTTCACAGGACAACGGACGGCTGGAAGCTCCCGGTTGTGGTGACGCCCGGGGCCGCGGGGGATCGTGTGTACGGGGAGCACGACGGGCGCCTGAAGCTGTCGGTCACCGCCGCGCCGGAAGACGGCAAGGCCAACGCCGCCGTCCGCCGGCTGCTCGCCTCCCATCTCGGCGTCCGCAAATCGCAGGTGCGCATCCTTTCCGGGCACCACTCCCGGCGTAAGGAGGTCCTCATCGAGCGCGTCCATCCCGGCGCGCTCGAGGCCATCATATCCTGAGCTTTCGCCGGCCGCCTCGCCGGCACCTGCCGGACCCCATGCGCCCGAGACCGAGCTTCCCCAATCGAGGACCCAAAACCGTGTTTGAGAAAGTCGATACCCGGGTTCCACTGGTCGAACTGGAACACCGCATCCTGGAGTTCTGGGAGGAAGAGTGCACCTTCGAGGCTCTCCGGGAGAAGAACGCCGACGGCCCCCGCTGGTCGTTCCTTGACGGACCGATCACCGCCAACAACCCCATGGGCGTCCACCACGCCTGGGGTCGTACCTATAAGGACTGTTTCCAGCGCTTCCACGCCATGAAGGGCCACCGCCTGCGCTACCAGAACGGCTTCGACTGCCAGGGGCTGTGGGTGGAGGTGGAGGTCGAGCGGGAGCTGGGCTTCGAGAGCAAGCGCGACATCGAGAAGTACGGCCTCGCCCGGTTCGTGGAGGACTGCAAGGGGAGGGTCCGCAAGTTCGCCCGCATCCAGAGCGAGCAGTCCGTCCGCCTGGGATACTGGATGGACTGGGACAACTCCTACTACACGATGTCGGATGAGAACAACTACACCATCTGGCAGTTCCTGAAGAAGTGCCACCAGCGGGGACTGATCTACCGCGGGCGCGACAGCATGCCGTGGTGCCCGCGCTGCGGCACCGGCATCAGCCAGCACGAGATGCACGAGGGCTACGAGCAGGTCACCGAGGACAGCATCTTCCTGCGGCTCCCACTGCGGGGGCGGGAGGAGGAGTACCTGCTGGTCTGGACCACCACGCCCTGGACCCTCAGCTCCAACGTCGCCTGCGCCGTCCATCCGGAGCTGCTCTACGCGAAAGTCCGGCAGGACGGGGCCGTCTACTACCTCGAGGAATCCCGCGTGGAGGAGATGAAGCCTCGCGGCGAGTGCGAGGTGCTGGAGAAGATACCCGGCACCCGGATGGAGGGCTGGAGCTACGACGGCCCCTTCGACGAGCTGCCGGCCGCCGCCGAGGCCGTGGACGCCCACCGCGTGGTCACCTGGGAACTGGTGACCAGCGGCGAGGGCACCGGCATCGTGCACGTGGCCCCCGGCTGCGGCAAGGAGGACTTCGATCTGAGCCGTGAGCTGGACCTGCCCGTCATCGCCCCCATCGACGAATCGGGTGTCTTCCTGGAGGGCTTCGGCCCGCTGACCGGCCGTGAGGCCTCCGAGGTCGCGGAGGAGGTCTTCCAGAGCCTCCGGGAGAAGGGCTACTACTACAAAAAACAGCCCTACACCCACAGCTATCCCCACTGCTGGCGCTGCAACACCGCCCTGCTGTTCCGGAACGTCGAGGAATGGTACATCGACATGTCCTGGCGGGAAGAGATCAAGGAGGTTGCCCGCCAGATCCGGTGGATCCCCCGGTGGGGCCTGGACCGGGAGCTGGACTGGCTGAACAACATGCGCGACTGGATGATCAGCAAGAAGCGCTACTGGGGCCTGGCGCTGCCGATCTACCAGTGTGGGGAGTGCGGATGGTTCGAGGTGATCGGCAGCAAGGAAGAGCTGAAGGAGCGGGCCGTCGAAGGTTGGGAGGAGTTCGAAGGCAACTCCCCCCACCGACCCTGGGTGGACGCGGTGAAGATCCGCTGCGAGGAATGCGGCCGGACGGTAAGCCGGATCGAGGACGTCGGGAACCCCTGGCTCGACGCGGGGATCGTCCCCTACTCCACGGTCCGTTACCGCAGCGACCCCGAGTACTGGTCGAAGTGGATTCCCGCCGACTTCGTCGTGGAGTGCTTCCCCGGCCAGTTCCGCAACTGGTTCTACGCCCTGCTGGCGATGAGCACGATGATGGAGGGCATTCCGCCCTTCAAGACGCTGCTGGGGCACGCCCTGGTGCGCGACGAGAACGGGCGGGAGATGCACAAGAGCTGGGGCAACGCCATCGAGTTCAACGAAGCGGCCGAGCGGATGAGCTGCGACGTGATGCGCTGGCTCTACTGCCGACAGGACCCCACCGTCAACCTGAACTTCGGCTGGGGGGTCGGCCGCCAGATCAGACGAACGGTCTTCAACACGCTCTGGAACGTCTACGCCTTCTTCAGCAACTACGCGCGCCTGGACGGCTTCGACCCCACGGCGGAAGCCGTCCCTTACGCCGAACGGCAGGACATCGACCGATGGCTGCTGAGCGACCTGCAGCTCCTGGTGCGCGCGGCCAACGATAAGCTCGTCGACTTCGAAGTGCACTCGGTGGTCCGGCGGGCGGAGAAGTTCATCGACGACCTGTCCAACTGGTACGTCCGCCGCAACCGCCGGCGCTTCTGGCGGGCGAAGGGGCGGGACGACCGGGACAAGCTGGCCGCCTACCAGACGCTTCACGAGGCGCTCCTCACCCTCTGCAGGCTGCTGGCGCCCGTGATACCGTTCTTGACCGAGGAGATGTACCAGAATCTGATGGCGGAACAGGATGAGACGGCGCCGGGCAGCGTCCACCTCTGCGACTACCCGGAGCCGAAGGAGGAATTGATCGACGAGACCCTCAGCCGGCAGGTCGACGTGGTGACCTCAACGGTGTCGGCGGCGCTGGGCATCCGCAACGCCGAGGGCATCCGGGTGCGGCAGCCTCTGAAGGAGCTGACCGCCGCCAGCCCCCGAAAGGACCAGCGGGAGGCCCTCCGCCGGTTCGAGGACCAGATACTGGAAGAGCTGAACGTCAAGAAGCTCACCGTGCGGGACAGCGTCGAGGAACTTCAGCAGTACAGGGTGCGGCCGAGGATGGCGAAACTCGGCCCCAAATACCGCGCCGACGCCGGCGAAGTGGCGGCGGCCATCGAGTCTATGGACCCCACCGAGGTGGCCGAGGCCGTCGAAGCCGGCCGGGGCGTCCCCGTCAACGTCGGGGGCGTGGAGCATACGGTCGAGTCCGAAGAGGTGGAGGTCCGCCGGGAGACGCCGCCCCACCTGGCGATGGCCGAGTCCGACCAGATCGCGCTGGTGCTGGACACCGACGTCACGCCCGACCTGAGGGCAGAAGGATGGGCGCGGGACACCGTCCGGCACGTCCAGCAGTTCCGCAAAGAGCTGGACCTGAACATCGAGGACCGCATCCATCTCCGCTGCGCCACCGGCTCCCCCGCCCTCGAAGAGGCCATCGAAAAGTGGCGCGACTACATAATGGCGGAGACGCTGGCCCGGACGATGGACCACGGCCTCGGCGAGGGGCCGACCAAAAAGGTCGAGATCGGCGAGGCCGAACTGACTGTCCAGATCGAGAAGGCCTGAGGCGCCCGGTTCGCATTGCGCTGCCGGGTGAGCGGAACGGAGCATCCCTCCGGAGTGGACCGGCCGGATGGCCGATAGACGACCAACGAAGCTTTTGGAAGCGGCCTCGGCCGCGCTCCCGGGGCCGAAGCTGCGGCTGCTGGAGCAGCTCCACCGGTTCACAGGGGGTCGCCTCGAGGCGGCCGAGAATGCCGCGGGCCGCCTGATGGACGCCCTGGAGTCCGCCCGGACCCGCGCCGCACAGGCCGAACTGCACGCCTTCCTGCGGGAGTCCTGGGAGGCCCTTGACGGCCTGGGGCGGGAGATAAACCTCTGCATGCAGCACCGCTTCCCGGAGGCCGGCCTCTACCCGCCCTTCGAGATGACGCGACAGTGCACCTTCTACATGGTGCGAAAGAAACTCCACGAGCACCCCGACATCAGCGACCACCCCCTCTCGCGCCTGCTGTGGAGGGAGACGAGGGAGGAGCCGGCACCGGCCTACCGGCGACTCAGCTTCCTCTACAACCTCAGCTTGTTCCTCCCGGTGCCCCTGGCGCAGGGGAGGGCACTGCCGGGCACCGACGATCTGCCCCCAGCCGCCCGCGCGATCATCAAAGCGCAGCGCATCGAGCCCTGCCCGGCGGATGAGGGGCCGGCGGAGATACTGTCCTGGCTGAGGCGCTTCAGCGAAGAAAGCTACCGGCTGCTCCAAGGTCTGCTGGCGAGTTGCTGAATGCACTCCCCCGAGCCCAAACGTGCAGCGCAGTGCCCTTTGGCGTCTTCATCGGCCGGCGCAGCGTCCACGCCGCCGAGCGACGGGGTCGTGAGTTCGGGGCTTCAGCCCCGGTGGTACGTCGAATGACGCAAATGCGCCCCGAAGCAGCGCGGTGAATCCACGAACGCACACGCCGACCGCGCCCTTTCAGGGCGCACGGGTACGGTTCATACGCCGGTAACCGGGGCTAAAGTTTACGCGCCGTGGCGTGCCCCGGCCTCCATTACATGGCCCCTGCGGGGCCGGCCGGCCGGCTCACTCGATGATGCGGGGGACTTTGAAGCAGCCTTCGCTGGATTCGGGGGCGTTCCGGAGGGCTTCCTCTCGGGGAAGGGATTCCCCGGCGCGGTCGGGACGGGTGGCCTGGTTCCCGTCGATTCCGTGGACCATCGGCTCCACCCCGGTGGTGTCCAGTTCTTCGAGCTTTTCCACGTAGGCGAGGACGGCGCCGAGCTGCCCGGCGAACTTCTCCTTCTCCTCCTCGCTCAGCTCCAGGCGGGAGAGGTGGGCGACGTGTTCGACTTCATCGCGGCCGATGGGCATCAGCGGCCTCCGCGGCTCATTTGACGGCCTTGGTGACCTTGCCGCTTTTTATGCAGCGGGTGCAGACCAGCAGCTTCTTCGGGGTGCCGTCCACCAGCGCCCTTACGCGCTGGAGGTTGGGCTTGAAGGTGCGCTTGCTGGTTCCGGTGGTCTTCCGCCCCACGCCGCCGCGACTCTTCGGCCGGCCGCGCTGCTTGACCTGGCGGCCGGAAGTGGTTCCCCTGCCACAGATTGCGCAGACTCTTGCCATGGTTTGTCTCCTGATGGATTCCGCAACCGAAGGAATTGTATTTTAGCGGCCGGCGGCATTTCTTGCAAACGCCGCGGCCCTTGGGTAACCTACTCCCTTCGCGCGCCAGTCCCCTTTCAGCGTTCGGGGTCCCACATGCCCGGTCCGGATGCCGCACCAGAGAACACCAGCGTCGCGACCCGCCCCGCGTTCGGATACGGGCCGCTGTTCATCGGCCTCCGATACCTGCTGAAGAAGAAGCTCTCCTATCTCGCCATCGTGGGGATAACGCTGAGCGTCGCTGTCATCATCGTGGTAATGAGCGTGTTCACGGGCTTCCATCGGGAGTTCACGTCCATCATCCGGGGCTACCTGAGCGACATCAAAGTGCGGCCGCGGGGGGGCGGGATGTACGCCATGCGCAACTGGGAGCTGTGGCGCCGGAAGGTTCTCGCCCTGGACCACGTCACCGGCGCCGCCCCCTTCATCGAGGGCGCCGGGCTGCTGCGCCAGTCGGGGACCGGACGCATGCTCCACGTGATGTTCCGCGGCGTCCATCCGGAGCTGGAGGGAACGGCGTCAGAGTTGCCGGAATACATGGTGACAGGTCAGATGGAGGACCTGCGCCGCTCCCATCCCAACCCCGACGGGGGAAGCTCGCGCGCGTGCTTCGTGGGGCACGAGTTCTTCGGCTTTATCCCGCCGGAACTCCAGAGCCACCCCCCACGGATCGTCCTGGTCACGGCCACCGAGGACCTCCGCTACGCCATGGGCACCTACGCCGTCAACGGGGTCTTCAAGACCGGAAATGCCGAATACGACAGCCGGTTCGTCATTCTCAGCCTGCGCAGCGCGGCAAACCTGGTCGAATGCGGCGAGGCCGTCAGCGGCCTGAACGTCCGGCTCGACGACTACGAGAACGCCGCGGAAGTGGTGCCCGAGATCTCCGATGCCGTCCGCCCCGGCTCCGTTCTCCATGAGTTCGGTCGGACGGCCGAGGGCGCCCCGGCGGCCCTCAGCGCCGACGCCCTGCGTCTCGCCCTCGCCGCCGACGACGGCTCCGTGAGCGTTCGGAGCACCCTCGACGCGGAGGAGGTCTCCCGCGCGGGCCCTTACGATACTTCCCCCGCCGCACTCGCCCTGGATCCGGAGGGCTCCAACCTGCTGGTGGGGTTCAGGGACGGAACCGCGCGATTGGTCCGGCTCGGATCGGAGAGCGCAGCCGTCCAACTGGGCAGCCCGGGCGCCCCCGTCACCGCCGCGGCCTTCTCCCCGTTCGGATATCTGGTCGCGGTGGCACACGAGGACGGCCGGGTCGAAGTATGGGATGTCGAGGCCCCGGCAGAGCCCGTCGCCCGTCTCGCCCACGGGGCCGAGATCACCGACGTCGCCTTCGACAGCGGCGGGGAACGGCTCCTCACCGCCGGACGGGACGGAAAAGCTCTCCTGTGGAGCGCCGAAGAGGGCCGCCTCATCGGCCGCATCCGGGACGAAGGGAACGTCCCGATGACCCGGGGGGCCTTCAGCCCGGACGGCGACTGGATTGCAACCGGTCACGCCGACGGGCGGATCGTGCTGTGGGACGCCTCCGCTCTCGGGCCGCAGTCGGCATGGGAGGCGCATGGCGGTCCCGTGAGGGCCCTGCGTTTCGGCTGGACCTCCGAGGTCCTGCTCAGCGCGGGCCGGGACGCCATCACCTGCTGGCGGGTGGGCCGGCGGGCCCGTCGCGCCGGCATCTGGAAGCATTTCGAGGCGGCCGCTCCCGCGGGGGGCTTTCGGCGGGTCCTTTTCGGCGGGGAAGGCCGACGCGCGGCGACCGTTGGGCCGGAGGGGAAGGTCCACCTGCGCTACAGCGGCGGGGGACTGGGGGTCACGACCTGGAAACAGGAACGCAAGACCTTCCTGGAAGCGGTGGAGATGGAGCGGTTCCTCCAGGGGCTGATCATGAGCCTGATCCTGGTACTGGCGGAGTTCTTCATCTTCGTCATCATCACCACCATGGTTTACGAGAAACGGCGCGACATCGGCATCCTGAAGGCCGTCGGCTACACGCCGGGTCAGATATGCCTGGTTTTCCTGACCTGCGGGCTGGCCATCGGCCTGATCGGGGCGGCACTGGGGGTAGGCGGCGGCGTGCTGTTCGCCGAGAATATCAACGCGGTCCGGGATTTCGTCCGCGAGACGATCCACTTCGACCCGTTCCCGCCGAACGTCTACTACTTCACCGAAATCCCCGCCTACGTCGGCTTCCTGACCCCGGCGATCACGGCCGGAGGCGCCGTCATCTGCAGCCTGCTTTTCAGCCTGGTGCCCGCCATCCGCGCCGCCGGAATGGACCCCGTCGAAACCCTCCGCTACGAGTAGCCCCCCGGAACCGCCCGGACTCTCCTGCCCGGGGGAAGCGTGCGCCGAGACACCTACCGGGCGGCGCTGTCGGCAGAGAAAAGCAGGAGCCGGGAGGCCATCTGTCCCGGGTCACGTGCTATGGTATCGGGTAGCGGGGCCGGAGGGACGCCCGCACGTGGTCATTTTGCTCCCGCAGAGCGAGGTGCAGTCGTGAGAAGGGCGGTGGCGAAGAAGATTCGGCGACGGGCTCAGAACGGGGACGATGCGCTCTCGGAGAACCCAAGGCAGCGGCTGCACGGCGCCCTCTTCGACCCTGACCCGGTCGTCAGACGACTGGTCGCGGAAGCCCTGTTCTTTGCGGGAGGACGGGAGTCCTCCGCCTATCTCCAACGGCTTGTCGAAATCGAGACAAACCTCGACATCGCGCCGGCGGCCGCGCATCTACCCCCGATCTCGCAGAATTCTGAAAAAAACGAGACACGGGACGCCATCTGTCCCGGGTCGTGTGTTATGTTGCTCCACAGAGTTCGATCGAGACGTTTTGTCCGGTGAATTTGTGTGGGAGGACGGAAACATGCAGGCAGCGGTCAAGGCATGTCTGGGAAGCATGGAGTTTGGGGACCTGCAAGCCGCCCACAACATGGCCGTGCTGCCGCTGTTCTCGGAGGCAAAGAAGGGCCGGCGGTTCCGCGTTCTGGCGGAAGCCCTGGAGGACGGCGCGCTCACGGTGACGGAGGTGGATGCCGGGGGTTCCGTGCCGGAGCTGAAAGTTCGCAACCGGGGCGACACGGCGGTTCTTGTGTTGGACGGCGAAGAGCTGGCCGGGGCCAAGCAAAACCGGGTCCTCAACACCACCATACTCGTTGAGAAACACGCTGAGATCATCGTGCCCGTCAGTTGCACCGAGCGCGGCCGCTGGAGCTATACCTCCCGGGCATTCTCCGGTTCCGGACACCTCATGGCTCCCGGCCAGAGGATGCGCAAGTCCAGGTCGGTTTCCGACTCACTGCGGCACTCCGGGGCGTTCCGCTCGGATCAGGGAGAGGTCTGGGACGACATCCGGGAGGCTTCGGAGAAGGCCGACGTGCAATCGCCCACCGGCGCCATGAGCGACGTGTTCGAAGCCAGGGAGGACGACATCGCCCGCTACGTGGATTCTTTTCCCTGGGTGGACCGGCAGCGTGGCCTGTTCGTCTTCCTCAACGGCAAGGTCGCCGGATTCGAAGTACTGGCAAGGGAGCAGGCCTACCGGCAACTCCACCAGAAGCTGGTGGCAAGCTACGCGATGCAGGGCATTCTCAGAAACCAAAAGCATCCGGCGGAGCCCTCCCCGGACCGGGCCTCCGCCTTTGTGAAGGACGCTCTGAACTGCGAGGAGGAAGAATTCGAATCCCCCGGCCTGGGGTGCGACCACCGTTACCGCAACGAACGCACGGTGGGCTCGGCCCTGGTGTACTGGAAGGCCGTGGTGCACGCGGCCTTCTTCCGTGCCGAGGACAGGCGGGACCGCACGAAGCTGCGCGGCTACAGAAGCCGGCGGAGCTTCAGGCAATGACGCCGGGGCGCCACCCATGTTGGCTTTGCCAGCTTGTGGGGGCTGCACGGGAGAAGCGTAAGCCGCACCTTCTTGCATTTTCCCGGTTTCTTGCGGCTTTTGACTACCATAGCCCGGATTATTCAAGCGTTGCCAGTGCCGCAGATGCGCGGAAGGCGAGCGCCGCTGTGTTCTTACACTGCAAGCGAAGCCTGACAAAGCAGATACGGTGCCGGCGCCGCTCCCGAAGGGCGAGGATGGTGTTGTTCACCGAAAAAACACACTGTTTTCCGCATGCTCCGTCTAAACATGCTCTAACATATATCAGGTTAATCCGTTACAACAATGTGCGTCGTTTCCTCGTGAATAATGTGGGATAGAATTGCTTGGGCCGATGTTTGGCCACACCGTTCAGGCTCCAAAAACGCATTCGGAGTGGAGGGCCATGTCCCCTGATCGCCAGAAGGGCAGCAAGTTTATGACCCAGTGGCGGCACATCGCCGTCATCGACCGAGAGATTCGCTCCGGCAAATATCCCAGCGCCCCGCAGATGGCGCGGGAGCTGGAACTCTCCGACCGCACCGTCAAACGGCACATCGAGTTCATGCGCTACGACCTGGGAGCGCCCATCGAATACGACGCCTCGGAGAAGGGCTATTACTACCGCGAGCCCGACTGGGTGTTGCCCGCCATCAAGGTGAGCGAGGGCGAGCTTTTCGCGATCATACTGGCCGAGCGAGCCCTGCGCGGCATCCGGAACCCCGAACTGGCCGAGAAGCTGCGCCGGGTCTTCGAGAAGATCGCCGTCCAGCTCCCGGAGGAATTCGAGCTGGATCCGGCCGATCTCGCCCGGGACGTCGGGTTTCAGTCGGCTCACGTGGCCCCTCCGGAGCCGGAGCTGTTCGATGCACTGGCCGGCGCGCTGCGCGAAGGCCGCACGCTGCGGGTGGAGTACCATAAGCTGGGCGCCGACGAACTTGTCGAGCGGAAACTCGACCCTTACCTGCTGCGCTGCATAGGCGGCGAATGGTACCTGGTGGCCTACGCCCACGAGACGGGCTACGTCTCCCTGTTCCACACAAACCGGGTTACCGAATGGGAGGAGACGGGCGAGACGTTCGACCGTTCGGCGACCGACTTCGATCCGGAGGAATACTTCGAACACAGCCTCGGCGCCAGCCACAGCAAAGAGGCCGTCGAAGTGGAGATCCGTTTCCGCGGCTGGCCGGCCCGATACGTCGCCGAACGGGAGTGGCACGCCACGCAGGAGACTTCGTGGGAACGGGAGGGGACGCTGCTGCTCCGCATGGAACTCGGCTGGCTGGAGGAGGTGGCCACCTGGGTGATGCAGTTCGGCGAACACGCCGAGGTGCTGAAACCGCCAAAACTCCGCAAGATGCTCCAACAGCGCCTGCGCGGCGCCCTGGACATCTACGACGGAGAGTGAATGGCCGAAGGACGCAGAAAGGTCAACGACGTGCACCACGGAGCCAAACCACAACAGAGCATGGACGCACCGGTGGAACAGCCGCCGGACGAACCCAACTGCTTCCCGTCGAACGACGAACTGATCGAGGCCGCCCATAACATGGTCCTGCTGCGCGTGAAGATGGACGGGAGCGGGCCGGAAGATGGGGACCGGCGCGAGCACCTGCGCGCGCTCGAACGCCGGTGGACCGACTTCTGGCACGGGTCGATGGAGAAGACCGGCGAGACCGTTCCCCTGACGGCGAGGCTCAGACCGCTCGGTCTGGACCCGGTGGAACGCGAGATCGTCGCCGTCTTGCTGCTCGACCGGCTCGGCATCCTGGAGCAGAGAAGGACGTCTCCGAGCGAGATACTCAAGCTCGTCTCCGTTCCGAGGGGCGGCACGATGTCCGCCCTGCGCTCGATGTCCAAAGACGGACACCTGGCGCAGACCGACCTTATCAGTCACACCGACCCGCGCGATGACCTGTGTGACCAGCAGATAGTCCTGGACCCCACCCTCGTGGAATGCGCCCTCACGGGCCAGGACGGCGGACAGGCCGGTTGGGACGTGGAGACCGAGGAGGAACTCTACGATCGCGTGGAGCCCCTGAGCCGCGCCTATGAGGCCAAATCCACCGTGCTCAACCGCTGCAGCCGGGGCCACATCCCTATCGACAACCGCGAGGATGCCTACCGGCTTTCCCGCCGGATCGTCCGGCTGCGGGGACGGCTTGAAGCCACCCTGGAGCGACACGCCGACTGGGGCCTGGCCCGACTGCTGGGCTTGGATCCGCCCCTGGGCGACCGCCGGACAGATGTAATTCTGGCGCTGCTCGCCAAGGAACTCGGACACGTGCCGCCGGGCAATTCGCTGTTCACCGGCAAGGGACTGGCATGCGTGCTGGCCCGGGACGAGGACCGGATACGGCGGCACCTGCGGCTCTTTGGGTCCGACGCCCGGCTGGTGAGGGAATGCCTCATCCGGCCCGCCGGAGGGAGTGCAGAGCTGGTCAGCGACGAGCCCGCCGCGCTGGCGGATGCCGAATTCGAGCTGGGGGACCGCAGCCTGGAGCTTCTCGAGCTGGAGGGCCGGCGCCGAAGGCAGACCGACGGCAGCTCCGAGGTGCGAAAGCCCCGGGTGAGCTTCGATCAACTGGTTCTTTCACCGGAAGTGCACGAATCGCTGGAGATGGTCCTGGCCCAGGCGCACAACCAGGACACGCTTTACGAGAACTGGGGCCTGGCTCAGGTGGTGCCCTACGGCAGGGGACTGACTCTGCTGTTCAGCGGGCCGCCCGGGGTCGGCAAGACCGCCTCGGCCGAAGCCCTGGCGGACCGGCTCGATCTGCCCATCCTGGTGACCGACTACTCGCAGGTGCAGAACTGCTGGGTGGGGCAGACGGAGAAGAACATCGTGCGCACGTTCTGGGTGGCGCGCGCCACCGACGCGGTGCTCTTCTGGGACGAGGCCGACGCGATGTTCTACGACCGGGACAGCGGCTTCCGGAACTACGAAGTCAGGCAGGTCAACGTGCTTCTGCAACAGATAGAGCGTTTCGAGGGCATCTGCATACTCGCCACCAACCGCAAGACGTCACTGGACAGGGCCCTGGAACGGCGGATCGCGATGAAGGTGGAGTTCGAGCGCCCGGACCGCCGGATGCGCCGCCGGATATGGGGGAAGCTCATCCCGGACGCCATGCCCCTGGCGGACGACGTGGACCTGGAGAAGCTGTCAGAAGCCGACCTGACCGGAGGGGAGATAAAGAACGCCGTCCTCAACGCCGCCCGCCTGGCGATAGCCGGCAAGGAAGGCGCGCAAATCACAATGCAGCACCTCCGCAAAGCAGTGAGAATGGAGAAAGAAGGAAAATGGAAAAAGGGGCGCGGGAGCCCAGTGGGGTTTACAGTTGACGCCTCGTAGCCTATAGCCCGAAGGGACACCGATACCCATGCTTGCTATTACGTCCTGTCGCCATAAATATGAGTGCAGAAGACCTTGTGTGCAGACTTGGGTCTCCTCGTGTCGAGCAGCTTTAGGCCTTACCCAGATTTGGTGAGTGTCAGAACACTCACTGCTGAGCAAGACGGACCATTCCAGGACTGTGCAGGTTAGACCGGGAGGAACGCAGATGCCTCTGGACGACAAGTGCAATCTTTTCCAGTATGCCACGCGGGAGCTGAGCCATTCGGCCGTCTTTGCGTGGCTCATGAGTTCACTGGACCCCAACAACAAAGGGGTCGACCTCGGGCCAGTCCGTAACGTGGCAAAGACGGTCTTGAGAGAAGTGTACGAGAAAAGTTCCGGCGACCGGCAAGACCCGCGCATTCCGAATGTGGATAACGTGACCGCAGTCACGGTCGTGACAGAATGGTCGCCTCCAGAAGAGAGTGGTCGCATGGACGTTTTTGTGCGACTTGTCGATTCAGACGAGGTTTCCTTTGGCATGGGAGTGGAAACTAAATTGACGGCTCGTAGGGGGCGGAAGCAACTCAGCAGGTATGCCAGCGCGCTCCAGAACTTGCCCGAGAAAGGAGATCTAGGGGTAGATGATGCCATCCTTGTCTACCTGAAGTTAGGCCCCCGGCTGGACGAATGTTTGCCCCCACAGTCTGACGTGGTAGGCATCTACCAGGAAGATTTCCTTGGCGTTTTCGAGAGCTGTCCCGGAGACTGGCATAGCCATCCAGTCCTCCATGACCTTCACGAATGGCTGGAAGCCAACCAACCGCAGGAAATTGAGAACTGGATGAGAAGCGACGGATTCTGGGACGATACGTTGCGCAGTTCGCAGGTGGCACAGTACCTCCTCATGAAGTGGATCTTCGGGTTGCAGGGAAAGCGGGTAGATCCCTGTAAGAGTGACTTCACCAGAGCGGCTCCGAATACGTACTTCAGTGACGAAAACGAAGAATTCCCTGAAGTATTGTACCGGGACACATCGTGGGGCCGTCCGTTCGTCACCTATCGCCGTCAGATGGACAATTTCCGTGGCTGTAAGACGTTCTACTATCGGCTGGACACGTATTCCCGGCATGGGGAAAGGGAACCATGCATCAGCCCTCGGCTCTACACCAAGAAACAGCGAACGGAGAACGAGCAGAAAGACGACTGGGGCAAAGAAAGGGACATCCATGACCTCAGGAACATATTCAAGGACATCCTCCAACAAGACCGGTACCGACCGCTTAACGACATTTACGAGCAGAGCGGGAAAACCTGGAATTCCCACGAGTCTGAAGTTGGGAGGTTCTGGATTGGTGATCTGCGGGAGCAGCCATCACGATTGCATCTCTTGAAAGATCTTGCAGACGAGCTATGGCCCCGGCTGCGGGAGAAGCTCAAGACCGTCTGATGCAGCACCATCAGGAGACTGTCACGTCAAGTAGCTGTCGGCGTGCCGTCCCGCCCTGAGGACTTCCACGTATCCAATAAACAACTTGCGGCTGTTCTCTGGAGTATGCAAGTCACAGGTATCTCGTGAGCAGTCGCTGCTCTTTCCCTCGCAACGGACGGGTTACCAGCGGCTGCAGCAGGTGGGACGCGGCTGCGCGGTGGGTGCAACGTGCGCCCGCACACGACGTCGTAGCGGCGCAAAACGCGAAGTAACGCCCTACTCAAGCCGAGCGGAGCGATTACGGCCCGGCGGTGGCGAGCAATTCCCGCGCGTCCGCGCGCCCGCCCCGCGGCGGGCGCGACCCTAGGGTTTTCGGGACCTTTTTCTTCCCGGCCAGGGTGGGTACCATGTCGTGGCAAACTAACTGGTGGGTGTTGCAACTTCGCACAGTGGCCCTTAGCATTGGGCATTTATGATGCCGGAAACACGGGAGGCCCGGGTCGAGGCCGCGCCGCAGCGCGTGGCGTGCAGACGCATGGTGCAGCTTCTTGCCCAAAGGCGGCTGCCATGTCGCGCCCCTTTGGGGCGCGTGGTATTCTGGGGCCATGGGCACCTGGGGCTGGCGTTTATACGCCTCGGGCGTACCCCGGGCTGTATCCTTATGCCCCTTTGGGGCATCGCCGGCGTGCGAGACGGCGGAGCGGTAAAGTACGGCGCGGCGGAAAGGCGAGATGCGTTCGGCGCCTGAAGGCAAGGCGGCTCAGCATGACGGCGTTGCAGGCGCCGGGGCGATTCGAGTGCTGACAAATGCTTTCTACAGAGCAACTCGGACTGAGAGGAAGAGGGAAAGATGGAGCTTAAGCATTCGGTTATGATTGGGTTTTTGGGGCGGCAGGCGGACAAGTACCACGAGTACCAGCCCGCCCGCGCCTTGAGCGACCGGTTGGAGACGGCACGGCGCGTCGAAGGCGCCGCCGGCATCGAGGTGGTCTACCCCGGCCATTTCGGCGACGACGTGGACGCCGCCGTCAGCATGCTGAAAGAGTCCGGCCTGCCCCTCTCGGCGGTCAACCTGGACGTCAAACGCGCGAAGAAATGGCAGAAGGGCTCCTTCACCGCGCCCGACCCGGCCCTCCGGGCCGCCGCCGTCTCCGACCTCAAGACCGCCATGGACCTGGCCGATGAGCTGGGGACCGACACGGTCACCTGCTGTCCGCTGATCGACGGGCACAACTACTGCTTTCAGACCGACTACCTGCGGCAGTGGGAATGGCTGGAGGAGTGCCTGTCCGAAGCCGCCGACTACCGGAGCGACATCCGGATCAGCCTGGAATACAAGCTGAAGGAAGCCCGCAACTTCTGCATCCTGGGGGACATGGGCCGGACGCTGCACCTGTGTGACCGCATCGGCGCGCCTCACGTGGGGGTGACGATGGACGTCGGCCACTCGCTGCTGGCCCTCGAGACGCCGGCCGAGATGCTCTGTGTGGCCCACAGGGCGGGGCGCCTCTTCTACGTGCACTTCAACGACAACGCGCGCGACTGGGATTGGGACATGCTCCCCGGCTCGGTCAACCTGTGGGACCTGGTGGAGATGGTCTTCTACCTGGACCGGATCGGCTGGGACGGCTGGATAGCCTACGACGTGATGACCCGGGACGGGGACCCGCTGGAGCAGATGAACGCGACCATCCGGATGATGGAGACGGCGGTTGAGCTGGTGGACAAAATCGGCCGCGGGCGCCTGGAGGAGTTCATCGAGGAGGGCATCCCCGCCCGCGCCTTCACCCACCTGGCCCGTTCCCTGCTGTGAGGCCGCCCGGTTGAGGCAGCGATATGGTAATTGACCCATCTTCCGGCAGTGCCTACAATAGTGCCCGACCGCTGACGGCACTGCCGGAATCTTCCCACCCAGCGCGGAGGAAGCCGCCTTGAAAGACTACATCGAAATGGTTGTGGAAGGGAACGACCTGTCGGAAGAGCAGGCCCACGAGGCCATGTCCCTGATCATGAGCGGCCGGGCCACCGAGTCCCAGATAGCGGGGTTCCTGGTGGGTCTGCGGATGAAGGGCGAGACGGTCGAGGAGATCACCGGCTGTGCCCGCGCCATGCGGGAGGCGGCGACCCACATCGACCCCGGCGAGGTGGAAGTGGTGGACACCTGCGGCACCGGCGGCACCCACAAGGGCACTTTCAACGTCTCCACTGCCGCCGCGTTGGTGACGGCCGGCGCGGGGGTGCCCGTCGCCAAGCACGGCAACCGCGGCGCATCCAGCAGCTTCGGCAGCGCCGACGTGCTCCAGACCCTTCGGGTCAACATCGAGGCCGAGCCCCCGGTGGTGGAGCGCTGCATACGGGAGGCCGGCATCGGCTTCCTGTTCGCCCCCCTTCTGCACACGGCGATGAAGTACGCCATCGGCCCCCGCCGGGAGCTGGCCGTCCGGACGGTCTTCAACGTGCTGGGCCCGCTGACCAATCCCGCCGGAGCCCGCCGACAGGTGCTCGGGGTCTTCGACGACGGCCTGGTCGAGCAGATCGCGGGTGTGCTGGCGAACCTGGGGGCCGAGCGCGCCCTGGTGGTGCACAGCGCCGACGGCATGGACGAGATCAGCCTCTGCGAGGAGACACTCGCGGCGGAGGTCTCGGCGGGGGAGGTAGAGACCCGCCGGATCCGGCCGGAGGATTTCGGGTTCTCCCGGGCGGACCGGGAGGAACTTGCCTCCGAGAGCGCCGCTGAAAGCGCCGACGTCATCCGCGCCATCCTCGCAGGCGAGCAGGGTCCGCCGCGCCAGATAGTCCTGCTCAACGCCGGAGCCGCCGTCTACGTCGGCGGGGAAGCGGACAGCATTGAGGAGGGCATCGAGGCCGCGACGGCCGCTATCGACTCGGGCCGGGCCATGGAGACCCTGGAGAAGCTGGTGGCCGTATCGAACCAGTCCGGCTGAGGAGCCCTCAGGCCGCCTCCTCATCCAGTCCGGCAATCCGCCGGCGCATCTTCCGGGCTTCCTCGAACCGGTTGTGGATTTTCAGCGCGGCGTCCAGCGCGCTGAGGGCCTTCTCGTAGTTGTCCTGTCGGGCGTGGATGCGGGCCACCACCAGGAGGGCCATGAAGTTCAGTGGCTCGGCGTCCAGCGCCCGCTTGCACTCCTCCAGCGCCGCATCCGGATCGCCTTGCGCCAGGTGGATTTTCGCCTTGATCCGGTACAGATCCGGGGGCACCGAACCGCGCAGCCGTTCGGCGTTGCGGAAGCTGTCAAGGGCTTTCTGAAGATGTCCCGAGCGGTATGCGGCCAGACCGTCGGTGAACTGACCCGCCACGGCCACGCTGTCGGCAATGCGCCACAGCCCCACCAGCGCCTCCCGGCAGTTTTCTGAGACCACCGCGTCGCTGTCGTTCAGACCGGTCAGTAGAGCTTTCCTCAGCCGCCCCCGCGCTCGCGGCGGCATGTGGGCCACCTGGCGGCGCCGTGCGGGCTCGGTGGTCAGGAAGGCGAGCTGGATGGCCGTGGCGCGCCTTTCGTTGGTCTCCCCGTTGCGGAGCAGGTAGATGCGGCTCTCCACCAGCGTCGCCAGATCGCCGGAGGATTCCTCAGGATTGATCTCGACCTGCTCCTCGGTCTTCTGTATCTCAATGTGGGAAAGCCGGGGATGCTTTCCGGACGGCTCCTCCTCGGTCTCCTGGTCGCCGAACCACAGGTGCACCACCGCCAGCAACAGGAAAACGCCGGCGACGAGTATCAGCAGTTTTGGGCTCGGCGGGTCGGGGGCCATCTTTGGGGCCTCTGTCTCTGAAGCCAGATCTCAGCTTCCTACGGTTCCTTTATTATGCTGCGGCCCGGCGCCTGCTTTCAAGGGGCCGGAGGCATCACGGCGCCTGCCCAAAGAGCCGGGGTTCATGCTCAACTCACGTGATCGAACGCCTCCGGGCCCCGGTTCATCAGCATTCCCATCCGCCATCCCACCACGGCGGCCACGTACTGGGCCAGGATCATCACGCCCGGCAGCGCCAGCCAGCCGACCACGGGTAACTGCGTGCCGGCCACCGCCAGGGCACCACCCACGGAACCCGCCAGCAGCACCCCTGCGACCAGGTTCAGCCCGAAAAACAGCCACACGAGGATGTATTCCAGCGGCGTCTTGAAGATGCTGCGGAAGACGTTCACCGGGTTCAGGGCGGTGGTAACGCTCTCGGAGGCCGCCAGCACCATCACCACCATGGGGAAGCAGAACAGCGCGAAGAGGTAAGTGGCCGCGATGATACCGGTGCCCGCCAGCCGGCCTCCCAGCTTCGAGAGCGCCGAAAGGCCGCCGCCCTGCTGCAGCTCGGACACCAGGCTGCCCACCTCCGCGCCTCCGGTGAGCTGAGCCACCATCGGCCCGACAATAGCCGGCACCAGGCCGAGCAGGATGCTGGCCCCCAGCACCATGAGAAGCGGGACGAGCATGTCGTCGGCGAATCGAGGCTGCGCCTCCTGCAGCGGCTCGCTCCCCGCGTAGCTCCCGTGTCCGAGGTACTGGTACATTGCGCCGACCACGGAGGCCGCCATCAGGCAGGCCATCACGCTGTAAACGCCGAGAAGAAACGCCGGAAACGCGACCAGGAACACCACCGGCACCAGGAACTTCACGTCCGTTGTGTGCCAGACGAAGAAGAGAAAGGCAAGTGTCACCATAAACGAAACGACGAACCCCAGTTGGAAAGAGCCCACCAGCGCTATGAGCAGCGGCAGGCCGGCCCCGTAGGCCGCGTAATGCAGGAGGGCCTTCCATCCGTTTCCGGCCAGCGGTGCCGCATAGGCGTAAACGAACGAACCGACCACCGACTCCTTCCAGGTCTCGGTCCCGGAGACCTCCCGGGGGGCGGGCTGCCCGGCCGGGCCGGCCTCCGGTGCCTGGGGCTGCGATTCCTGTGCGCCGCCCGCCCCGGCCGACGGTTTGGCGGCGGGCCGGGACCTGTCCTGCCCCGGTTCGCCGTAGGACTCCTCGTCGACGGGGGGCCCTTCGCTTTCTTCGGCTTCTTCCCCGGAGGCCGACGGGCCTTCCAGCTTGAGTTCTCCCGGCCACCCCGCAAACAGGGAATCTTCCTCCGGCTCCTCCGCGCCGTCGGGGACCTCCCGGGCCTCGGCGGGCGCGGCCTCCTCGGCCTCCACGGGCTTTGCCGCCAGCTTCCCGCCCGACGTCCTGAACAGGCGGTAGGTCTGCCCGCAGGCGGAGCAGATCACCCGGTCTCCCGGCTCCGGATCGGCCGTTTCCACGTGTTGGCCGCAGCGGCATTTCAATTTCATGTTCCGCCCTCCGCCACTTCGGTGCGCTTACTCGGCGAACCGATCTTCCCACTGCCGGAGCTGTCGTTGCAGCTCCGCAGGAGAGGAGCTTCCGTGAGACCGGTAGTTCTCGATGCAGTTTCGCACGCCCAGCACCTGGTAGACGTCCTCGGCGATCACCTCGCTGAAGGAGCGCAGTTGCTCGACGCTCATGTCCTGGAGGCGGACGCCGTCTGCGGCGGCGGCCTGCACGGCGCGGCCCACGGCCCGATGGGCCTGGCGGAACGGCACTCCCCGGCCCACCAGGTAGTCCGCCAGGGCCGTGGCGTCCATGTGGCCCTCCTCGCATGCCTCGGCGATCCGATCGGTCTTGAACTCGGTGGTCCGTACCAGGCTGGCGGCGACCCGCAGGGTCGCCTCCACGGTGTCGGCCGCGTCGAAGAGCGCCTCCTTGTCCTCCTGCAGGTCCCGGTTGTAGGCCAGGGGCAGTCCTTTGCAGACCGACAGGAGCGCGGTGAGGTCCCCCTGCACCCGGCCGCAGCGGCCCCGGATGAGTTCCAGCACGTCCGGATTCTTCTTCTGGGGCATGATGCTGGAGCCGGTGCAGAAGGACTCGTCGAGGTCAACGAAATCGAACTCCTGTGTCGACCAGATGATCCAGTCTTCGGCCAACCGCGAAAGGTGCATGGCCGCCATGCAGAGGTCGAAGACCATCTCCACGATGAAGTCCCTGTCGCTGACGGCGTCCACGCTGTTGGAGAAACACCGCTCGAACTCCAGGGCCTCGGCGGTGCTTTGGGGGTCTATGGGCAGGCCGGTGCCGGCCAGGGCGCAGGCCCCCAGGGGGCTGACGTTGAGGCGCCGCCGGCAGTCGGCGAACCGGGTCCGGTCCCGCTGGGCCATCTCCGCGTAGGCCACCAGCACGTGGCCCAGCAGTACCGGCTGGGCGTGCTGGAGGTGGGTGTAACCGGGCATCACCACCTCCTGGTGCTGTTCCGCTTTCTCCAGCAAGGCGCGCTGGAGCTGCTGGAGCAGTTCGTCCATTCGGTCGCATGCGGTCCGCGCCCAAAGCCGCATGTCGCAGACAACCTGGTCGTTGCGGCTCCGGGCGGTGTGCAGCATTCGGCCGGCGTCACCGATCCTTTCGATCAGCGCCGCCTCGATGTTCATGTGGACGTCCTCCAGGGAGGGGTCGAACTCGAACTCGCCTTCCTCTATCTCCCGCTGTATCTCCCGCAGGGCCTCCCGGATCTCCACCAGCTCCGTGCGGCCGATCAGCCCGCACCGGGCGAGCATCTCGGCATGGGCGATGCTGGCACGGATGTCTTCCTTGTAGAGGCGCCGGTCAAAAGAAACCGATTCGGTGAACCGCTCCGCCGCGCTGTCGGTGTCTTTCTCGAACCTTCCGTTCCAGGGCTTTTTCATGCCGGCTCGTCCTTCGGGTTAGTGGCGCGCGTCGGTGGATAATCTATTCTATCCGCCGGCGGCATGCAATCAGCACAGTGTGGCTTGACAGTAAGCGCAACGGCAGGGGGAACCGCGGAGGGCGCAGAGTCACGCAGAGGAAAGGCTGACGACGAAAGGAAACCACGAAGGACACGGAGGAAGGCGACGACGGAGAGGGGCACAACGGCTAAGGAAACCACGGAGAGCACGGAGGGCACGGAGAAGAAACAAACGACCGAACGGAAATCATTGAGGGCCCGATGAGCTGACAGATCGAGGAGGACGACGAAAGGAAACCACGAAGGGCACGAAGGAAGGCAACGGCAAACGGGCACAACGGCAAGGAAACCACGAAGGGCACGAAGGGCACGAAGGAAGGCGACGACGGAGAGGGGCACAACGGCAAGGAAACCACGAAGGGCACGAAGGAAAAGCGAACGGCAAGACGAGAATTACGGATGGCGGACGGCGGCAAAGGGGGCACAACGGCGACCAAAACGGCGCAGGAGGTGGAGAAGGAGCGAGCGGGAAGGATGCTTCGGCGTTTGCTCGGTGCCTGCGCTTTCGCAACGCGGCGGAGTGGCTATAATGGGAGGGTCTCGGCGTCCCGTTTCCCGTCCGCCGCCCACGCGGAAAGGCACAGCCATGAAAGAAAAGTTCTACTCTCCGTCGCAGTACCACCTGAATCTGATGAAGAAAACCGAGCCCGAGCTGGCGTGGCGAGGCGGGGAGTTCCAGGACTGGCAGAGCCGGCTGCGCCGACGTCTCCGGGACTTGATAGGCGACTTTCCGGATGCAAAGGCGCCCCTGGACGCCGAGGAGCTGGAGCGGGAGGAGACCGACCGCTACGTCCGGATGAAGATCGTGTTCACCTCCGAGGAATGCGCCGACGTCCCGGCTCACCTGCTGGTGCCGACCGAGCGCGACGGGCCAATGCCCGGCATGATCTGCCTCCAGGGCCACAGCCCCGGCATGCACATCTCGCTGGGCCAGGCGCAGAACGAACACGAGGAGGAACTGGTGGCCGGGGACAGGGACTTCGCCCTGCAGGCGGTGCACAACGGGTTCGTCGCCCTGGCGATGGAGCAGCGATGCTTCGGCGAGCGCGCCGAAACCCTGCTGGAACACCGCTGGGAACACACCTGCCTGGACGCCGTCTTCCATTCTCTGCTGCTCGGGAAGACCGTCCTGGGCGAACGCTGCTGGGACGTGATGCGGGCGGTGGACCTCCTGGAGCAGCAGCCGGAGGTCGATCCGGAGCGCATCGCCTGCATGGGGAACTCCGGCGGCGGCACGGCAACTTTCTATTCGGCCTGCCTGGAGCCGCGGATAAAACTGGCGGTCGTCTCCTGCGCCTTCTGCACCTACGCCGACTCGACCATGCGCATCAAGCACTGCGGCGACAACTACATCCCGGGCATCCTGCAGGTTGCGGAGATGGGAGACCTGGCGGGCCTGATCGCGCCGCGGACGCTGATCGTGGTCGCCGGCAGGGAGGACGAGATATTCCCCCTCCCGGGCGTGCGGAAGGCTTATGGGCGGGCCGCGCAGGTATACGAGGCGGCCGGATGCCCGGAGAACCTGCGCCTGGTGGAGGGGCCGGAGGGACACCGCTTCTACGCCGAACCCACCTGGCCGCTAATCAACGAAATGGTCTGAGGATTGCAGCTCGCCGGAAGGAGAATTCAGGATGTCGGAGACCGTGAGGTTTGGCGTTTCGTTGAGTCTTGGCCTGCTGGACCGCTTCGACAGCCTCATCAAAGAACAGGGTTACGACAACCGCTCGGAGGCCGTCCGTGACCTCATCCGCCGCAAGCTGGTCGAGGAGGAGTGGGAAGCGCCCGATGAGGAAACCTTCGCCGCCGTGCTCCTGCTCTACGACCATCACCGGATGTCGGTCAACTCCCGCCTGATGGACGTGCAGCACGAGTCCTACGCGCGTATCATCGGCTCTTTCCACGTGCACGTGGACGAGGACAACTGCCTGGAAGTGATCGTAATGCGGGGGCGGGGCAAGGACCTGCGAGAGCTGGCCAACCGAATGACCAGCCTTAAAGGCGTCAAGTACGGCACTCTGAACATGGGAAGCACGGGGAAGATGATTCCCTGACACCCGCGCCCGGGGAGAAGATCATGAACCTGGAAAATCTGCTCCGACAGCGCGCCCTCGTGGTTATGGACGGCGCCATGGGAACGCGGCTGATGGCCGGGGGCCTGGAAGCCGGAGAGTGCGGGGACCTGTGGAACCTGGAGCGCCCCGAGGCCGTCGTGGAGATACTCCGCAGCTACGCGGACGCCGGCGCCGACTGCCTGCTGACCAATACCTTCGGCGCCAACCCCGTCGCCCTGGGCCGCCACGGGCTCGAAGAGAAGACCGAAGCCATAAACAAAGCCGCCGTGGAGATAGCCTCCCGGGCCGGGGGAGAAGACGTGGTGGTCTTCGGCGGGCTCGGCCCTACCGGCGGCATACTGGAGCCCTACGGCGACCTGACGGAGGCGGCCGCCCGCGAGGCATACGGCCGCCAGGCGACGGCACTCGCCGGGGCGGGAGCCGACGCCCTCCTGTGCGAGACCTTTGAGTCCAGCGAGGAGCTTCGGCTGGCGCTGGAGGCCGCCGCTCAGGCCTGCGGGCTGCCGCTGGTGGCCAGCATGAAATTCAGCCGGGAGCCCTCCGGCCGCTACCGAACCATGATGGGTGAGGGCCCCGAACACCTGGCGGACGCGGCCGAAGAGCTGGGCTGCGTCGCCGCGGGGGTGAACTGCGGCCACGGCATAGAGGAAATGGTTCCCCTCGTCTCTCGGCTGGCCGAACTGACAGACCTGCCCCTGTTTGCCAAGCCCAACGCGGGCATGCCGGAACTGGTCGAGGGTCAGCCCATTTACGCAGAGGATCCGTCGGTTTTCCAGCGGTTCGTTCCGTCCCTCTACGAGGCGGGTGCCCGGATCATCGGCGGCTGCTGCGGGACCACTGCCGGGCACATAGAGGTCATCCGACGCTTTGCGGATTCCCTGTAGGGGCCAGAAAACGGCACAGGAAACGAGCCGTGGCTGCGGGGTCCTCCCGCGAAAACCCCTCCTCGATGACCGCCAGGTCCTCGCCCACCAGCCGTGGACGCTCCTCGCGACCCCGGAACCGGCGCTCCAGGAGGCGGGCGTCCCTGACGGCGAGGTGAATCCGTCCATCCCGGAGGCGAACTGAGTCGACGCCGGCCCCGTCGGCAAGGATGCGTATCTCCGCCTCCCTCAGCAGGTTGCGGGCCTCCTGCGGCGGCTCCCCGTAGCGGTCTCGCATGGCAACGGCCACCCGGGAGACGTCCCCGCGATCGGTGCACTGATTGATCTGCCGATACAGCTCCATGCGCTGGCGGGGGGTGGGGACGTAGCTGCCCGGCAGGAAGGCGTCCAGGCCGAGGTCCACCGAGACGGCCGGGGGCTCCTCGACGGGCTCGCCCTTCAGGCGTGCGGCCGCCCGCGTGAGCATCCGGCAGTAAAGATTGTAGCCTACGGCGGCGATGTGTCCCGACTGATCGGGCCCGAGGATATTGCCGGCGCCCCGGATCTCCAGGTCTTTCAGCGCGATGTCGAACCCCGCCCCGAGCTGGCTGTAACGGCGGATCGTCTCCAGTCGCTGCTCCGCCCGAGGGGTGACTGGCCGGTCCCGCGGAACGAAGAAGTAGGCGTATGCCTTGTGAATGTAGCGCCCTACCCGCCCGCGGAGCTGGTGCATCTCGGCCAGCCCCAGCAGTTCCGCCCGGTCCACGATGAGGGTGTTGGCGTTGGGGATGTCCAGCCCGTTCTCGATGATCGTGGTGCTGACCAGAACGTCCACCTCTCCCTCGGTGAAACGCTCCATGGTGTCGGCCAGCCCCCTTTCGGCCATCTGGCCGTGGGCCACGGCGATGGTGGCCTCGGGGACGATCTCCCGGAGCCTGTCGGCGAAGTCGTCGATGCTGCGCACGCGGTTGTGGATGACGTAGACCTGCCCCTCGCGGTTTAGTTCACGGAGGACGGCGTGTCGGACAAGTTCGGGATCGAAGGGGCCGACCCTCGTTTTGATGGCCTGTCGGTCGCGGGGAGGCGTCTGGAGCGCGGAGATCTCCCGCAACCCCATCAGGGCCATGTGGAGGGTGCGGGGGATGGGGGTGGCCGTCATGGTGAGCACGTCCACGGTGGCCCTCAGCCGTTTGAGCTTCTCCTTGTGCTCCACCCCGAAGCGCTGCTCCTCGTCGATGATCACCAGCCCCAGGTTCTTGAAGGCGACGTCCTCTTGCAGCAGCCGATGGGTGCCGATCACGATGTCAACGGTTCCGCCCGCCATGCCCTCCAGCACCTCTCGCGTCTCGGCCGGGGTGCGGAACCGGCTGAGCACCTCGATCCTGAACGGGTAGTCCGCCATTCGCTCGGAGAACGTTCGGAAGTGCTGCTGTGCCAGCACGGTGGTGGGGACGAGGGCGGCCACCTGTCGGCCACCCACCACCGCCAGGAATGCGGCCCTCATGGCCACCTCGGTCTTGCCGTAGCCCACGTCACCGCACAGCAGGCGGTCCATCGGCCGGGCCGTCTTCATGTCCCGCTTCACGTCCTCGATGGCCCGGTCCTGGTCGTCGGTCTCCTCGTAGGGGAACTCGGACTCGAACTGGCTGACCCAGTCGGCCTCGGCGGGGAAGGCGATGCCCTCTTTGGTTTCCCGGACGGCCTGCATCTCCAGCAGCTCGGCGGCCAGGTCCTCGACCGCCTCGGAGGCCCGCCTCTTCGCGCGGCGCCAGGCCGCCCCGCGGATCTTGCTCAGCTCGGCCCCGCGCCCGGCGATGCCGATGTAGCGATGGATCATCTCGATGCGGTCGCAGGGGACGTGGACGCGCACGTTTTCGGCGAACTCTATCTCCAGGTGTTCCCTGCGGCGCCCGTCCCGCTCGATCACGCTGGTGCCCAGAAACCGCCCGATGCCGTGCTTGACGTGGACCACCAGTTCGCCGGGCTCCAGCTCGCGCGCGGCCTCCACGGGACGGCCTTCCCGCGGGTAACGCACCAGGCGCCGGTGCTGGTAGCGGCCGAAGAGGCGGTGATGAGGTATGAGGGCGAGGCCGGCCTCCTCCCAGAGGATTCCGTGGTTCAGCCGGCCCACCTCGATCTGGAGGCGGTCGAGTTCCTCGAACGCCCTGTCCCTCAGCAGCGCCCCGAGCCGGTCCGCCTCGGCGGGGCTGTTGCAGTAGACGACGGTCCGTTCGTAGTCCCGGCAGATGCGGGCCAGCTCCGGCAGCATGGACTCGATGTCCGGTCCGAAGCTGTCCCTGCGCTGGATGGAGACCTCCAGTGCGCCCTCCTCCCCCTCCTGGAGAAAGCGGACGTGGGGGCGCGACTGCACGAAGGACTCCAGGCGGTCCGGGGGCACCAGCAGATGCCGCCTTTCGGTCTGCTCGTAGATGGTCTCGGCGCGGTGCCGCACCCGGTCGGGCTCGACCAGGACCACCGGCGATTCGGCTCCGAAGTAAGAGAGCAGGTCGCCGCCGGGGCCTTCTCCGCCGTCGGCGGGACGCTCGCTGACGGTGAGTTGACACCGCTGGATTCTGCCGGAGGAGAGCTGCGTGCCGGGATCGAAGGTGCGGATGGAATCGACCCGGTCGGCGTAGAACTCGATGCGGACCGGCTCCAGGGCGCCGTGGGAGTATACGTCCAGGATTCCGCCGCGGAGGCAGTACTGTCCGGGCAGCCTCACCTGGGGTACGCTGAGGTAGCCGTTGTCCACCAGCCATTCCACCAGCGAGCGGGGGTCGGCCTCCAGGGCCACCTCGACGCTCCTGGAGCCCGCCCGCAACGCGTCCATGGGCCGCGTGGGCTCCATCAGGGCGTAGGCGGAGGTGACGACGAACCGGGTGTCGGGCGTCGGCTGGAGGTAGACGAAGTTCTCCCTCTCGCCGGTCGGCTCCTCGGCCTCCCCGAAGGCCAGGTAGCGCAGCACGTTCAGCCGGGACCGGAGGATGGTCTCGTTGGGTTCCTCTTCGTCCCCGGGCAGCACTTCGAGGGGGGGAAAACAGCAGGCCAGGTCGGGGCGGAAGAGGTTGAGGTCTTCGGCGAATTCCTCGGCTTCGTGGGCTCTGGGGCAGATCACCAGGCCGCGTTCGCGCACTTCTCCCCCCAGCCGGGCGGTCACCAGGGCGGCGCCGCTGCCGGCGGTGCCCACGACATCGACCCGCCCCGTGGCGCGGAGCAGGTCCGGGAGCCGGCCCATGGCGGGCAGCTCACCGATCTTCTGAAGGGGGCCGGACATGCGGATCGATCAGGGTGGAACGGCACTCCGATAAAGACCCCACGACGTCCATTATAGGACGATCTCCCTCCGGGCGCACCTGCGGGGGCGAGGCGGGGCCTTCGGGTAACGCTCACGCACACCCGCAGCCGAGCTGGCAAGGCAGCGTTGGAACGGGATGCCGTCGCCGCGCCCCTCAGCGGTTGCGGGAGGGGATCAGACCTTCTTCGGCGAAGCTGAAGTAGGCGTCCCGCCCGACAATGAGGTGGTCGAGCACCGGGATGCCGACCAGTTCCCCGACTTCGCAGAGCCTGGAGGTGAGGCGCCGGTCCTGGGGGCTGGGTTCCGGGTTGCCGCTGGGATGGTTGTGGACGAAGATGATCTTTGCGGCGCTCTCGGCGATGGCTTTCTTGAAAACCTCCCGGGGATGGACGACGCTTTCGTTCAGGGACCCGATCGCCACGCGCTCCTGCCGGACCAGTTGATTCTTGGTGTCCAGCAGCAGGCTGAAGAAGCACTCTTTTTTCAGACCGGCGAGTTTCTCAGCCATGTAGTTATAGACGTGTTCGCTGCCCCGGATCACGGTGCCCGCCGATAGTTTCTGAGCGGCGTAGCGACGGGCAATGGCCAGGCAGGCCCTGATGCGGGCGGCCTTGGCCGGGCCGATGCCGTGAACGCGCTTCAGTTCCCCCACCGTGCATTCGGCCAGGCGCCGGAACGTTCCGTAGCGGCTCAGCAGCCGCGAGGCCAGGTCGAGTGCCGTCGCCCGGGTGGAGCCGCCTCCGATTATCAGCGCGAGCAGCTCGACGTCACTGAGGTGGCCGGTGCCTTCCTGCAGCAGACGCTCACGGGGCCGTTCGGTTTCCGGCAGGTCCTTGATGGTCGGCCGGCGGTCCGGGTAGTCGCAATATTCCTCGACGGGGCACTCGGCGCAGCGGGGATCGGAGCCACAGACGACGTGGGGGCTTTCCTCGGAGCAGAAGTTCAGCAGGTCGGCGCGCACTTCGGCGGGGTCTGCCTCGGAGGCGTCGGCCATCCGGCGCATCACCTCAAGGGCGCCTTCCGTGGAGCGGCGGGGACCCCAGCTCTTGGGCAGTGCGCCGAGTCGGCGGCAGAAGGCGGCCACTTCGCGAAGGTCTGTCCCGGGCGGTGCCGGTTCGGCGGCCCTCCATTTTCCCCTGAGCCGGCGGTAGATTTCGCCGTAGGGCAGGGGGGCCGGGTCGGGGGAAGCTTCGGCCATCAGTCTTCCCTGAATGCTTTGACATCGCTCAGCGGCCGTCGGTCCAGGTCGACGTGATCCCAGCCGGGGTGCTCGGCCGGCTCGAAGGCCTCGGGCGGAATGGACTTGTTCAGCTTGGGACTGCCCAGCCGGAGGTCGATCTTGGTGCCGTACAGGGGACGCAACACCACCAATCGATGGGGGAAAGGCAGGCCCTCCACCGCCCGGTAATCATGCAGACGCACGTCGGTGACAGCACGGCCCAGAACATCATAGCGGCGGATGCGCCGGATGGCAACTTCCCAGCGGTCGACCAGCACCTCCATGTAGGGGCGCTCCAGGGAAGTGACCTCGAACCGATAGGCGGTCGGCTCGACCTCCATGGTAGTGGAGGGCCAACTGAGCCCCAGGGCATCCGGGCCGCCCAGGATGCGGGAGACCTCGTCCGGCCTCACCAGGTGGGGGAGCCGCCCGTAGGCGCGCGGCCCGCCGGTGACAACCTCCCGGGTCTTCGGAATGGCGAGGTGAAAACGGGCCCCGACGGCCTGGAGGCTGAAGACCTGGCGGCCCATCTTCTCGGTAACCAGCCAGAGGGCGGGCACGTCCCGGTCGAAAGCGATGTGGCCGCCCAGGGCCGGGCCCTTCTGTTCCTCTCCGTCTTTAAACATGCTGGTGATCAGCGTGATGTCACTGTCCACGAGCGTGTGGAAGCCTTCCGAACGGGCGCGCAGGGCGTGGATGAGCTGCGCCCGTTCGAGCGGGGGAGGGGGCGGGGGGCGTGTCGTCCGGCAGCCTGTCGCGTTCAGCAGCGCAACCAGAGCGACCAGGACCAGGGCGGTCGCGGGCGGCTTGTAGAGCTGTATCCAGGAAAGCATTCGATCCGGAGGTAGCGACAGTGTGGTGGCGGGACGCCCGGGCATCAGGTTTTTCCGGTCGCCTCGACCTTCTGCTCTTTGCGGCGGTAGAGTTCTTCGATTCGGCTCTGGAAGATTTTATCATCTTCCAGTGCATCCACAAAGCGCTCGACCAGGTCCGGGTCGAACTGGGTGGCTTTGCCCCTTTGAAGTTCGTCGATGATCTCGGAGTGGGGCAGAGCTTTCTTGTACGGGCGGTCGGAGGCCATCGAATCGAACGAGTCGGCGAGGGCCATCACCCGGGCGGGCAGCGATATATCCTCCGCGGCCAGTCCGTCCGGGTACCCGTCGCCGTCCCATCGTTCGTGGTGATGCCGGACCACGTCGGTGATGACCTCGGCGTTCTCGATGTTCTTGAAGATGGCCGCCCCGGCGGCGGGATGCTGCTTGACCTGTTCGTACTCGCTCTTGTCGAGGGCGCCCGGCTTGTACAGGATCTTCGGTTCTACGGCCAGTTTGCCCACGTCGTGGAGCAGCCCGCCGATCTCCAGCCCCTGTTTCTGAGCTTTCTCGATGGGGCAGAGGTCGGCGATCAGGAGCGCCACGGCGGTAACACGTTCGCTGTGGCTGTAGGTATACTCGTCGGTGGCCTCAACCAGGTTGATGACGGTGCGGATGGCGTCGCCGAAAAGCGATTCCACCTGGCGGGAGAGCTGCGCCCGGCGGATGGCGGTTCCCGCCTGGTTGGCGATGGCGGTCAGCACCTTCAGGTCCCGCTCGGAGAACTGCTCGGAGCCGAGAATCCGGTCCACATAGAGCACCCCGACCGGACCCTCGCTGTCGCAGGTGGGCACGCACATGATGCTCTGTATTTCCTGGGAGAAGATGCTTTCGCTGACGTCTTCCCGGCTGGCAGGGTCGGACATGAGTATGGAGTAGCCGCCCTCGTAGCACTCCGAGATGATGCTGCGGCTGAAGCTGTTGCGGGCCGAGGGCGGGACGGTGTCCTTGTTGCGCGCAACCAGCGGCATGAGCGGACCGCCCACTTTCTTGGCGGCGATCAGGTAGCCCCGGTCCGCGTCGGTCACCTCCATCACGTTGTCCATCACCGTTTCCAGCAGCTTGTCGAGGTGGGGCTCTGCGTTGACGCTGTTGATGACCCGGCAGATGGCGGCCAGGTCCCGCTCCAGCTCCTCGGTTTGCGGCGGCGCTTCGCCCTCTGGAATCTCCAGGAACAGCGAGGAAGGAGCCAGGTGCTCGGCCGGCTGCTTGATCTCGGTGCCGAACAGGGTGTCGGTCGTCTCGCCCAGCTCAACCCAGGAGGTCTCGTCGGATATGTCCCCCTCCAGTGCAAACTGGAACTCGGCGTTCCCGATCGCTATCCGGTCATGGTGGAACAGGATGGCCCTTTGGACCCGTCGGTTGTTCACCCACGTGCCGTTTGTGCTCTCCAGGTCTTCGATCACGTAGAAACCGTTCTCGAAAGAGATGCGGCAGTGCAGGCGGGAGACTTTGCTCTGAAGGAGGGGGATGTCAGCCGCCTCGCCTCTGCCCACCACCAGCGGGTCCGAGGGCGAAAGGGGGATTGCCCTTTGGACCTCGCCCTCGACGATTGGTATCAGCTTCGCCTTCATGCGCTGGCTCACACCTGTCGATGAACAAGAAGCGGCTCACCGGAACCGTATCCAGACAAGTACATTATAGGCTGCACGGGCGAGCGGTTCAATATTTCGAGCCGGTCGAGGCAGCACCCTCCGGGGCGAAGATGATCTTCCCGTGGTAGCGCAGGTCAATGTATCTGATGCCCCGCAGCCCGGGATGATCGCCCAGCTTACTGAGCAGCATGTCCAGCTTTTCCTCGTCCGACGGCCCGGAGGGGGCAGCGGACAGGCCGGGAACGTCCTTATAGAGGGAGGAGCTGCCCCATTTGATCTTCGCCCCCCCGTCGGTCACCAGGAGGATGGGGGGTTCGGTTCCGTAGCGGCCCACCCCGGTCACGTTGATGGTGGAAAGCCGGAGCCGCTCCAGCACTCCTTTGCGTCGCAGAAAATCGCTCAGCCGGGCCCCGACGGCCATCCGGGGGCCGTCCCACGGCCGCCCGATCGGGGGGGCCTCGTGCAGAATATCGTCAACGATCCGCGGGGTGTCTTCTCCTTCCCAGGCCGGCGGTGCGCTGAAGAATTCTTCCGGAAGGTAGCAGCCTTCCTTGTCCACCAGGTAGTCCTGCTTGTTCCAGCGAGCTATCCCGGCCGGCTTGCGGAAGACGGCCCGGATCTGAAGGTTGTTCGGAAGGACCCGGTCGACCTCCTGGACCTCCAGCAGCCATGGCGAGGCCCGCATCTCGTGCTGCACCGCACGGGCGATGTCCTGCCGAAAGAGCGATGCGTCGGCGGGAAGGGCCTTCATCTGGCCTCGAAGGTGGCGGTTCATGTTCTCGCAGTCCACCCAATCCGGGCAATCCCGCAGAGTGAGGGCGTGGAGGTTGAGCCGAAACTCCGGCCGATGCTCGACCGCCTGCCAGCCGCGGGCGGCCCCCAGCCAGCAGGCGCCCGCCAGGGCGCCGATGATGAGGACCCACACGGCGGCGCGGAGGACCGGCTTCCATCGGGGGCCGAACTCGTCTTTGTTGCTCTTGGATTTCTTTGCCATCTCAGTGTCCGATCAGGCGGTCTTTCTGCGCTCCCTTCCCCGGGCCCGGACGGCCGCGCGCACGAGCCGGTCGCACAAGGCTGGGAACGAAATCCCGGCCTCCGCCGCAGCCACGGGCAGCAGGCTGCGAGGGGTAAAACCGGGGATGGTGTTCACCTCCAGGACCCCGAGCTGTCCGTCGTAGCCGTACATCATGTCCACTCTGGCCATGTGCCTGCAACCAAGTGCCCGGTATGCCCGCACCGCTGCCCGCGTGAGTTTTCTGTAGATCGTGGGCAGCAGGCTGACCGGGGTGACGTAGCGGGTATTCGGGTCTTCGTATTTGGCCTGGTAGTCGAAGAACTCCCGTCCGGCCACCACCTCGACCACCGGCAGCGCCTCGCCCTGGAGCAGGCCGACGGTCAGTTCCCGCCCCCGGATGTAGCTTTCCACAAGCACCACGCGGCTTTCCCTGCGCGCCTCGCGCAGGGCGTGAGGCAGCTCCTCCGGGCGTCCCACCATTGTGACGCCGAGGCTGGAGCCGGAAGCTATTGGTTTGCAGACCAGGGGATAGCCGAACTCCGCGGCCCGCTCCGCCGTGACTCCCGCATCCTCCCGGGGGTCCACGGTGAAGTAATCCGGCGTCGGAATGGAGTGCCGGACGAACAGGCGTTTGCTGACCAGCTTGTTCATTCCCAGGCAACTGGCCCGGGGGCCGCTGCCGGTGTAGGGCAGGTTCATCTTCTCCAGCAGGCGTTGGACTCCCCCGTCCTCGCCGAACGGCCCGTGGAGGGCGATGAACACCGCATCCGGACGTAGAGCCCGCAGGCCGGGCAGGCCCCTCTGGTCGACCTCGTAGGGCTCCACCCGGTGGCCGGCCTCCTGCAGTGCCTCCGCTACCGACCGCCCGGATTTCAAAGAGACTACCCTCTCTCCGGCGATGCCGCCCATAAGGACCGCGACCTTCAGTTTGTCCTTCATATGTTTCTCCTCACGGCGCCTCTCTACCGGCGCTCCAGTGTCTTATTTCCAGGTTTAGTTCGACTCCGAATCGTTCGTGGACGGCTTCCTTCATCATCCCGATCAGGCCGAGGACGTCGCTCGCCGAGGCGTCGCCGCGGTTGAGGATGAAGTTGGCGTGCTTGCACGATATCTCCGCGCCGCCGATCCGGGCGCCCTTCAGACCGCATCGATCCACGAGGCGGCCGGCCGATGCGCCGGGGGGATTCTTGAAGATGCATCCCGCGCTGCCGGGCCCCGGGGGCTGTCCTTCGCGGCGCTTTTGGGCCAGGGCCGCCATGCGCCGGCCGACCAGTTGGGAGTCGCGGGGTTGCAGGGCGAATTCCGCGGCCACGACCACCGCCCCACCAAGCTCGGCGCGGCGATAGCTGAACGCGAGTTGCTCCGCCGGCAGCACGCGCTCGGCACCGTCGGGGTGGACCACATGGACGGCGGTCAATGTGTCGGAGACCTGCCGTCCCCAGGCGCCGGCGTTGCCGGCGACCGCTCCGCCGACGGTTCCGGGCACCCCGGTCAGGAACTCCAGTCCTCCCAGGCCTTCGGCGCGACAGAAGCCCAGCAGGGCGGGTGTTGGGACTCCAGCCCCGGCACGGACGCTCTCGGCGCCGGTGCGCTGGATACTGCAGAAGTGGGGCGAGGCGATGTGCAGCACCGCGCAGGGCAGGGGGCCGTCCTCGGCCAGCACGTTGGAGCCGCCGCCGAGAACGCGCCAGGGAAGTTCCTCACGACGGCACTGCTGCAGCGTTCCACGCAGCTCCTCGGTGTCGGCCGGTCGGAAATAGCGAAGCGGGGTTCCCCCCAGGCCGATTGTGGTCAGGCTGCAAAGCTGTCGGCTGTCGGCCATTCGTTGCTCAGGCCGCGATCTGGCGGCGGCCTTTCTCCTCGATCATTGGGATGATGTTGTGGGCGACCTGCCAGATGTTGCCGGCGCCCATCACCAGGATCACGTCGTCGGGAATGACGTCGCCGACGATGATGTGCTGGATGTCCTCGAACTCCGGCACGTAGTGAGCCAGCAGGCCGATGTGGTTCATCTGGCGCACCAGGTCCTGGGCGCTCACCGAGCGGCGGTCCTCGTAGGAGTCCCGGGCGGCGTAGATGTCACAAACGTAGGTGACCCATACGTCGCGGAACGCCTCGGCCAGCTCCTCCAGCATGTTGCGGGTCCGGGAGAACTGATGGGGCTGGAAGACCACGAAGACGCGTCGTTTCGGGAAGCGCTGGTGCATGGCCGCAACGCTGGCCTCGATCTCCTTCGGGTGATGCGCATAGTCGCTGACCACGGCGACGTCCCAGGGATTTCCGACGAGCTGGCATCTGCGGGCCGGCCCCTGGAATTCCAGGACCGACTCTTTTATCTCCGGGAAGTCCATGCCCGCCTGGTGGCAGGTGGCGATGGCGGCGAGGGTGTTCAGCACGTTGTGGGTTCCGTAGAGTTCCGTGCTGAAGCGATCGATCTTCTCTCCCCGATATACCAGGTCGAAGTTGCTGTGCACCTTGGCCCGCCACAGCCGCTCGGCCCGGTAGTCCGCCTCTTTGTCCTCGATACCATAGGTGATGGTGGGCGCCTCGGCCGTCTCCACGACCCGCCGGGTGTTCTCATCGTCGGCGTTGGCGATCAGCACCCCGTCATCCTCGACCGAGCGGGCGAAGTCACTGAATGCCTCCTCTATGTCCCACAGATCGTAGTAGTAGTCCAGGTGGTCAGCGTCGATGTTGGTGATGACGGCCGTTCCGGGGGAGAGACACAGGAAGGAGCGCTTGTATTCGCAGGCCTCGGCGACCAGGTATTCGCCGCCTCCGTAGTGGGAGCCTCCGCCCAACTGGGGCACGTCGGCCCCGATCAGGTAGGAGGGGTCCAGGCCGCCTTTCTGCATGATGTAGGCGATGAGGGCGGCGGTGGTGCTCTTCCCGTGGGTACCGGCCACGGCGATTCCCGTCTGGTAGTCCATCAGTTGGCCCAGAAGTTCCGGATAACGCACCACTTCCAGGCCCAGCCTCTGCGCCCGGAGCAGCTCCGGGTTGTCGTCCTTGATGGCGGGGCTGATGACCACCAGGTCCGTGTCGCGCCCGAGCGCCTCGCCTTCCTGCTGGAGGGAGACGCGGATGCCTTCCCGCGTCAGGGACTCCAGGGCGGGGGAAGGGCGGATGTCGGAGCCGGTTATGCTGGCGCCGCATTCGGCCGCGTAGACGGCCATCGACCGCATGCCGGTTCCCAGTATCCCGATGAAATGCCATTGTTCTTTGGAAAGGTCCAGCTTCTTGGAGCGTCGACGGCTTGCCATTTTCGACCTCCCTGTCAGGCTGCCTCGGAGTGTTCGCTTGCCGCCGCTCGTCGCCGCGGCGGGAGCTTTTCGAGTTTGGTTTCGAAACCGGCCATCCGGACCATGTGACGCGCCACGCGCCGGGCGGCCCCCGGACGGCCCCTTCGGCGGGCCGCCTCCCCCATGCGAGCGCGACGCTGCAGGTCGGTTGCCAGTTCGTCGATGAGTCGCCCCAGTTGGTCGGGCGTCAGTTCGGACTGCTCCACCACCACGGCCGCCCCCGCCCGCTCCAGCCGCTCCGCGTTGGCGTACTGGTGCCGGTCGGCGTGATAGGGATAGGGCACCAGGATGGAGGGAAGCCCCAGTGCGGTTACCTCCGCCACGGTGGACGCCCCCGCCCTGCACAGCACGAAGTCCGCCGCCGCGTAGGCATCCGCCATCCGGTGCAGGAACCCCACGGGTCGATAGGTCTCCAGTTGATTTGCCGGGCTCTGGAGCGCGTCGGGCAGATGGTCCACGCCGGTCAGGTGAAGTACCTGCACCGGGCTGCTCAGGCCGACCACGGCGTCCTGGAGGATGCGGTTGACGCTGAGGGCTCCCTGGGAACCGCCCAGGGCCAGCAGTACGGGGTCCTCCGGCCGCAGCCCGAGCCGGCGGGCCGCCTCCCGGCGCTCAGGGGCAAAAAGCTCCGGCCGGACGGGGTTCCCGGCGCAGAGGACCGACCGGGCCTTGACGCTCCCAGCCGCTTCCGGAAACTGCACGGCCAGGCAGTCCACCACCGGCGCCAGGGCCCGCACCACGAGGCCGGGGATCGCGTTGCCCTCAAACAGTATCGTGCGACTGCCGGTGAGCCTCCCGAGCAGGAGGGGGACGAAGCTGTTGCAGCCGCCCAGCCCGGCCACCACCTGGGGCCGCAGCTCCCCCAGCACGCTCCTGAGATGTTCCGCCGCCAGCACGCACCGGCCCGGGAAAAGCACCTTCTGCCGCACGCCCGACCATGGAGTCGCAGGCACCCGGAGGGTCTCGAACCCGGCCAGGGCCGGCATGCAGCGGCGTTCGGTCCGGCCGCCGGTGGTCAGGAACACGACGCGGGCATCCGGCAGGAGGGAGCGCAGTTCACGCGCAACCGCGGCGCCGGGCATGAGATGCCCCCCGCTGACACCCCCGGCGAATACCATCCGAAGTGAGCTGTGGGCTGTTTTGTGCATACCTTGGTCAGCCTCCCCCGGAGCCGCAGCTTTTCAGTGTTTCTTCAAGGGCCTCCTTCGCGGGGCCCAGCACGCGGACGACGGCCCGCTCGTAGAGGGGAGCCTCCTCTTCCCACCGCGTGGGAACGTCGCCGGAGCAACTCTCGCTTCGGCGGGCGATGTTTACCACGATGCCCGCCGCCAGCATGCTGGCCAGCAGAGAGGAACCGCCGGCGCTGATGAACGGCAGGCTCAGCCCCTTTGTCGGCACGCAGCCGGTCGCCACGGCGATGTGCGCGATGGACTGCACGCCCAGAAGGACCGTCAGGCCCAGCGACAGGGCGAAGGCGAAGGGGTCCGGGCTGCGCTGTATCACCCTGTGCAGCTCCCACAGCAGGAAGACGAACACGCCGATGAGGCAGACCGCACCGATGAACCCGAGTTCCTCGGCCACCACGCTGAAGACGAAATCGTTGCTCGCGCCGGGGAGGAACCGTTGCTTCTGGAGTCCTGCTCCCAAACCCCGACCGGTCAGGCCGCCCGAACCGACGGCGATGAGGGACTGCACGAGCTGGTAGCCGGCGCCCCGCGGGTCCGCCCACGGGTCCATGAAGGCCACAATGCGTCGCATGCGGTAGGGCACTCCGAACACCAATTGCTGCAGCAGCGGAAGGGCCGCCCCCGCGGCCAGCAGCACGAACAACAGCCGGGTTCCCATCACCACCAGCACCGTCAGACAGACCAGGCCGGTGAGGGCGGCGGCCCCGAAGTCCGGTTCCCACAGGATCAACGCGCAGGTCAGCCCGACCACCGCCATCGGAGTCAGGAAGCCGGTCGTGAAGCTCCGCATGCGAGGCAGGTTCCGCGCGCAGTAGGTCGCAAGCCAGATGCAGAGGGCCACCTTGGCGAACTCCGACGGTTGAAAGCCCATCGGCAGCCCGGGGTTGACCCATCGCCGGGCGCCGTTCTTCGCGATGCCCAGACCCGGCACGTAAACCGCCGTCAGGCAGAGGAGGGCCACGATGAGAATACCCAGGTGGTGGCGGCGCCAAACGCGATAGTCCACGGTAGCCCCGACGATGAAGGCGCCCGCGCCCAGCACCGTCAGTGCCAGCCGCTTCTGCAGAGCGGCCCCGAAGCCGTCACTGCCGGCGGCGCTCACCGAGATCACCAGGCCGAAGCAGACCAGCAGCGCCACCGTGACCGTCAACCGGACGCTGCTCCGGCTCCAGGCGGACGCTCCCTCGCCCTCCCGCTCACGGGTCTGGCCCCTGTAGCCGTATGTGGCGCTCAGTTCGGACATGTCACAACCTCACGGAGGCCACCGCGGCGATAGCGGCGGCCAGTCCGGCCAGGTAGAAACCCCGCACAATGCGGGGCTCCGAGTGGCCCTGTTTCTGAAAGATGTGGTGCACGGGGGCGATGGGCAGCACCCGCTTCCCGAAGAGCTGAAAGCCGGCGATCTGCAGAACCGAGGAGCCGAACTCCACCAGGAAAACCAGGCCCGCCAGCGCCAGGACCAGTTCCTGGCGCGCGGCCAGGCCCACCGCCGCCAGGGTCCCGCCTATGGCCATCGAGCCGGTGTCTCCCATGAAGACCCGGGCGGGATAGTGGTTGAACTTGAGGAATCCGATGCAGGCTCCCAGCAACGCGGCGCAGACCACCGCCAGCTCCGCAGCCCCGGCCACGTGGGGTATGCCGAGTCGCCCGGCCGCCGCCGGTGTTCCCGCGGCCCAGCAGGCCGCCCCCAGCACGAGCGCCGCCGGGGGCGCCAGCCCGGCCAGCAGGCCGTCCATGCCGTCGGTGACGTTGGTGGAGTTGGCCATCACGGCCACCAGCAGCGCCCCCCACAGCAGGGCCGCCAGGAGGCCCGCGGCGGGGACGGCGGCGAGCACCGGGAAGCGCGGCACCCCGGCCTCGCGCAGGAAAAGGGCTCCCAAAGCGGCTCCCATCAGGCCCTGGCCCAGCAGCTTGTACCGCACCTTCAGGCCCCTGTCGGTATGTTCCTTGCCGCGCAGCTTCAGGCGGTCGTCCAGCATGCCCAGGAGGCTCATGGCCAGCCCGCAGCTCAGCGTTGCCAGGGGTGCCGTTGCGGAGAGGTCGGCCCACAGCAGAACCCCCGCCCCGAGGCCGGCCAGCAGTATGAGCCCGCCCATGGTGGGAGTGCCGCTCTTGTCGGCGATGGCGCGTCGGAGCTTTTCGTCTTCGATGGGGGTCTTTTCGGTCTTCTCACGGATGTTGACTCGCCGGAGCCATCGGAGTATCCCCGGCCCGACGGCAAGGCAGACCGCCCACGCGGTAATTGCCGCAAGGGCCGCCCGCAGGGGCACCCCGGGCCAGCGCGGGGGACCGACGTTTTGCAGGAGGTGGTAGAGCATCAGGCGGCCTCCTTCCTGGGGGTGGCGATGAACTCCGCAATCTGCTCCACGATGTGTTCCAGGCGCATCCGACGGGAGGCCTTCAGCAGCACGGCGTCTCCGGGGCGCAGCCAGGTTAGCAGCGGCTGCCACGCCTGGTCGGCTGAGCGGAAGTGCAGCGCCCTCCGGGGGGGCAGGGCGGCGGCGTGCCAGCCTTCCAGCATGTGCCGCGCCAGGGGGCCCACGGTCACCAGCAGTTCCACCTCACTGTCGGCGGCGGCCCGGCCCACGTCCCTGTGCAGGTCCGCTGCGTTCGGGCCGAGTTCCAGCATGTCGCCCAGCACGAGCGCCTTGCGGCCCGGCGGCTGCTCGTGAGCGAAGCTTCGGAGGGCCGCCCCGACGGCGCGGGGATTGCTGTTGTAGCAGTCCAGGATGTAGCGCACCCCGCCGAGGCAGCGTTCTTCGTATCGGAGCGGGGCGGGCCGGAAGCCCCGAAGGGCCTCTGCGGCGGTCTCCGGAGCGGCGCCCGCGGCGGTCGCCGCGCACAGCGCCGCAGCGGCGTTCATCACGTTGTAGCGGGCGTGGCCGGGTAGCAGGAATTCACGGCCCAGGGCACAGAAGCTCCATCCCGAATCGGTCCGGTGCACGGCTCGCGGTCGCAGGTCGGCTTGCCCGGAGAAGCCGAAGGTTCTCACCCGGCCGGGGAAGCGTTCGGCGAGGCCCCGACAGGCCGGGTCGTCGGCGTTCAATACCAGCGTTCCCTCGGGCGGGAGCCACGGGATCAACTCGGCCTTGGCCTCCCGAACGCCCGCCACATCTCCCAGCCCTTCCAGGTGGGCCGGAGCCACGGCGGTGATGACGCCCAGGTGAGGGATGCCGGCGGCGGCCAGCTCATCGATCTCCCCCGGCTGGTTCGTGCCCATCTCCAGCACGAGAAAGCGGTCACGGGGTGAAGCGGAAAGCAGCGTGCGGGCGAGGCCGATGCGATTGTTGAAGCTGGCCGGCGCCGCTGTGCAGCGGCCTTTCCGGTCCAGGATCAGGCCGATCATGTCCTTCACGGTGGATTTGCCGCAGCTCCCGGTCACGGCCGTCACAAGGGCGTGGAGCCTCCGGCGATGCCAGCCGGCCAGCTCCAGCAGGGCGCGCTCGGTATCGTGCACCTGGACGAGCGTCCGGTCCTCCGGCAGGTGCAGGCCCTCCGGCCGCCTGTGCACCACGAGAAGGGGCGCCCCCGCCTCGACGGCCTCCGGCAGGTAGTCATGGGCGTCGAAGCGGGGTCCCGCCAGCGCGAAGAATGCCTGACCGCGGCGGAGCGTGCGGGTGTCGGTGGAGATGCCTCGCGCGAGGGCCTCCGCCGGTCCGTGGAGAAGCCGGCCGGAGCATACCCGGGCTACTTCGGCGGCGGTCACCTGGAAGGGGCTGTCCTGGTTTTCCATGCTCTCTCAGGCTGTTTTCTTGCGTAGGGGCGAGGCTTTCCGGAGCACTTCCCGCGCGACGACGCGGTCGTCGAACGGTATCCTGCGATCGCCGAGGTCGATGTGCTGCTCGCACCCCTTCCCGCAGATAATCACCATGTCCTCGGGGGAGGGCGCCAGCCCTACGGCCAGCTCGATGGCTCTGCGGCGGTCGGGCTCCACGCGGCAGGGCCGGCCACCTTCGACACCGCGGAGCATCTGCTCGATGATGTCCTCGGTGCGTTCGCTACGGCTGTTATCGGCGGTGAAGACCGCCGTGTCGGCCAGGTCGGCCGCAAGGGCTCCCATCAGCGGCCTCTTGGTCGTGTCCCTGTCGCCTCCGCAGCCCACCACGCAGACCAGCCGGCCCGTCACCAGCGGGCGGAGGGTGGTAAGCACTTTGCGGAGGGCGCCGGGCGTGTGAGCGTAGTCCACCGCCACCGCGGGCAGATCGCGACGTCCTCCGACGGTCACCTTCTCCAGCCGGCCCGGCACGCCGGGGAAATCCCGAAGGGCGTTGATGACGACCTCCGGAGCTACCTCGAAGGCGAACGCCGCCGTGGCGGCCGCCAGGACGTTCCGGGCGTTGTAGGCGCCGATCAGGGGCGTGCTGACCACGTAGTCGCCCAGCGGGGTCGCCACCAGTATGTCCATGCCGTCGGAGCCGCGGCCGAGGATGCTTCCCCGCAGGTCGGCCGGGGACCTCATTCCGTAACTCAGCACTTCCGCATCGGTTGCCTCCCGGAAGGAGTCCAGAAACTCGCTCTCAACGGGCAGGACGGCCACTGCCCCGCGGTCGAGCTGCTCGAAGAGCATACGCTTCGCCCGGGCGTAGTTCTCCCGCGTGCCGTGCATGTCCAGATGGTCGCGGGTGATGTTGGTCAGGACGGCCAGATCGAAATCCACGTCGGCCACCCGGCTCTGCACCAGGGAATGGCTGCTGACCTCCATGCAAACGTCCCGGATTCCCGCGTCGGCCATCCTGCGGAGCCACCGATGAAGGTCGATCGGATCGGGCGTGGTCAGTTCCGATTCCACCCGCCGGCCCTTCAGTTGGTAACCCAGCGTGCCGATGGAGCCCGCCGGGGACCCGGTGCGTTCCAGGATGGTGCGGAGGATTTCCGTTGTGCTGGTCTTCCCGTCGGTGCCCGTGACACCGGTGAGGCGGAGGGACCACGACGGGCGCCCCCAGAAGGCGTCCGCCATCCGGCTGAGGGCCCGTCGCGAGGAGGGCACCTGGACCATCGTAACGTCGGGGCGAGGCGACGGCGGCTGTTCGCAGACGACGGCGGCGGCACCCCGGTCCACCGCCTGGGCGATGAAGCGATGTCCGTCCACCTGCGTTCCCCTGATCGCGGCAAATACGAACCCCTCCTGGACCAGGCGGGAATCATGGGCCAGCCCCCGGACCGCCGGGTCGCCGGGGTTCAGCACGCGTATGACCTCGATGGCTCGGATGAGCCGACTGAGGGGTTGGGGGACCTGTTGCGGACTCATGTGGACTCCTGTTCGTTGCGCGTGGGCGGGACGTCAAGGTAGTTGAGTGTTCTCCGGATGATCTCGCGCACGGCGGGTGCCGCGGCGAGGCCGCCGTAGTAGCCGTTCTTCGAAGGCGCTTTCAGGCAAACCAGCACGATCAGCCGGGCGTGCGGGACGGGAGCGATCCCGGCGAAGCTGGACAGATAGCGGCTGTCGCTGTAACCGCTGCCGTCCGGGCTGAGGAGCTGGGCGGTGCCCGTTTTCCCGGCCACCGGCCAGGCTTCCAGTTGGGCGCGCCGGCCGGTGCCTTCCGCCACTACCTGCCGGAGCATAGCCAGCACCTGCCGGGCGGCCCGGGGTGAGATTGCCCGTCCGACCAGGGAAGGCTCTTCGGCGCCGTAAATGACTTCCCCGTTTTGAGGCCGGACAACCCTGCGGATAATCCGGGGCTGCATCAGGACCCCTCCGTTGGGGAAGGCCGCAAACGCCCTGGCCACCTCCAGCGGGGTGAGGGCAAGCTCCTGTCCGAACGCCACGCTGACTACGCTGTAGCGGTTCCAGGCGGCAAGGGGCCGAACTATGCCGCCCACCTCCCCGGGAAGGGCGATGCCGGTGGGCTCTCCAAAGCCGAACCGTCGCATGCCCTCGTGGAGTTTGTCGGCGCCGAGTTCGAGGGCTATCTGCGCGGCTCCGATGTTGCTGGAGTGACAGATGATGTCGCTCACCGTGAGCATCCCGTGGGGGTGGGCGTCGTGGAGGGTCCGCTGCCCGATCTGCCATTCGCCGTTGTGGCAGTCGAACTCGGTGCCGGCGCCGACCACCCCGTTGTCCAGGGCGACCGCCACACCGAAGGGCTTCATGACCGAGCCGAACTCGTAGGCGGCACTGATCGGGATGTTGCGTTGATGAAGGAAAGGGGAGTCGGCGGGCGCACGGGGGTCGAAGGCGGGCCGCGAGGCGGCCGCCAGCACCGAGCAATCCCGCGCGTCCAGCACCAGCGCGGCCCCACTCTCGGGCTCATGCCGCTCCATCACTTTCTTCAGTTCCTGCTCCGCGACCTGCTGGACGTAGGTGTCGAGGGTCAGGTGAAGGTCCAGGCCGTTGAAGCGGCGGCGCGTCAGCCGGTCCAGCGAGGAGCGGATCACCTTGCGCCCCCCGTCACAGAGAACCTCTTCGGCCCCGGACCGACCTCGCAGGACGGCGTCCATCGACCTCTCCACCCCGGCCAGGCCTCTGCCGTCGATGTCGGTGAAGCCGACCACGTGGACTGCCAGGCGGCCCTGGGGGTAGAGCCTTTTGCTCTCCTTGCGCATGTGCACGCCGGGCAGTTCGAGCCGCCGGACACGGTGGGCGAGTTCGTCGGGTATCTGCCGCTTCACCCAGACGAAGCAGCAGTCTTTGTGCAGTTTTTGCTCCAGGCGGGAGGCGGAGACGTCCAGCAGGTCGCTCAGCAGCCGCGCCGTTCCGCGGGGCTCTCTGATCCCCCCGGGGTCGGCGAAAACGCTGTAGCGCTGCACGCTGGCGGCCAGTATGCGCCCCCGGCGGTCGTAGATGGTGCCGCGGCGCGCCGAGAGCCGGCGGTTCAGCATCTGTTGGCGTTCGGCCCGCCGGCGGTACTGATCGGCTTCCGCCACCTGGAGCTGAAACAGTCGAAGGGTCAAAAGCACGAAAAGGACGAGGAGCGCGCCGACGGCCACCGCGGCTTTGGTCCGCAGCACGGCACCGGCTCGGGGGGCTCCTCCGGCCATGTTCCGGTTCCTTTCCGTTTGCTCAGCGGTCATCCCGCGGGGCCTGTGCGACGGTAAGCGGAGAGCCCCCGTCGCGGGGCACGGGCTCGACCAGTTCGGGGGAGGCGGATTCGCTCTGCCGCTGCTGTTGCAGTTCCAATCCCAGCCAGGCCACCAGTGCGGTGATCCGACCGGGATTCTTCAGCTTGCTCAGGTGCGTCCTGTAGCTGGCCCGTTCGGCGCGCAGCTCCCGCAGGCGGCCGCGCAGTTCATCTATGCGATAGCCGACGCGCCGCATCCGGGCGCTCTGCCAGACGACGGCCAGCGCCATGAGGGCGACCAGGAAGATCACGCAGACTGTTTTGCCCGGCCTCATCGGAGTGCCACCTTTCTTGCTGCCCGTAGCTGTGCGCTCCGGGCGCGCGGATTCTTCTGGATTTCTTCCTCCCCGGGGGTCAGCGGAGAAGGCGTAATCAGCTCCAGAAGCCCCTTCTCACTCTGACGTCGCCAGGCGTGCTTCACCCTCCGCGCCTCCAGACTGTGGTAGGTGATGAGGACGGCGCGGCCTCGGGGATTCAACAGCTCCGGCATCGCCTCCAGCAGCTCCTCCAGCTCCTCCAGCTCCCGGTTGACGTAGATGCGAAGTGCCATCATTACCCGGGTGGCGGGGTGTATGCGCCACGTGCGCCGGCGGGACGAGCGGCGGGCAATTACCTGCTTGACCAGCTCGGCCAGCTCCGCGGGGGTCTCGATGGGTCTCTCCCGGCAGACGGCGGCGGCGATTGCCCGGCTGTGCCGCTCCTCGCCGCAGCGGTGGAAGATTTCGGCAAGCTCCCTCTCCGGCGTGCGGTTGACCACCTCCCAGGCGGTCAGGCGGGCGGAGGTGTCGTAACGCATGTCGAGCCGCTCCTCGGACTCGAAGGAGAAGCCACGCTCGGGGGTCTCCAACTGGTGGGTTCCCACGCCGAGGTCGGCCAGCAGCGCGTCGAAGCCCTCCCGTTCCGCCTCCTCGGCTACATCGGGTGCCTGGCTGAACCGTGCGTGGAAGAGCCTGAATTCGGAGGGGGCCTCCTCCCGGAGGCGGCGCCGGGCGATGTGAAGCGCATCCAGGTCCGCGTCGATACCCACCAGCAGTCCCTCCGGGCCCACCGCTTCGGCCAGTGGCAGGGAGTGGCCGCCGGTGCCGACGGTGAGGTCCAGAACGGTCTGCCCGGGCGCGGGGTCGAGCAGTTCCAGGACTTCTGCCACCATTACCGGCTGATGGAGGGGCATGGAGTCCCGGGGGGTCTGGCTTTCCAATGCGACCACCGCCTCGCGCTGCTGGTGAGAAAGGAGCATGCTCGGTCCCGTTCTTCACCCGCGGCGCCCGGGGGGGATCAGTCCTGGCCTTCGCCGCCGTCCTGGGAACTGGCCCGGGGGTATGCCGGGTCGAGCAGTTCCGCCGCCGTCTGCTGGAAGGCCTCTTTGTTCTCTTCCAGGCGCTCCTCGGCCAGGTCGCTGCGGGTGAGTTCAAGCCTGTTGTTATGGGCCGCTACCACGACGTGCTCGACCGTCTCGTCGATCTCGGCGTGCTGACGCAGACGGTCGGGCACCAGCAGCCGGTTCTGCTTGTCGGCTTCGACGAACCGCATCTGGTCGTAGAAGTAATCCCGGGCGCGACGGACCAGTTCATGGTCCATGCCCGGGGGCGGATTCTCGAAGCTGTCAATGGCGAGGGAGATGTTGGGGACCGGATAGAGAAATATGCGCCGGCGGGTGCCCGGCACCAGGTAGAAGGCCAGTCTTCGGCCGGCGGAGGTCTGGTCCAGCGAGGAGGATTGCTGCCGCACGCGGATGAGTTCTTCCCGCAGCACGTTGGCCAGATGGTCGGGCAGACGGAAGCGCCCCCGCCGGTCCAGGCTGAGCTTCTCCCAGTGGCCGGCGAGGCGGACCAGGGCCCCGTTTCCATCGGCGCCCATTTGTCTCTCATCTATGCCCATTTATCCTCTTTTTATGCTCCCTATCTCCCGCTGCTACCTGGCTATTTTGCTGTAACCCCCGTTTTCCCAGGGCTATAAGAACGCTTCCTGTGTAGAATAGATGACCGGAACGCTAAGAATACTAACGGCCGAATGGCCTCCTGTCAAGGGTTTTTTTCGCTGTTTTTTCGGTTTTTCCCCTCCCATTGCTGCGGCACCCCCGCAGGAGGGGACCGGTGCTCCGGGGGTTGCCCGGCGGAAGGAGTCCGTTAGAATCTCCTCGCCGGCTACTTTGTGCGGGGAGGAATGCGGTGATCGTGATGGGCCTGGATTACGGGGAGCGGCGCATCGGCGTGGCCGTCTCCGATGAGCTGGAGGTCGCCGCTCACCCGTTGACCACCATCGAGCGGGACGGAGCAGAGATGGAGCGCATCCGCGAACTGGTCGGGGAGCGGGGTGTGGAGCGGATAGTGGTGGGGCTGCCGGTCCGGATGGACGGGACCGAAGGTCGCCAGGCGCGGAAAGTCCGGGGATTCATCAAGCAACTTCGGCGGGAGGTGCCGGGACTGGAGGTCGTCACCGTCGACGAGCGACTGACCACCGCCCGGGCTCACCGGGACTTGTCCCGGATGGGCGCCGGCATGAGAGAGCGACGCCGGAGCGTCGACCGGATGGCGGCCCAGCTCATACTGCGCCGCTACCTGGAGCGGCGGCGCTGGCGCCGGGAGCGTGAGGAGTCGGCCGATGATTCTTGAAGAGCTTTGGAGGGGCGAAGGGGTCGGGTCAACGGAGCTGGAAGGAGCGGGCGGCGCCGATAAGCCCGGCCGTGTCGGGCAGTTCGGCGAATCGGACGGCCACCTCCCGGCGGGAATCTTCCATGGTCCGCCACTCCACCTCTTCCAGCACCGGCTTCATCAGCATCTGCCCCGCACCACAGACCCCTCCGCTGAAAACGACGACGGCGGGATTGAGTATGTGCATGATGTTGGAGACGCCGACCCCGAGGTAACGGCCGGTCATCTCGATGTTTTCCCGGGCGAGGGCGTCGCCCGCAACCGCCGCCTCGTGGATATCCTTGGCGGTTAACTGCTGGAGTTCGTCGGCCAGGGAGGTCGTGGCCCCCGCCTCGACTGCTTCCCGCAGCCGGCGCACCATGGCGGTGGCGCTGGCGTGGGCCTCCAGGCATCCGCGGTTGCCGCAGCCGCACTTCGGCCCTTGCGGGTCGATGCTCATGTGGCCGATCTCGCCGGCGACGCCGCTGACCCCGTGCCAGACGCGCCCTCCCAGCACGATCCCCCCGCCGATTCCGGTCCCCAGGGTCAGCAGCACCAGTGAGGGAGCGCCCTGTCCGGCCCCCATCCACTGTTCGCCGAGTGCCGCCGCGTTGGCGTCGTTCTCCAGCGTGCACGGCAGGTCCATCCGCTCCTGGACCATCCGCCGAAGGGGGATGTCGTGCCAGCCCGGCAGATTGGGGGAGAAGGTGACGATCCCGTTTTCCAGGTCGATGGTTCCGGGGCTGCCTACGCCGATCCCTTCCACCGCCCGTGCGCTGCATTCGGCGCGCTGCAGCGTCTCCCGCGCCGCCCGGCAGATGCGGCTGGCCACCGCCTTCGGTCCCTCTTCCGCGCGGGTGGGAATGCTGTGCCGTTCCTGCACTTCCCCCTCGGGGGAGACCAGCCCCGCTTTGATATTCGTGCCTCCAAGGTCTACGCCGATGACGGGTTGACTCATGCGGACCTTCTCCTGCCGAAGTGCTTGACTTCCCGCTTGGACAGCGCGGCCGGCACATCACCGCAGGGCTGGCTGGCCGGGCGGATGATGCTCTTGGCGCTGGCGCGTTCCATGCGAAACTTCCGTGGACTGGTTGCGCACGGGGGCGGTAGTTGATAAGGTCGGCGGGGTGATTCTACTTTTGCCGTTTGGACGTGTCAAGGTTGCCCTCTGGGGAGGCGCCCATGGCGGAGGAGGCGGACATGTGCTGGGCGCTTGTCGGTGCCACTGCGAGCGGGAAGACAGAGGTGGCCCTTGAGCTGTGCCGCCGGAACGGGCTGGAAGTGGTCTCCGTCGACTCGATGCAGGTCTATCGGGGTATGGACATCGGCACGGCGAAGCCCACCGAGCGGGAGCGGCAGGTTGCCGAACACCACATGATCGACGTGCTGGAGCCGGAGGAGCGCTGCAACGTGGCTCGCTTCTGCCGGATGGCCGAGGAGGCCGTCGAGCGCATTCGGGCGCGGGGGCATCGGCCCCTGCTGGTGGGCGGGAGCCCCATGTACTTCAAGGGATTACTGTGGGGATTGATGGAGGCGCCGGGCCGGGACGAAGAGCTGCGCCGCCGCCTCCGCCGGCAGTACGAGCAGAACGGCCCGGAGGCGATGCACCGGCGGCTGGCCGAGGTCGATCCGGAGGCGGCCGAGCGCATTCATCCCAACGATGTACAGCGACTGGTCCGTGCGCTGGAGTTTTACGAACTGACCGGCCGGCCGATCAGCCGGCGGCAGGACCAGTTTGAGGGCCCGCCGAGGAAAGCCCACCGCATGGTGGGGCTGCGGTGGCCCCGGCCGAAGCTCTATGAGCGGATCAACCGCCGCGTGGAGAGGATGATGGAGCAGGGGCTGCTCCAGGAGGTGAAGGGACTGCGGGACAGGCTGGGTCCCCAGGCCAGCCAAGCCGTTGGCTACAAAGAGCTTATGAGTTATCTGGACGGGGAGGCGAGCCTGGAGGAAGCCGTCCGGCTGGTAAAGCGCAACACCCGACGCCTGGCCCGGCACCAGATGACGTGGTTCCGTCGCTTTCCGGTCGACCGCTGGATTGCGCTGGATGAGCCGGCGGATGTGCCCGCGGTGGTCCACACATGCCGGGTGGTTTTCCAGGGGGCAGCTTGACACCCCCGCGGGGTTTCGCTATCATAAACGGCGTGTTTGTCAGAAGGAGGCGAAGCGCAAATGGCTAAAGCGATTTGGGCTATGGATTTCGGGGCCTGGAGCCTGAAGGTCGTGCGGGCCGTCTACGACAAGAAAGAAGAGACTATCACCGTAGAGATGGCCGACGAGATCCGCTACGGAGAACTTCCCTGCGGCTATGATGCCAGCCCTCTGGATAAACACCGGGAGAGCGCCCGTGAGTTCAGCGATCGCTACGAGATAGGGGCCGGAGACAATCTGTGCGTCTCGGTCACCGGCAGCGAGGTCTTCAGCCGGTTTATCAAGCTGCCTCCCACCTTTGAGAAAATCGGCCAGATCATCCGGTATGAGGCCCGCCAGCAGATTCCCTTCGACATCGAGAGCGTGATCTGGGACTGGCAGACCGTCAAGGAACAGGAACAGATCGAGGAAGGGGAGGAGGTCGAAGTCGGCCTCTTCGCCCTGAAGAGGGAGCGCGCTGACGAGCTGATGGAGGTGCTGGAGCCCTGGCGCAACAACCTGCGCGTCATCCAGGACGCGCCGCTGGCCGTCTACAACCTGTTGGAATACGAACAAAGGGTCGAGCAGCCTCTTGTGGTACTGGACCTCGGAGCCGCCACCACCGACGTTCTGGTGCTGAATCCGCCCCGATTCTGGGTCCGCTCGCTGCTGGTTGCCGGCAACGACCTGACCAACGCCCTCGTAGAGCGGTTCGGCGTCTCGGTGGAAGAGGGCGAACAGATCAAGCGCCGGGCAGCTCAGAGCGAGCACTATGACCAGATCATGACTATCGTGAACCCGGTCTTTGACGAGATCGCCAAAGAGATACAGCGCAGTCTTGGCTATTACAAAAGCCTGGCCCGAGAGGTCAAGTTCGAAAGAATCCTGCTGCTGGGCAGCACGATGCGGATGGCCGGCGTGCAGCGTTCGCTCGCCCGGCGGCTGCAATACGACGTGGACACGCTCAGCGAGCTGAAGCGAATTCAGGTGGCCGATTCGGCCGAGGGCCTTCAGGAAGCCATGTCCGGGTTCGGCGCCTGCCTGGGCCTGGTCGTGCAGGGGGCCGACCAGGCACGCATCAAGATCAACCTGGTGCCGGAGAAGATCGCGCTCGCCGGTGCCGTCTCGGAGAAGAAGCCCTGGCTGCTGGCCGGAGTAGCCGGCCTGCTGCTGGCGGCCATCCTGCTGATCCTCGGCGAGCAACTCTACGCCCGGGAAATTCAGAACGTCAACCAGCGGTTTGACTGGAGGCTGGTAGAGAAGCTTCAGGAGCTGCAGGACCGCTACCAGTCCCAGACTCAGGAAGTCCAGAAGCTGAAGAACCTGGCCATTGTGAAACTCGCCCAGCCCGGCGTGGACCCGGATGTCCACCTGGACGTGCTGGAAGTTCTCAGCAGCACCCTTCCTCGGGATGTTTACCTGGACAGCATGAGTCTCCGCTGGCAGGAACCGGATCAACTGACCAACCTGGTCGCGGCGGCCCAAGGCGGCAAGGAGGAAGAGAAGCCCGAGGCCGCCCGGAGTGGTTCCGCAGAACTGAGCGCACTGATGGAAAGCCGACGGGGCACCGGCCGGTCGGCCGCCGGCGTGCCGGCACCGAAAGCCAGGGCGGCCGCCGCCGGCTTTGCCACGGGGGACGTTGAGCCCGTGCTCAGCGCCGAGTCCAAGCTGGTCTTGTTCTTCGCGGCAGAGTCCCGGGTCGTCCGCAAAGGAGAGGAGTTCATCCGAAAACGGGTGATCGAAGCGCTCGAGCAGGCCAAATTCCCCGGAGAGAACCGAACCGCCTTCGAGGAAGTCCACCTTGTCGGAGGCCTGCGGGACGTCTGGCGGAACCCGCTCACCGGCGAAGAGGCGGCGGCAGGAAGCGTGGGCGCCGAGCACTTCGTGGCTTTCAATGCCCTTGCCGTGGTGAACGCCGCCCCCGAGGGCCAAGAGAAGTAACAATGGCCGGGACCGCCGAACCGGTCAGTGGTCATGACGGAGAGGAAGCATGAATTTTCTGAGAAGAAACAGATTCTGGGTCGCACTCGCATTGCTTCTCATAGTGTCCGGATTGGCCTTCGGCGCCTATGCAAAGATGCGAGCAGCCAATACGGAGAGGGCCGACGAGATCGCGGGCCGGCAGAAGGAACTCGCCAAATACGCCGAGGGCGGCCAGATCGTCAGCGAAGAGTGGATAGATCAGGCCAGAAAGCGCCAGGGGGTATGGAAGGAAGAAATCAAGCAGACCCGGCAACTGCTGATGAGCCAGGACGACCTCGTCGAGCAATACTTCCGTGACCCGGATCACCCCGAGAGCCGCGAACCCCTGGACTCCGGCATATGGAAGCTTGTTTACCAGGAGAAGATGCATGCGCTCACACAGAAGGTGCAGTCCTCCTTCCCGGTGGTCGGCAAAGCCCCCCTGATCAAAAAAGAATACGGTCAGGAATGGCTGGAAGAGGAGATTATGCGGGCCGGCGAGAAACAGTTCTGGATACAGAAATACCTGGTGGATGCCCTGGCTGCACTTAACGAGAAGCAGGGGGAGCCGGTGGTCGAGGTGTTCGGCGGTTTCCAGTTCCTTCAGCAGCCGGAGCGTCTGCTCCATCCGGCCCATCAGCGGCTCTTTCGTCCTATCCCGTTCCGAGTGCGTATCGCCACCACGTTCCCGGATGTCCCTCGTGTGATCCACGCACTCCGGGAGCACAAGGCAAACTTCCGGGTGACCGGCTTTGAGGTGGTCCGTTCTTCGCTGGCCGGGGAAAGAGAAAGGGCGAAAAAAACGACTGCCGGGCCCCCGCCTGAGCTGACGCAACCGGAAACGCAACCGGCCGAAACGGAGGAAAAGAAGGAGCAAGAAGGTCCGCCCCGCGGCGCGCTCATGTCACCCGACGTGCCCGAGAGCGTGCGACAGGCCCTCCAGCGGCTCGGTGTCGGCCCGGGCGGACCTACCGGCGCAGTTCCGGGCGCAGGTCCCGGCGAACGACAGGCGCCTGAGAAGCCGCAGGAGATTGAGGTGGAGAAACCGAAGAAGAAGCAACTTCCGGCGAACCTGGTCGACATTACCATTCATGGCTACGTGGCTGACTTCGCCGGCGGATGATTCTTGGGAGCCCGTCTGGGTCTCCGGCCCGTTCAGCTGCCAAAGGCTGCATCCAGGAGCAAGGAGATGATGCCAGCATCGATCAAGGGTATGGCGTTCCGCTACTTCGACAAGGTGCTTTGCGGGCTGGTAGGACTGGCCCTCGCATTCTGCATCTTCTATGCGGTCAGGCGAAACGCCAGGCTTTCGGCCCGCATTGACCCGCAACAAATTACCCAACTCGTCCAAAAACTGGAGCAGCGACAGGCCGAGCCGCCGCCGGAGGTGGAAGAGCCGGAACTGCGCGGCAAAATCGCGCAGAGATTCCAGGTTGAGCGGACGCCCAAGCCCCTGCGCGACATCATGCTCCCGCCCTTGCCCGTGGTCTACAGTCCAGAGTCTGTAGGTCGCAGCATGAAGTTCGTGCTCGAATTCAATGCTCCCCTGGCCCCCGGCAGCATCGACGTGGAGGGCAAGAATTACCTGCTGGAAGTGCTCGAGCACCCGTTCCAGGGCGATTACGGCAGAGTGCAGGTGAGGAGCAGCAAAAGCTGGGAAGGGCGGGCCAGCGTGGTGGGGGTCTCGGGGGAGATCAAACATATCTACCCCGTGGTTATCAGCAAAGCGGTCGGCAAAACGCCCTATGCCCCGGAGGCAATACGTGTGCTCCGCAACAGGGAAGTTGTCAGGCTTGCCATCCGTCCCGACCAGCGCATCGAGTCCGAGAAGGTGAAGGTCCGCTACTACGAGGTTTGGCGACGTGACTGGAGCGAGCCCACGGGCGAATACGAACCCGTTGCCTGGATCGAACCGGAGGCGGCGGTGGCCGAGCGGGAGGGGGAGCCCGAGGCCGAACGAGAGCAGCCCTCGCCCACCCGCCCCGGAGCTGTCCCGGAAGGCCTCCTGCCCGAGGGGGTCCTGCGGACGCTCCGCCAGAGGGGAATGCAGCCCGGTGGACGTCCCGCTGCCGAGTCCGAGCGGCAAGAAGCCGCCCCGAAGAGAGTCACGCGCACACAGGCCGGGGAGTTCAGATGGACCGACGCCGGCGTCACCCCGGGCAGGAGGTACGGATACAAGGTTCGCATTGTCGGCAGGAATACTTACCCGACGAAGGGAGAGTTTGCCGGCCCGGTTACGGCCAAAGTCTGGCCCAACATGGACTTCAGGTTCACCCTTACCGGTGCCGACAGGGTCCGCTTCGAGATCGTCAAGCAGTTCGGAGGCACCTTCCGCAGCGAAAGCTTCTGGGTGGCCGTCGGGGAGCAGCTCGGCGGCGTCGAGAAGGACAGATCCACGGGCAAAACCCGGAACTACGCCACGGGATACACCCTCGTCGACTTCCATCCGGAGGCGGTTAATCCCGACACCGGCAACCGGGCCGCCCGGGTGGTTTATGCCGACGAGGAGGGCGTGCTCCACGAACTCTATCGCAATCAGTCGCGTTTCCCCGAGTTGTGGGACAGGGCCCGCGAGGCCCGTCTGCGCGCCATGCGCTGAATGCCGCACGGAAGGAGGTCCTCTCTGCCGGCCTCCCCACAGTATGAGGATCTATTCTGACGCCGAATCCTGCACATCATCTTTCGGCGACTCCCGGTGGGCGCCCAACCTGGCTAACTTGTTCCTCCTGAAGGCTCCTCACATGTCACGCGCCGCGGCCTTTTCAGCAGTGCTGGCGGCCGCCTGTCTGCTCCTCTGCAGCGGACACGGGTGTGCGCCGGTCCCGCCGAAACCGCTCCCGTCCCCGCCCGAAAGCTCCTCATCGGCTGAGGCCCCCCGGGCAGTCCTCGACGCGGCCGAAAAGTTGTGCGAGCAGCAGAAGTGGGAAGAGGCAGCCGCGCGCCTCAGGGCGTTGCGGCCCGTGGGCACCACCGCGTACTCCGAGGAACAGAACCGGCGCTGCAAGAAGATCCTTCGGCGTATACATGCCGGACTGGCCGAGCGGGGACGCCGCCGGGCGGAAAGCGAACATCGAGAGGCGCTCCAGTTGCTGGACTCGTTGCGCTCGCTGGTGGAACGGGGGAGCTACGGGGAGGCCATCGAGCCCCTCGCCGCACTGGCGGAACTCGGCGGGCGGCTGACCGCCGACCAGCGCGTCGACCTGATGCGGCTGCGCCGGCGGGTAGGGGAGGCCACCGGGCGCATGCCGGGGGCCTCCGAGGAGGAGAAACGTCACCTCGCTCGGCGACATCTTCGCTCGGGGCTGGGGGCGCTGAAGGGCGGCGATTACCCGGCGGCGGAACGGGAGCTGGCCATCGCCGCGCGACTCCAGTCCGCCCTGGGAGATGAACAGAATCGGCGTCTGCGGGACGCCCGCGCTGCCGTGGAGGCCAGGTTGGGCGGACTGCGCTCCACGTTGAAAGCCGCCCGGAACGCCTACCAAAGGGGAGACCTCCAGGAGGCCGCTGCCGGGTTCCGAAAGGTGCTCAACAGCCCGGTCTCGCCCGGGGAAAAGGACCGCCGGGAGGCCGAACGCCTGCTGGCCGAGGCCCAAGACCGCATGGTCCGGCGCGAGGCGGAAAGCCTGAAAGAACGGCAAGATCGGGCTGCGGCGCTTCAGGCCCGGGCGGAGAAAGCCAGAAGTCTGCACGCACGGCTGGTCCGGCTCCTCGGGCAGTCGGATGAGGCCCTCCGCGATGGAGACCTCTCGCGAGCGCGCTCGCTGCTGAAAGAAGCCCGAGGGACGCTGGAGGAATCCGGCCTGCAAGAAGAGGCCGTCCTGGCGACTCAGAGCAGAAAAGTGGACCAGAAGCTGGCGGCGCTGGATCGACTGGCAGCAGAGAGGGAGCGCCGTCGCGCTGCGGAGAAAGAGGCTGAAGGGCTGCTCCAACAGGCCGGGAAACTGCTGGAATCCGACGTGGCCGAAGCGGAGAAGACGGCCGAACAGGCAAGACTGCTGGCCGAGAGACAGCAGGTCGGCCTCACCGACTCCGGCCTCCGGACCTACCGCCGAATCCAGCGGGTGATTCGCGCCCGCTACGGCCCGCTCCGCCGGTGGGCCCGCAGCTATGCGACACATCTGTTTGAGCTGGCTGAATGCTACCGGCAGAGAGGGGAGCACGGTCGGGCGGCGGAGGTGCTCTCGTTTCTTCGGGATAGCGATCCCGCCGTGCTTGCGGAAGGCATTCGGGCCAGGGCCGATGCGGCCGTCGAGCAGGCGGGGGCACGGCAACAGCAACAGATGAAGCGGGCAAGAGAGCTGAGCGACGAATACGAGGGGGCCAGGCAGGAGCTGGCTGGCCGGCGGTTCCGTGCGGCGCTGGACGCGCGAGAGGAACTGCTGGAGGCACTGGAGGAGGCGGAGCTGGCCGGCCGCGCGTTGAGGGAGGTGCGGGAGGCCGACCTCCGGTTTCTGACGGAGGACTTCGGTAACACCCTGGCCGGGGCGCGACCGGATTATCCCCGCCTGGGCCGGTGGGGCCTGAAACAGGCCCGGCGTCGAATCGCCTCCTTCATGGCCGAATTCTACCAGGCCAGGAACGCACCCGATCTGGCCGAGCCCTACCTTCAGAGGGTTGCAGAGCAGGGCGGACCGGCCGGTGCCCGGGCGCGGGAGGAGCTGAAGACGCTGCAGCACCAGAAGGAACGCGCCGAACGCCGGCGCGTCCTCGCCGTCAAGCAGGAGGTCGAAGAAGTTTACAGACTGTCTGAGAAGCTCCACGGTCTGGTCCTGGATGGCGAGCTGGAGGAGTCCCGGAAGGTGGAGCGGCAGGTTGCGGCCGCCCGCCTCAGGCTTCAGGCCGAGAAGGCCGAGCTGGCATACGAGCGAGGCGCTTACCGGGAGGCCAACCGGATGCTGGAGGAAGCTCCCGCCGACGCCGTCCCTCCGGAGCTGGTCGAAGATATCTGCGAACCCGTCCGGGCCCACATCGAACGTGCTGCAGCGGCATCGCGTGAGTTGGAGGCAGCCGAGGATGCGTTCGCTGAGGCAGACTTTGCTGAAGCGGCCGGACTGCTGGCGGCGGTGCAGAAGAGGGAACCCCTGCCCCGGGACCTGAAGGTACAGATGGAGATACTGGCCGTTGAGCTGGAACCGATCCGGCAGGCCGGGGCCCGGTACGCGGAACTGCGCACGCTGCACGAGCGCGCCCTGGAAGCGGCAAAGGCGCGCCTGGAAGAGCTTAAACGGCGGGAACGGGCGTGGGACCGCTACGCCGCCGGCGTGGAAGCCCTGCTGAAGGACCCGTTCGGCGGCGGCGAGGAGAAGCTCCGCAGTGCGGTGAGTGGCGAGGTTCACCTGGAGGCGGTTGAAATCCAGAGGGCGCGCGCTATGCTGGGGGACGTGGAGGAAATCAGGAAACCGGCGGTGGAAGAAGCTGAGAAGTTTCTCGCCCGTGCGGAGCGGCATTGTTCCAACGGAGCCTATGGCGAGGCCGCTGCCGAGCTGAAGGTGTTGCGCAAGCTGCCCGGGTATCGGGCCGACGCCGCCCTCAGGGAGAGGGCGAACGCGGTGAAGGAGCAGGTCCGGGCGAGCGAGCAGGCGGCCCGCAGGCTGTACGAGCGGGCCGTTCAGGCACGCGGGGAGGGCCGGGTGGAGGATGTGCGCCGGCTGTTGAAGGAACTGAAGCAGCGCTACAGCGGCACGGAGGTCTACCGGAGCGGGCGCTGAATTGAGAAGGGGCACGGGTTTTCGTCCAGGATTTCCTTGACAAACGGGTCAGTTTATCGGTTAATACTGGCCAGCAGCATCGAGCAGTGTGGAATAAAGCTGGGAGCTTCGGCATTGGTGGGGCGCGGAACTCCCGTTTCCAGCGACAGAGAGTAACTACCGGAGGCCGACGATGTTGAAGAAGATAGCTCTGATATCGGTGAGTGTGTTGGGCCTGGTCGGGATGGCTTCGCTTGGTTACTGCGCGGAGGCGGTCGAGAAGGAGGAAGCGCCCAGTATCGAGGAACTCGAGGAGTACGCCGCCACCGCAGAAGAAGAACCCGTCAACGTGGAGGCGAGAGTGGAAGAAGCCGCCGCCCTCCTGGAGGCGGGCAAACCCCTTGCCGCCCAGACTGTGCTTCAGGAACTCGACCCGGAGCAACTGACCGATCAGCAGGCTGCCCGCGTGGCGGAGCTGTCGGAGAAGATCAGCCAGGCCGTCGCTGCGAAGGAAGGAGAGATCGCCGCCACAGTCAAAGAAGAAATGCCTGATCAGCAGCAGAAAGCGCTCTCCCTGCAACAGCAACTACAGTTGAAGTGGAAAGTCCAGAAGCAGGCCAGGGAAACGCGCGCCGGGGAACTGGTCGACCAGGGCAGGTACCTGCTCTACTACGAGAACAAGCCCAAGAGGGCCTATGATCTGGCAAGGAAGGCCCTCCTTTTGGACCCGGCCAGCAAGGCCGCCATCGACCTGAAGACGCTGGCGGGGCTGCAGGCCGGCATCCCTGCTGAAGAGCGGCGTTTCGAAGCCGACAAGATGTACCAGTTGCCCCGGGCAAGGGAGCAGAGCGCACACCAGGCCCTCGTGAACGCCCTGGCGAAGGCGCGGCAGCTCTATCAGAAAGGCAACTACCAGGAGGCGCTCGAACAGTTGCGCAGCGCGCGCCTGATCACCGAGTCCCTGGCTCCCTACATGGACGTGAGCAGCCAGCGCCACGAAGTGCAGCGCATGTTGGAGATGGTCCAGCAGGACTACGAGGAGCACCAGCGCGAACTTGCCGGCCAGAGAAAGGCCGAGGCGGCCGAACGTGCCGAGAAGTGGGCGGAGAGGATCGCCGAGGAAGAGCGCAAGAAACGAGGACGATGGATAGATGAGATCAATGAGCTGATCGAGCAGAGGGAGTTCGACGCCGCTCGGGGCATGCTGGAAGACCTCGAAGTGACCGATCCCAGTGACGAACTGGTTCCCCGACTCCGGCAGAGAGTCGCCCAGGCGCGCCACGATTACCTGATCGACAAAGCCAACGCCGCGCGCGAAAGGGGCGACCTCCAGCGCGATGTGTGGGAGTCCAACCGAGAGATCGTGCCTGAGCACCTCTTCAACTATCCCGACAAAAAATTCTGGCAGGAAGTTGTGGAGGAGCGGGACGGCGCCCTTTACCCCTCCATCCGGGCCAAGCGCGAAATGCCCGAAGAGGACCAGGCCGTCTATGATGCCCTCGACGAGGTTTATGAGTTCACCTTTGAGGACACACCCCTGCCGTTGGTTAAGGAGTACTTCGAGCAGGTAACGCCGGTGCCCTACCTGCTCTACCGCGGAGACCTGCCCCCGGATCAGGCTCCGGTTACCTTCGTGATGAAGACTACTCTGCGTAATGCACTCAACCACATCACGGACCTGACCGACATGGCCTGGAAGGTTGAGGGCGGCATGATCAAGATCGGCGGGCCCGAGAGCCTGCGAGAGCTGGAAGCGCGGGTCTATCCCATTCGCGATCTGCTGCTCAGCTTCGAGGACGCCGGCCAGGCCGGAGAGGTCTCCGGTGCGGGTGTCGGCGGAGGCTTAGGCGGCGGAGGTGGGGGTGGAGGATTCGGCCCACAATTCGCCGGCGAGCCGGAAGATGCCCAACAGGAGGCCGCGCAGTTCGACGGCGAAATGGGCGGGGCAGGTGGCGCCGGCGCTGCCGGTGGCGGGGGGGGCCAGATACTGGCACAGCGGACTCAATTCCTGGTCAACGTGCTCAACAGCGTCTGCTCCGACGAACCGTGGGTGAACTTCAGCATGGGCCTCGGTATGCAGCCCGGCGAAGGTGCAGGCGCCGGCGCGACCGGAGGCGGTTTTGGCGAAGCCGGCGGAGGCTTCGGAGGAGCCGGCGGCGGCTTCGGAGGAGCCGGCGGCGGACCGGCGGGCTTCGGCATGGGAGCCGCAGGCGCGGGAGCCGGGCAGGAAGGACTCGGCGCCATGGAGCTGGAACGCCAGCCCGGCTGGGGCCATCTGACATATGCTCCCGGCACGATCGTGATCTACGAAACGACCGACGTGCACTCCTGCATCGAGAACCTGTTGAAAGACCTCCGGACGACCATGAAAATCCAGGTCCACGTGGACCTGAGGATTCTGAGCGTCAGCACCAACTTCATGCGCGAGGTCGGGTTCCGGTGGGATGATTTTATCCTGGACACCGAGGCCTTCGAGTCACCTTACGACCAGCTGAAAGGCTTCGGGATGTCAAGTCCGAATTGGGGCGGCTTCGGGCCCACCGTCACGCCGCCGGTGTTCGACACGATATTCGTTCCCGAACCGGACGATCCCACCGAGGGTGAGTTTGAGGCGGTCATCTCGACCGAGAGACTGTGGCTGACTCATCCCTGGGCGCCTGAGTGGGAAATAGACGAAGATACCGGGGTCATCGAGTGGGAGAAAACGATCCTGCCCACTACGGCGCCATTCATGGGCACCGGCACCCCGTTCTTCGATCAGAGCAGCGGACTGAACCTGGACCTGGGCTGGGGCGGCGATACGATGAACTTGAGCGGCTTCTTCCGTCTGGCCCATCAGCGCGACGCCGTCCGGACCCTCAGCGCCCCCCAGATCATGCTGGCCAACGGTCAGCAGGGCTACATCCTCAACAGCACCGCCCGGGACTACGTCTCGACCTTCAGTGTGGACGAGAACGTGCTGGTCCCCGAGATTGACACTGTCACCTCCGCCACGGGCCTGACCGTGCGGCCGGTTGCCAGCAGCGACCTGCGCTACGTCTTCCTGGAACTCCAGCCCTCGATCAGTGACGTCGATCTGAGCAACAGCGTCAGCTTCGAGACCTTTGTCGGCCAGCCCGGCGGCGGCGACGGAGGGGCCGCAGGAGCCACGGTGTTCAACTTCTTTACCCTCCCCGTGGTTACTCAAGATCAGTTGGCGACCACCCTCGGCGTTCCCGACCGGGGCGTCATCATCGTGGGTGGCCTGAGCCAGGCCAGCAGAGAGCGGCATGAGGGCGGCATCCCCGTGCTGGACAAGATCCCGTTCATTAAGGCGCTGTTCTCGGCGAAGGGACGCAGCCTGGACCGTTCGACGCGGTTCATCATGGCCCGGCCGCAGATAGTGATCCTGGCCGAGGAAGAGCAAAGAATGGAGTAGTCCTCTCGTTTGGGGCAGAGAAGATGGGCAACGAATGGAAGGTTGCGTTGATTGTGCTGGCCGCTCTTCTGGTCGGCGCCGTGCTGGCCGGTGGAGGAAGGGCCGGGGGGGCTCTCGCCCAGAGCGAAGGCTCCGCCGGGAACCTGATCTGCGTGATGGGCTCTCCATTCAGCAACGAGGCTCCCATCGTGCTGGTCGACGTGCTCGAGCAGACCTTATTGGTCTACAGGTACAGATACAGCAACTCGAAGATCGAACTCCGCTCCGTTCGCAGCTTCCGCCACGACAGGGGCCTGAGGGATTGGAACACGGACGGGGTCACGGTTAACGAGGTCGCAGAGCACCTCCGCCAGCAGGCCGCGGGAGGCGCCCGCCGAGAGTAGCCGGGCTTTCCGTCGCTGATCCAAGGGCCGCCCCGTCCGGGCGGCCCTTTTTCTTGCCCTCCGCCGAAAGGCCGTCCGCGTGCAGGGCAGACCCACCAGCCTCGCCCCCCTGATGCTCGCGCTCGGCGCGGCCGCGCTGGTGGGCCAGACCGTCCTGGTGCGGGAGCTGATGGTCAGCTTCTACGGCACGGAACTGGCGCTGGCTTCGGTTCTCTCCTGCTGGCTTCTTTTCATTCCGCTCGGGGCGCTGGCGGGGACAGGCGTCGCCGCCAGAACCGATCGGCCCCTCCGTCTGGCGTACCTCTGCCTGGCGGCTATGTCCCTGGGTCTGGTGGCCGAGTTCTTCCTGGCCAGGTCGATCCGGCCCCTGTTGGGAGCACAGACGGCGGAGTTTCTGTCGCTGTGGCCGATGGTGTGGGGGGCGGCTTTGGCCGCCGCACCCACCGCATTCTGGGTGGGATTCTTCTTCCCCGTCGCAGCACTTGTCGAGGAGGGCCGCAGCCGCACCCGCGCGCTGGGCATCAGCCGCATCTACGTGGCCGAGGCGATCGGCAGCGCCCTGGCCGGTGCACTGCTCAGCTTCTACCTGCTGAGCCGCCTCGACCCGGCGGTCCTCGTCGCGGGCGCCGCCGCGATCCTTCTGTTCTGTGGCGCGTGGCACGCCGCGGGCGCGAGCCGACGGCTGCTTGGCGCCGGCCTGCTCGTCCTGGTCCTGTTGCTTTGCTTGAGTGCGGCATTGGACGGAGCCTGGCCCTTCTTCGTCGGTGCGCCGCTCGTAGGGAGCGGGTTCTGGGCGATACCCCGGTTCGGGGAAAAGGGTGGGTACCGCGGTCCGCTGGCCGCTGGTCTCCTCGGCGGCGGCCTGGCCCTGAGCGTGGCTTACCTGCTGGCCGGTCCTCAGGCGGCCGAGACGGCCGCCCGGGCGCGCTGGCGGACATTCAGCCGATTTCGACGGGTTGCTTCGCTGGAGAGCCGCTACCAGCACCTCGAGCTGGGGGAACGGGAGGGGACCTACACGTTGGTCCAGGACGGCCTCAGGACGGCGCAATTCCCGGACCCGGACGCCCGGAAGAGCGCAGCCATGCTGTTGACCCAGCACCCCGCCCCGCGGGACGTGCTGCTGATCGGGGGCGGCCTGGGCGGGCTCTGCCAGAGCCTGTTGGACTCTGCCTTGCACCGGCTGGACTACGTGGAGCCCGACCCCCGGCTCCTCTCGCTCGTCTACAGCCACCTGCCGCGGGAGCTGAAGGAGCCGCTGCGCGACCCTCGCTTTGCGGCGTGGCGCTGGGACGGGCGCAACTTCGTTCACAGCCTCCTCCGCGGGCCTGCTCCGCCGGGCAGACGGCGGTTTCTGCCGCGGGGGCCCGGGGGGCGAGACCGCCCCGGCGGACGGTACGACCTGATCCTGCTGAACGTGGGCGATCCGGTCTCCGCGGCCGATAACCGGCTCTACACCGTTGAGTTCTACCGGGAAGTGGCCGCTGTGCTGCGGCCGGGTGGCGGGGCGGTGCTGTTTGGGATCACCGGCAGCGAGAATTACCTTGCCACCGGCCCGGTGCTCAGCTATGCCGCCTCCCATTACGCGGCCCTGCGCCGGGTTTTCGGGAAGGTGGTGGTCTCCCCCGGCGATGAGTTGCGCTTCTCGGTTGGCCGGCACGCCACGGCATCGCCCGAGGCGCTGGCCTCCCGGTTCGAGCAACAGGGGCTGAGCCCCGCGCCCCTGAAGCATTCGCTGAAGCTGGAGCATTTCCCGCCGGAGCGGGTCCGGTGGGCGACGTCAGTTCTGAGGCAAAACAGCGCGGCCGCTCCCGTCAGCACCGATGCGCGGCCGGTGCTCTTCACGTTGTTCCTGGCGGTGCAGAAGCATTACACCCGTGGAGCGCCGGCCCCGGGTGAGGCCCGCGACGTGTTCGCCCGGCTTCGCTCGGCCCGGTCCCTTTGGTTCGCGGCGCCGGTGTTGCTTTTGCCTGCGGTGGTTGGAGTGTTCTCGATCTTCCGCGGCCGGGGGCGCTCCGTCCCGGTGGGTTGCGGGCTGACGGTGTTCACAACCGGGGTGTTCGGGCTTTCGGCGGAGATGCTCATCGTCTATCGCTACCAGACCTCTTTTGGCTTTGTGTACCGGGACATCAGCATCATCGTCGGTCTGTTCATGCTGGGCCTGGCCCTTGGGGGGTGGCTGATGGGTCGAAAGGGAAAGGGAAGAGACCGGTCGGCCCTGCTGTGGGTGGAAGCGTTTCAGGCGGTGTACGTGCTGACGTTGCCGCTTCTTTGTGGACTGGTTTCTTCCTCCAGCGGGCTGTTCATGGCGCTTTCGCCTTTGGCCGGGTTTCTGACGGGGGCCGAGTTTCCGCTGGCGGCGCGCATCAGCCTGGAGGCGGGGGGAAGGGCGGAATCGGTGGCCGGCTTCTTCGACGCCGCGGACCACCTGGGGGCGCTGCTCGGCGGCGCCTGCACGGGTCTTCTGCTCGTGCCCGCCTGGGGTGTTTATCCGACCGGCGGACTGGTTGCGCTGCTGAAGTGCGCGGGGCTGGTGAGCCTGCTGATCCTGTTCCTCCCGCGCCGAGCACTTCCATCTCCCCTCCGAGGAAAATGACAGTTCACGAGCGGGATCGGCCGGTGGCCACGAATCAGGGGTTACTGCTGCTTGACGAAAGCCTTCAGGCGTTCCTGCCGGTCGTGCTGCGCCAGCGCCTCGAACAGCCGGTCGCAGTCGCCCATCAGGAAATCCTCCACTCCATATACGTCGACGCCCACTCGATGATCCGTAATGCGGTCCTGGGGGAAGTTGTAGGTCCGGATCCTCTCATTTCGGTCGCCGGAGCCAATCTGTGACCGGCGGATGGCGTCGAGTTCCTCCTGCTGTTCGCTCTGGTATTTCTCATACAGGCGCGCGCGCAGTATCTTCATCGCCTTTGTGCGGTTGGCGCTTTGGGACTTCTCGTCCTGGCAGCGGACGCTGATCCCTGTGGGCTCGTGGACGATGCGCACGCAGGAGCTGGTCTTGTTGACGTGCTGGCCGCCGGGGCCGCTGGAGCGCATGAAAGAGATGTCCAACTCGTCCGGGTCGATCTCCACCTCTACCTCCGCGACCTCCGGCAGAACGGCCACGGTGGCCAGGCTGGTGTGGATGCGGCCCTGGGACTCCGTCTCCGGCACCCTCTGGACCCGATGGCCCCCACTCTCGTACTGAAGGTTTTGCCAGGCTCCCTGCCCGCTGAGCGAGAAGATCACTTCCCGCATCCCGCCCAGGTCCGTCCGGCTCATGCTCATCAGCTCCACCTCCCATCCCTGCTTCTCGGCGTAGCGGGTGTACATCCGGAACAGCTCTGCCGCGAAGAGCGCGGCTTCGTCCCCGCCGGTGCCGGGACGGATTTCCATAATCACGTTACGGTCGGATCGGGCCTCTTCGGACAGCAGCAGTTCGACGAACTCCTCAAGAAGTTCCTCCTCGCGACGGTCGGCCGCCTGGATTTCCTCTTCGGCGAGTTGGCACAGTTCGGCATCGTCGGGTTCCTCGTCCAGGATTTGCTCGGCTTCCTTTCTTTGTTTCCGAGCGGCCCGCACCTCCGCGGATATTTGTGCCGGGCGGGTGAGCCGACTGTGCTCGCGGGCCAGTTCGGCCAGGCGGGTTGGGTCCCCCGTTACCTCCGGCTGGGCGAGCAGCCCTTCCACCTCCTCCCGCCGCTGGGCCATCTTCTCCAGACGGGCAAGGAGTCCCTCTTTCAGTTTGCCGTCGTTCAGGTTCATGGTGTCTGTGGTCTTTGATGAAGCTCTGTTCCGTTCAGCCCGCGCAAGGGAGGGGACGCTGCGCCGGAGCGGGTCCGCCTCGGCCTGTCAGGCCGCCGCAGGGCGTTTCAGGTACACAAAAAGCCCCTCCACGCGCGTTCGGAGGGGCCACAGATCGTACCTATGCTTCTTCCTTCTTCTCCCCGGCGATTCGGGCTTTGCGCTCTTCGATGTGTTTGCCCCAGCGTTTCTGGAACTTCTCGACGCGCCCGGCGCTGTCCACCAGTTTCTGCTTCCCGGTGTAGAACGGGTGGCATTTGGAGCAGACTTCAATGCGTATGGCGGGAACCGTGGCGCGGGTCACGAAGCTTTCGCCGCAGCCGCAGACCACCTCGCACTCCATGTAGTCGGGATGGGTCTCTTGTTTCATGGCTTTCTCTCGGTTCGGCCCTCGCGTACCACCTTATTATACACGATGGCGGAGAAGAATCAATTGAGCCGGCGCCCAGGTCATCTCCCGTTTTTCCAAAGCCCGCCAGAGAGAGGGCGGCGCTGGAAGTTCATGTGCCGTGGCCTGCATTCGCCGCACGGCGCAACAAGAATGCCCGCGCCACAATGCCCTCCTCTGGCCTGAACGTGCCCACGCGGGGGGCGTCTTGTGCGCACAAAATTTCATGCTCCGTGGTTGTTCTTGCGCTTTGTCTTTACTCTGCGCCCCTCTGCGTGCTCCGCGGTTTGCACTGCCGCGCCCTTTGCGTTCCCGCCCTGCCGGTAGGTTGAATACCCCGCCCGGAAAGCCGAGAATGCGATGTATGGCGGATCGGGAAACATATCGGCGGGTTCTCCGGGAGCGAGGTCTCCAGGTGACCGAGTCTCGGCTGGCCATGATGGCCACTCTCCACCGGGCCGACTCGGCGATCAGCCCGAGCCGCCTCCTTCAGATGGTTCGGAAGGATCGCCCCATGCACAAGACCACCGTGTATCGCAACCTGGGCGCGTTCCAGGAGGCTGGACTGGTGCGCAAGCTCCCCAGCGACGGGCGCCCCTGCGTTTACGAGCTGACCTGTCCCCACAGCCTGCCGGTCCATCCTCACTTTAGCTGCCGCTCCTGCGGGGAGGTCATCTGCCTGGAGCCGGTGGACCTCGCCTCGCTTTGGGGCCCGATGGCCCGCAAACGGGGACTGCTGCTGGAGAGGACGCAGATCACGCTGAGCGGCCTGTGCTCCGAATGCAGAGACCGCGGAGAAGAGGGAAGCTGAGACTCCGGCGTTCGCTTCAGCTTGAGGGGCCGGACGCGGGCTCTTCCTCGGCGGCGGCCTCCGCAACCGGTTCGCCCCGTGCCCATCCGAAGAAGACACCGACGGCCTCGACGGTCATCCAGATGGCCAGGGCCTGGATGAGGACGTTGACCACGGCCAGGTGCCATTTCTCGGGGTCGAGTAGGAAGTTCACCTCGTTGATGATGACGGCGTGCTGAGTCATGACCAGCATGAAAACCATGGGCAGGGCGGTTACGAGCCAGCCGAACCGCAGCTTGTGCTTCAGGTAAACGGTCAAAACCAGGAGCGCCAGCGCCGCCAGCAACTGGTTGACCGCCCCGAACATGGGCCACAGCACCAGGGCGCCCTTCCCGCTGGCCCCGGTGCCGAAGGCGAGCGCCGCGGCCGTGATCACCACGAACGCCGTTGCCACGTAGCGGTTGGTCAGGGGCTTGACATGATAGTCTTGCCCGAGTTCGTTCAGTACGTATCGTTGAATCCGGGTGGCGCTGTCCATGGTGGTTCCCGCGAAGGAGGCCACGAACACGCCCATGATGATGACCCCGAGGGAGAAGGGCACGCCGAAGCTGCTCATCATGTTGGCCGCGCCGGTCACGAAGGCGTCCAGCTTCGAACCCAGCCCCTGGGCGGCGGTCCAGGAGCTGTAGTGGCTGAGCCACGCCTGTTTGCCCTGAAGCACTTTCGCGGCCGCCCCTTCGGCGCCCGCCGCCTCGTAATGTATCCCGATGCCGGCCGCGACGGCGACGATGACCAGCACGGCGAGGGCCCCCTCCATCATCATCGAGCCGTATCCCACGAAGAGGGCGTCGTCTTCGGTCGCCACCTGTTTGGGCGTGGTTCCGCTGGCGACCAGGCTGTGAAACCCGCTGATGGCGCCGCAGGCGACGGTTATGAAAAGGAACGGCCACAGGGGAGGCGCTCCGGACGGGTGGAGGTTGACCGCCGGGGCCACGATGCGAAGCTCTCCGAAACCGGTCGCCGCGAACGCGCCCAGCAGAAGCAGCCCCATCGCCACGAATAACTGCCAGGAGTTGATGTAGTCCCTTGGCTGCAGCAATGTCGTGACCGGCAGGATGGAAGCGAAGAAGACGTAGGTCAGCAGGATGATCACCCAGACGCCGATGGCCGGCAGCGGGCCGATCGCGGGCATCCCGATGGGAAGCCAGTGCCCGGCCACCACCGTGAGGTACATCGCCCCGACGGCGACCAGCGTGGCCGGCACGACGGGCAGCTTCCGCTTGTAGATCGCGTAGCCGAGTCCTATGGCTATCGGCACCTCCATCCAGATGGGAAAGACGCTCTGGGGATACTTGGTGAAAAGAACGCCGATCACCAGCCCGAACACCGCGATGACGATCCACAGCTCGAAAAACACGATCAGGAAGAAAATCGTCCGCACCCGTTTGTTGATATACTTGCCGGCCACCTCCGAGAGGGAGCGGCCCTGGTTGCGGAGACTCATCACCAGCGCGCCGAAATCGTGGACGGCGCCCATGAAGATCGAGCCGAAGAAGACCCAGATCAGGGCGGGCACCCACCCCCAGATTATCCCGATGGCGGGCCCCACTATCGGCCCGGTGCCGGCGATAGAGGTGTAGTGGTGGCCGAAGATAATGCCCTTGCGGGTGGGCACGTAGTCCACCCCGTCGTTCAACTCCCGGGAGGGGACCGGCCGGTCGCCGTCCAGTTTGAATATCCGCCGGGCCAGGAACTTCCCGTAAAGATGGTAGGCAACCAGGAAGCCGATCAGGGGGACGACCGCCAGCAGGAGAGCGTCCATTGCGGAACCCCTTTCTGGACTGGAGACCGCGGAACCGCAAAGCCACGCAGTTTACCGCACCCCACCGGGGTTACGTCAAGCTTTGTGGACGCTCCGCCCGGGACCGGGCGTTGTTGCGGAGGCGAGTGGAAGGAGTATAATGCCTCGCTCTCCGGGTTTCTGCCGTCTCAGAGCCCGAGGGCAGGCGGCGTGAACGTTGTTCACCTCGTCCCCAACGCGCTTCGCAAGGATAGTTTTGGTGCCCCCGGTTACGACGCGGCGGCCGCCGTGCCCGGTGGAACCGGAACGTCCTCGCCCGAAGGAGGGAAGACGTGCTGGTCATAAATCCCGCCGAACTGCCGGATACGCCGACTTTCGGGGAGCAGCACGGCGTGCTGCGGGTGATCATAATGTGCGTTTTCTACGCCGTGTTCCTGGCCGGGCTGGTGATATACCTGCGGTGGAAGCTGCCCGGCAAGGGAGAGGACGGGGACGAAGACCACTGAACCGCGGCGGCACGAATGGGAGGCAACCGAGCCTTCCCCGTCCGGGGTCGTCCGTCGCTTCGGGGGCCGTTATTTGCGGATCACCACGTAGATGCTGCGCTGCCTGTCGGCGTCATAGAAGCGGAGAAGGGCCCTGCCTCTCTCCCCCGACTCTTTGACCAGGCCTTGGTATTCCTCCACGGAGTCCACCCTCTGCCGGTTGACGCTGAGGATTACGTCACCGGGGGAGACGTAGCGCGCAGCCGGGCTGTCTTTCTTCACCTCGGTGACCAGCACGCCGACCGCTCTTCGCAGTCCCATGTCTCGGGCTTCCTCTTCGGAGAGGGGTTCGACTCGGACACCGAGCCAGTCGGCGGGAGTGGTGGTTCCTTCAAGCTTGCCCAGTTCCACCGTAGCGGTTATTTCCTCTCCGTCCCGCCAGATTTTCAGCTTCACCGTTCTGCCCGGATCGGTGCCGGCGACGAGTTGGCGGAGTTGCGCCTGGCTGGTGACTGCTTTGCCGTTGAAGTGAGTGACGATGTCGCCGTGTTTCAGGCCGGCCTTCTCGGCGGGGGAGTCTTCGGTTACCTCCTCGATCAACACCCCATCGGTGCCCTCAAAGCCGAACGCCTCGGCCATCTCGGGGGTCAGGTTGCCGATCCAGACTCCCAGCCACCCCCGCTCGACATCTTGCCCGGCGATCAACTCGTCGCGGATGGCCTTGAACATGTTGGCCGGCACCGCGAATCCGATCCCCAGGTTCCCCCCCGCGCGGCTCACGATGAAGGTATTGATACCGATCACCTCGCCCTGCAGGTTGATCAGTGGTCCGCCGCTGTTGCCGGGATTGATGGCGGCGTCGGTCTGGATCCAGTTCTCGTATTCCGTCATGCCCAGTCCCACGCGGCCGGTGGCGCTGATGATCCCGGTGCTGACGGTGTGGGGGAGCCGGAACGGGCTGCCCACGGCCAGCACCCACTGTCCCTGTCGCAGGTTTTCCGAATCTCCCATGGTGACGGTGGGGAGGTCTTTGTCGGCGTCGATCTTGATGATCGCAAGGTCGGTCTTCTCGTCGGTTCCCACGATCTCCGCTTCGTGCACGGAATCGTCGGCGAGGGCGACCTTCAGTTCCTCGGCGTCGGCCACGACGTGGTAGTTCGTCAGGATGTGCCCTTCCTTGTCGACGATCATCCCGGAGCCGAGCCCCTGCTGTTTGTACTCCCGCTGCCGCGGCGAACGCCGCTGGAAGAACGGGCTGTCGAAAAACGGGGAGCGAAAGAACTCCTCAAAGGGGTCGCGGACCTTGACGCGGACCACCCTTTCGCTCTGGATGCTCACGACGGCCGGTGTCACCGTAGAGGCCGCCTTGGCGAAGAGCTTCGAGAGGTTGTCGGCGAACTGTCGGAGTTCCTCCAGCTCCTCGGTCTCGGCCGGGGTCCGGCTCTGTTGTTCGGCTGCGGCGGGCTGAGGCGTCGGGGTGCTCAGGATACCGCTGAAGACCAGCGCCATCCCCACACAAAACACCAACATCAGCACCAACGAAACCTTTCTGCGCATGGTCGTTCTCCTCCTTCCGGCGTGGACACAGTGGGCGGACCGAACGCGGCGGTCCCTATCTATAGTCAGTAGCTCGACGGGGCCGAATTGTTCACCCCCCTGGCCCTGATCTTGATTCTACCCCGCCATCGGTCCCCTGTAAAGAGCCCGCACCGCGCCGGGCCATGCTGGCCGTATGTGTTTAACGCCGAGGCCTCACGATCGTGACAGGTTTGCGGGGCAATCGCCGTTCGCATGCGCTGAATTCGTGTCCACGGGGGCCGCCGGGCTCTGGAAGAGCCCGACATGTCAGCCCAGGGCGCAGCCCTGGGAGAAATCGGCAATAAACCAACGAGCCCTGGAAGGGCGTGACATATTCGTTCAGGTTGACAGACATCTCGCCATGTACCGGACGAGGCCCGGCTGCCCCGCGTATGTCTCGCCCCTACAGGGCTCAACCATTTTGGAGGCACACCCGGGTCCCCAGGGCTGCGCCCTGGGCTGGTATGTAACGCCCCTGCGGGGCTTCGCGGGGTGATATACCGGGTTGCAGGGCAATCGTCCCGGTGCGTGCGCAGTTCAGGCCCCCAAACGAAAAACCCGGTGACCAACGTCATCTGTGTCGCTCTGGACGCCAAACACGTACAAAGCCCCGGCCTCCATTACATGGCCCCTGCGGGGCCAGCCAGGTTCCGGGCGATAGGCTGGCAGGCATTTGAGAGCGCGTTGGTTGCGGACCTCACGGACGTCACGAGCGCAACGGAACGATTTCGCTCCGACAGCGCTCTAAACGCATGCTCCTGGCCCGGCTCGAAGCGGCCCCTCTGCGGGTGCCGGAAAGAGGCCGCCAAAACTGCGGATGAGTTAGCGCACCGCGCTGTTGATTGCCGGCCGGAGCGGGCTATACTGGGGGTTCTCTTCGGCCTATGGCGAAAGGAAAGACATGGAACAGGCGAGTGTGGAATTGCTGGAGGAACTGAGCCAGTTGCAGGGAGTTCCCGGCTTCGAGGACGAGGTCCGCAAGTTCATCCAGGACCGCCTGGAGGGCGTCGCGGAGTTCGAACTGGACAATCTCGGCAGCCTCATCTGCAAGAAAACCGGCGAGAGCGATTCTCCGCGCATCATGGTGCCGGCCCACATGGACGAGATTGGCTTCATGGTGAAAGACATTGTCGAGGGCGGCTTCATCCGTTTCGCCCCGCTGGGGGGCTGGCTCGACCAGACTCTGCTGGGCCATGTTGTCACGGTGAAAACGCGCGAGGGGGACCTGGAAGGGGTCATCGGCTGCACCCCGCCACACATGATGCCGCGGGAACAGCGGAAGAAAATCATCAAGCGGAAGAAAATGTTCATCGACGTGGGCGCCCGGGACAAGGAACATGCCCAGGAGGAACTCGGCGTCCGGATCGGAGACCCCATCGTGCCCAGGCAGCCCTTCCAGCCGGTCGGGGAGGGGGAGTACCTGCTCTCGAAGGCGTGGGACGACCGCGTCGGCTGCGCGGTGATGATCGACCTGCTCAAGGCGCTCTCGGACCAGAGCCACCCCAACACGGTCTACGGCGTCGGAACCACCCAGGAGGAGGTCGGCACGCGTGGCGCCAAAACCGCCGCAAACGTGGTCGAGCCGGACTTCTGCGTGGTGCTGGACGTCGGACCCGCCACCGACGTGCCCGGCGTGGAGGGTGAAGTCGAGACCAAGCTCGGCGAGGGCCCCATAGTCTACGTCCTCGACGCCGGCACGATCGCGCATCATCGCTTCAACGATTTCGTTCTCGAACTGGCAAAGGAAAACGAGATACCCCACCAGCTCAGCCTGATAGAGGGCGGCGCCACCGACGCCCGGGCGATCCATCTGCACTCCCGCGGCGTCCCCAGCGTCCTGCTGGGCATCCCCGCGCGCTACATCCACAGCCACGCCGGCATCATCCACACCGACGATTACGACGCTACCCTGGAGCTGATGCTGGCGCTGATGAAGGCCCTTTCGCCCGACGAGGCAGAAGCAGTGCTCGCCCGCTGAGTTCATCGCAAGGGGGCCGTAAACCTTCCCCCGGGCAGGCGGAGCGAAGACCGCGGCGCCTTCCAGTGTGACTCAAAGTCCTGAAAATGCTGAGAGAGAACCCACGATGAAGGAGTTCGACCCACACCTGCTCGGGCGGGCGCTGGACCGCCTGACGGAGGGCGAGCCACCGCCGGAGGAAGAGGCCGAGAGCTGGATCCGCTCCGACCCGGCAACGGTTCCGCTGCGGAGCGCCGGCCTGGAACCCGACGTGGCCGAACGCCTCAGACTCTTCGAGCAGACCGCCGACCTCTGCCCCTCGGTCGCGGTGGAAGCAACCGGCTATGCCGTCGAGGCGCGCATCACCCCTGTGGAGCTGTGGCGGTTCTACCTGCCCCTCTGCCGCCTGCTGCGCCAGCTCTCCGGCGGCACCGACGGGCGCCTGCTGGCCGGGGTGACGGGCCCCGGGGCCTCCGGCAAGTCCGTCTTCGCCGCGCTCCTTGTCCTTCTGTTCAACCGTGTGGCCGATCCCGGGCGCGGTACGGCCGCCGTCTGCCCGTTGGACGGCTTCCATTACCCCAACGCTTACCTGGAGTCCCATTACCTGGAAAGCGGCTCGGAGTTCGGGGCGGGGCCGGGGCGCGTCCGCCTGCGCAAACTGAAGGGGGCGCCTCCCACCTTCGACGCAGAGGCGTTCGTCCGGACTCTCCGCCGGCTCCGGTCGGAGCCGTCGGTCAGCTTCCCGCGCTACGACCGTCGCCTCCACGATCCGGTGCCCGACGGGCTGCGGATCGGGCCCCAGCAAAGGGTGGTAATCGTGGAGGGCAACTACCTGCTGCTGGAGTGGGGCGCCTGGGCCGAGGTCCGGGGCCTTCTGGAGACCTGCTGGTTCATCAGCCGGTCCGCCCGGGGAGTGCGCGAGGCCATCATCCGGCGGCACATCCGCGGAGGCAGGTCTCCCGAAAGCGCCCGCGAGCACTACGAACGGGTTGACAGTCGGAATTACCGCGTAATCACGGCCACCAGGGAACGGGCGGACCTGTTGATCCGACGCGACCAGAGCGACAGGGTCGTCGGCGTCCGGACGCCGGGGCAGGCCGGTTGATTCGGCAGAGGGGCTGTGATATAAGGCCGCCGGTTGGCGTGGATCCTTAAGGAGGGACTCTGATGACCGTACGATTGGGTTTTGTGGGCACGGGAGGCATCGCGGGCCGACATTTCGAGTCGCTGGCGGATATCCCCGAGGCGAAGGTGGTCGCCTGCACCGACGTGGATTCCGACCGGGCCGCCCGCGCGGCGGCACGGTTCGCCGGCGCCGCCGCCTACACCGACCATCGTGAGATGCTGGAGAATCACGATCTGGACGCGGCCTATGTCTGTGTGCCGCCTCACGTTCACGGCGACATAGAGATGGCGCTCATCGAGCGGGGCGTACCTTTCTTCCTCGAGAAACCCCTGGCCAACGACATCGAGGTGCCCCGCCGAATCCTGGACGCCGTGGAGGAGCGAGGGCTGCTGACTTCCGTCGGCTACATGATGCGCTACCGCGACACCGCGGAGCTGATGAGGGAGCACCTCGCGGAGAATACGCCGGTCACGGCGCGTGGGGCCTACCTGTGCGGGATTCCCGGCGCCCCCTGGTGGCGCCGCAAGGAGCAGAGCGGGGGACAGGTGGTGGAGCAGAGCACCCACGTCTTCGACCTCGCCCGCTTCCTGCTGGGCGAGGTGGAAACGGTTTACTGCATCCGGCGACGGGACCTCATCACCGACGTGGAGGAATACACGGCCGACGACGCGAGCATCTGCTCGCTGGTCTTCGAGGACGGAACCCTCTGCGAGATCACCAGCAGTTGCGCCGTCGAGAAGGGCGAGATGTCCCTGGAGGTCTTCACCCGCAAAACCCGGGCGAAACTCAGCGGGTCCACCCTCACGGTTCGTGCCGGACGGGAAGCCCGCACGGTCGAGTGCGGCACCAACGCCTTCCTGGAAGAGGACCGGACGTTCATCGAAGCCGTTGTCAGCGGCGACGGTTCCGGGATAAAGAGCACTTACGCGGACGCCTTCAAGACACAGGCGGTCACCTGCGCCGCCAACGAGTCGATGGAAAGCGGCGAGCCCGTCGCTCCGTGAGAATGACCGAACGGGGAACCGCGATGCGCGAAGACGGCACCGAGAAGTGGGACTGGCTCCTCTGGGTGATCCAGTACGTCGTGGGGCTGATGATCGGTGTTCCGGCGGCCCTCTACGGCATGTACGCCTTGATGAGCGGGCGGACCTACCTGCCCGGCCTTCGGGGCGGCACCGCCACCGTGCACGGCTCCCACGGCGTGGGGGCGGCCCTCCTCTACCTGGCGGGCGGAATCTTCCTGGTCTGCCGCTTCTTCCTGCACCGCCGCTTCCGCTCGCACTCGGCCCGCAGCCAGGTTTACCTGCTGGAGAACCTGCTCCTGATGGTCTTTATCGGGGCCGCCTTCTACGTTCTTCTCAACGTCGGAACGGCGGGCTGAGACGGGCCGAGGCGACCCTCACCGGAGCTGATAACGCTCCTGGAGCACTTTCCGCAGGTGATCTTCGATGGCTTTGTCCGGTGGTGCGTCCTCCAGCAGCCTGGGACGCTGCGGTCCGGTGGCCCGCCTGGCCTGAAGGATGAAGGAAAACCCCGGCCGGTAGAGACGCAGCTTCCGGTTGCCGTCGACGATGAAGATGGTGGGGATGGCCGTCGGCTCCTCTGCGTCCGCGGCGCCGGCCAGCTTCCGAAGCGCGCTCATGTCCAGGTCGTCGTAGTAGAGGGGCAGGTCCACGCCTCTGGACTCGGCGATTCTCTGCGCGTTCTCCACCCCCTTTGTCCTGGCGGCGATGCTGACCCCGCGCACGCGGTAGCGGCGGTACTTTCGCGCGAGGTCGTTGACGTGCTGAAGGGCCAGGATGCCGCGCAGGTCCTGGGCGCTCCAGAATACGATGATGGTGACGTAGCCGCGCGAACCGGGCTCCAGCTCCGTCCTTCCGTCCCCGGTGCGGAGGGTCACCGTCGGGGCCCGGGGGGCCTGGTCGGGCTCGAAGAACCTGGCGCCGCGCTGTTCCTCGAAAGGGGCCAGACTGCTGAAGGTCTCGTAAGCGTCGCGCTTGACCATCGGCGGGGGCAGCTCCGATTCATCGCGCAGCGGCACCTTCCCGGCGCCTTCGGATGCGCAGCCCGCCCCCCACAAGAGCAAAAGGACCAGTGCCGCCGTTATCGGTTTCATCCCTCTTGTTCTCCCTCTTGGAGTGCATCTTCAACGTGCTTCCAGACCAGCTCCGCTATCTGTGGCCGGGGCAGCATCTCACCCGAACGCACGCACGGCACCATCGCCCAGCGGCCCGGCGTCTTCCGCGCTATTTCCCGGTAGGCGGCGGCGGTCTTCGCCAGGTAATCTCGGTCGGCCTCGTGGATGTCTTTCTCCTGGGTGGGTCTCTCTTCGGCACCTCTGCCGCTGAGCATCCCGGCGGCGACCTCCGCCGGCACCTCCAGCAGGATGTGCAGGTCCGGCCGGGGCAGCCCGAAGACCTCGTATTCGAGTTCAAGGTTCCACCTGTAGAATGCCTCGCGTCCGGCGGCCGAGTCGATCTTCGCGCCCTGGTGGGCCAGGTTGGCCGGCACGTAGCGGTTGCAGATGACCAGCGAGCCCTCCTTCAGCCAGGTGCGCAGCCGAGCGCGCGCCTCCCAGCGATCGCACGCGTAGGGCAGGGCGGCCAGGTAGGGACTCACGTCCCCGGCGCGGGGCGCGAACTCTCCCCGCAGGTAGCGCTCGATCACCTCCGCGAAGAACCCGTCCCCGTAGCGGGGGAAAGATATCTGCTCGACCTTCATCAGGCCCTCCGCCTCCGCCCGGGCAGCCAGCAGGTCCGCCTGTGTTGTCTTGCCGCTGCCGTCAATGCCGCAGACGGCCGCCAGCCGACCACGGGCGCTCCGGGCTTTCATTCGCTCTTCTCCTCCACGGCCGAAAGAATGCAAAAACCTCAAGGAAAGATAAGGAAGTCTGAAGTCTGAAGTCTGAAGTCTGAAGGAACGACAACGACGTGAACGGCGCTGTGGTGAATTCAGTAGTCAGTAGCCAGTGGGCAGCAGGCAGCAGAGAGTTCCCCGACTGTAGAGTCGTCGGTCTTTCTGTTGCCTTCCGTCCTTCCTTCGTGCCCTTCGTGGTGAATTCAGTAGTCAGTAGCCAGTGGGCAGCAGGCAGCAGAGAGTTCCCGTCTGTAGAGTCGTCGGGCTGTTCGTTGCCTTCCGTCCTTCCTTCGTGCCCTTCGTGGTGAATTCAGTAGTCAGTAGGGAAACGGCAGTGGCCAGTTGCCAGTGACGAGTGGCCAGCTCGAAAAACGGCAGTTGTTGAGTTATCGGGCTGTTCGTTGCCTTCCTTTGTCGTCCTTCGTGCCCTTCGTGGTGAATTCAGTAGTCAGTAGCCAGTGGGCAGCAGGCAGCAGAGAGTTCCCCACTGTAGAGTCGTCGGTCTTTCTGTTGCCTTCCGTCCTTCCTTCGTGCCCTTCGTGGTGAATTCAGTAGTCAGTAGCCAGTGAGCAGCAGGCAGCAGAGAGTTCCCGCCTGTAGAGTCGTCGGTCTTTCTGTTGCCTTCCTTTGTCGTCCTTCGTGCCCTTCGTGTTCTTCGTGGTCGCCGCCTTTCCGTCCGCCTTCCTCCGTGGTTCCTTTTGCCGTTGCTTTACTCTGCGTTCCTCTGCGTCCTCTGCGGTTCCCCCTTCTGTTGTCCGCGCGGGCGCTCAGAGGTGGAAGATGCGTATGGCGTTGTCCCTCAGCAGCAGCCTGGCCACGTCCACGGCGTCCTCTTCGGTGCCGAGACCGGGCGCCACGAAATCACGGGTCAGCACCCGCGCGAGTATGCGGCGGTACATGTTGAACTTCGCCAGGCCGAACTCCAGCTTGTACATGTCGCTGTAGTAGCCGATCAGTTTGTTTTTGGGCACGCTCTGGAGGCGGGCCGCCAGGTCGCGCTCGATGTGGGCCGGCACGTTGAGGTACCACCAGTGGCCGCTGAGCACGACGTTCTGCACCACCCATCCGTAGGCGCCGAGTTCCTGGACCTGGCTGTCGCTCAGCACCGAGAGGCAGAAGTTCACGCCGGGGAATGCGTTCAGCAGCGGCAGCAGCCCCCGGAGGGTGTCGCCGGCTGCCGGAAGGTCGGTCCCCTGCGGCACGCCGTGCCGGTAGGCGTCCCGAACGACGCCGTACATGATCTGGAAGGGCAGGTCACAGTCCCGGCAATGGGCGGCCAGCGCGAACAGCACGCCGTTCTCCAGCACCTCTCTTTCGTCGGGGGTCAGCGGTCCCTCCAGTGTCTGCTTGACCACCCCGTCGAAGTGCGCCCCCGCCTCCGGATAGGTGCGAAAGCCCGGCGGCACGGAGATGGCGGCGCTCTTTGCGCCGTGGCCGCGGAAATGCTCCACCACGGTCCCCAGGACCGCCTTCAGGGAAGCGGCGTCCTGTATCTCCTGGTCGGCGAATTGCTGGAGTGACTCCCGCACGGAGCTTTTCTCCGCCTCGAACACCAGGGTGTCCGCCCGCAGGCAGGGGGTGAAGATGTCGGTGTCGATCGACTCCAGGTCTTCGTCGAACTGGTTGGTGAGGAAGACTTTATCGATCCGGGCGGCGTCCAGTATCTCCCGGGAGCGGTCGGGCCGATCGGCCGCCTCCCCGACCGCTGCGGCCAGTTCCTGCCAGTTCGCCGCCGTCAGCTTGCGGTCCCCGAAGCCGAACAGCTCGGCGGCAAGCTCCCTCATCCAGCTATACTGCACCGTGTTACTGATGTCCTCCATCGCCTCCAGCAGGGCGGGCATCATCTCCTCGTCGGGCCGGTGGGGTTCGATCACCTCCTGGCTCATCCCGGCGCTGTGCGCCAGCTCGGTGTAGTAGTGGTAGCCCAGCAGCTCCCGCAATGAGCGGGCGAAAGGGGCCCCGGGCGGCACGTGGGAATGTACGTCGATCGCCCGGATGTGCATGATCTCCTTCAGCAGCCGCTTCTCCAGGTTGCTCGTCTCTGACATCTCTATCCTTTTCCTTCCCTGCTGCGGATCAGTTATTGAGCGACTGGAGCGGCGCGGGAATGCGGCCTCCCCGCCGCACGAACTCCCCGGCCGCCTCCGTGGCGGGGACCGGCATCACCGTGCTCCGGCCGAAGAGGCCCCCGAACACGGCCGTATCCCCCGCCTTCTTGCCGGGCACGGGGATGACGCGCGCCGAAGTCGTCTTGCCGTTGACCACCCCGATGCTCATCTCGTCGGCGATCAGGGCGGCGACCGTCGAGGGGGGAGTATCTCCGGGGATGGCGATCATGTCCAGCCCCACCGAGCAGACGCTGGTCATCGCTTCCAGCTTCTGGAGGCTCAGGTCTCCGCGTTCGGCCGCCTCGGCCAGGGCCCGGTCCTCGCTGACCGGGATGAACGCCCCGCTCAGCCCTCCCACCGAAGAGCTGGCGAAAAGCCCGCCCTTTTTCACGGCGTCGTTCAGCAGCGCCACGGCCGCCGTGGTGCCCGGCTCGCCGATGCGGCCGATTCCCATGGCCTCCAGTATCTCTCCCACGCTGTCGCCCACCCGGGGGGTGGGGGCCAGCGAAAGGTCCACTATCCCGAAGGCCACTCCCAGGCGGGCGGCCACCTCGCGGCCGATCAGCTCCCCCACGCGCGTCACCCGGAAGGAGGTCTTTTTTATCCTTTCAGCGATCTGGCCCAGGTCGGCCTCCTCCTCCCCCTCCAGCAGCCTCTCCACCGCCCGCTTGACCACGCCGGGGCCGCTTACGCCGATGTTCACCACGCAGTCCGGCTCTCCGTAGCCCAGGTAGGCGCCCGACATGAAGGGATTGTCCTCCGGGATGTTCGCGAAGACCATCAGTTTGGCGGCCCCGAACCCGTCCCGATCGGCCGTCTCCTCGGCCACCCGGATGATCTTCTCGGCCACCAGGTTGATGGCGTCCACGTTGATGCCGGCGTTTGTGCCGGCCACGTTGACCGAGCCGCAGAGCCGCTCGGTCCGGCTCAGTGCGTGGGGGATCGAGCTTATCAGTGCCTCCTCGGCGGGGGTCATCCCCTTCTGCACCAGAGCGGTGAACCCGCCGACCAGATCGACGTTCACCTCGGCGGCCGCCTCGTCCAGGGCTTCGGCCAGCCGGCAGAATGCCTCGCGGGCGCCGCCGGCCGCCAGGGCGCTGACCGGGCTGAGGGCGATCCGCTTGTTCACCACGGGTATGCCGTACTTGGCTCCCACCTCCTCGCAGGCGCGCACCAGGTGGCCGGCGCGGCTGCGGATCTTCATCCTCACCTTCCGGCAAAGCCGCCCGATCTCGGGGTCGGCGCAGTCCAGCAGGTTGATCCCGAGGGTGACGGTGCGCACGTCCAGGTTCTCCTCCTGGAACATGCGGAGGGTGGTCATGATGTCTTCTGTTCGGAGCATGTGTGTCCCTCGGTCCGGGTGGTATGCCCTGCTTCAGTAAAGACTCTGGCGGAAGTCCACGTGGTTGGTGGCGAGGAATACGTTTTCATGCTGGAGGCTGACCTTCATCTGCTCCGGCGGCCAGAGGGACTCCACGTCCATCTGCAGCCGCTCGACCTCCAGTCCAGGGGGCACCTGGAGCTGGCCGATCAGCATGAAATCCTCCCCCTCGCTGTAGGCGTAGAGGTCCTCCAGGTTGACGTTACGGCTTGCCAGGAGGGAGGTTACGCGGTGAATAACGCCCTTCTGGTCGGGCCCGGAGATGGTGAGGATGAACCGTTCCGCCTCCGCCACCACCGGCTCGGGTTCGGCGACCGTCCTCGACTTCACCGAGACTTCCAGCTCTCCGGGGGCGCCGCTCCGGCGGACCTTCTCCGAGAGCGCCTCCGCCGTTACCCCGGCATCGAAATGGATGATGAGGATGATGGTGAAATACCCCCGCATCACCGTCTGGCTGATGGCCTCGATGTTGCCGCCCAGCTCGGTGACCGCCTCGGTCATGCCGGCGACGATTCCCACCCGGTCCAGGGACATCACGGTGAGCACGTAATCTGAGGCCATGGGACAGTCTCCCGAGTGCAGGCCGTTCAGCGGTCGCGGGCGTGTTCCGGCTTCGGTTCGCGCTGCATCAGCTCCATCCCCGCCTCCACGGGGTCCTTTCCCTCGAACAGCACTTCGTGGACGGCGCGGGTGATCGGCATCTCCACCCCGCGACTCTCGGCCAGCACGCAGGCGGAGCGGGTGGTGCGCACGCCCTCGGCCACCTGGTCCATCTGGTCGACGATCTGCTCCAGGCTCTCCCCCTCGGCTATGCGGATGCCGACCGAGCGGTTCCGGCCGTAGGGACTGAAGCAGGTGGTCATCAGGTCTCCGAGTCCGGTGAGTCCGGCGAAGGTCTCCGGCCGGGCACCCATAGCGACCCCCAGTCGGGTGATCTCGGCCAGGCCGCGGGTCAGAAGGGCGCTCTTCGCGTTGTCGCCAAAGCCCAGCCCGTCGCAGATGCCGGCCGCGACGGCGATAACGTTCTTCAGGGCGGCCCCCAGCTCCACCCCCACCATGTCGGTGTTGGTGTAAACGCGGAACCGCGGCCCCATGAAGACCTCCTGCACCTCCCGGGCCACCTCGGGTTCGGCGCTGGTGGCCACGACCGTCGTGGGCATCCGTCGGGCCACCTCCTCGGCATGGCTCGGCCCGTAAAGTCCGGCCAGGCCGAACTCTCCGCCGCAGACGTCCCGGATCAACCGGCTGCCCACCAGGAGCGTATCCTCCTCTATCCCCTTGGCGACGCTGATCACCACCTGCTCGGATTCCAGATGCGGCGCCATGCGCTCGCAGACGGAGCGAAGGTATATCGTCGGGGTGGCGGCCACGACGTATTGGGCTCCCGCCAGGGACGCCGCCATGTCGGAACTCAATTCCACCGCCTCGGGGATGTCCACCTCCGGCAGGTAGCGGGGATTCCGGCGGCTGCCGCGCATGCTCTCCACGTAGTCGGGGTCCACGCCCCAGACGCACGGCCGGTGGCCGTTGCGCGTGAGCAGCAGGGCCAGTGCCGTGCCCCAGCCGCCGCAGCCGATGATGGCGACGCGCCGGGGTGGGGAGGGGCGTTCTTCGGTTTCGGGGGTGTCCATGAAAACCGTCCGGCGAGGACCGTGATCTCAGGGGGCGGGAATGCCGCCGACGAACCTGGTTACGTATTATATGGGGCGCCCGCGCGAAAGCAACCCGGCGCGGGCTTAACTCGCCGACCGGGGGGCGGGGGGGCGCCCGAGGGACGGAAAGACGGGCGGGAAAGGGCCGTTTTTTTGCTTGACAAGGTAAAACCCGTCTGGTAGGATACCGGCGTCGTTGAGCAAAACAGAGTATGTACCGTTCCGGAGAAACCGTGAAAGGAGGTGAGATTCGGAACTCTCAGGCAGAAAGAGGCACTGTGCAAGTCGAGACGATTTGTTCTATGTGGGAGGATGTGAAGATGAAGAAGGCGTTTACTCTGATCGAATTGCTGGTGGTCATAGCAATCATCGCTATTCTGGCCGCAATGCTCATGCCGGCCTTGGAAGAGGCCCGGCAGAAGGCGCGCGGCGCTGCCTGCCGCTCCAATCTCCACAACATTGGGCTCTCCCTGGCCGGGTACAGGATCGACAGAGACGATCTGTACCCCTCCTGGGTAGGCTGGCAGGCCAAGCAGGATGCCCACGCCCGCAACAACGCGAACTACAAGGATTACCTGGCCCCGACCGTTCCCTCCGAGCCCTGGGTCACGCGCGAGGGCGGGCCGTTTTACGCCCTGCTGAAACTGGGTTATCTGGGCGACGTCTACGTACTGGACGATCCTGGCCTGGACATCCCGTATGACCAGGTGCGTGCGTGGGGTCGACCGACGCCCAACAGTTACAAGGAAAACCCCATCGCGTGGCCCCATTTCACTAACGATCCCACCCCGGACCCCACCATCGAGTCCGCCCGGCCGGTCCACGACGTCGTCCACAGTTGGGACTACACCTACGACCTCGGCCGCATTGACAAGAACTCCAATGCGGGCCGCGTGCAGGTCGCCTGTCAGGTGGAGTCCACCTGGGGATGGGACGTCGACGGCCCCGCGTACAACATGAGCGAGCCCGCCCACAGCGGCGGCGCGAACGTGCTGTCCGAGGACGGCGCCGTCAACTGGGCCTCCAAGGAAGAGGCCAGCGTGCTGTGGGATACCGGCATGACCGAAACCGCCGGCGGCACGACCCAGCCTCACGGCGTCTTCCAGCGCTACGGCTACGTCCCGAACCCGCGCATGGACGAGGACCTCTACTACAGGCCGACCGACACCTGGCTTGAGATCGACCTGGATGACATCTATACGTGGGAGATGGACGAGAACGGCGATCCCTGGGGGACCGACCCGAGCGACATGCCGAACGGTTCTGTCGCCCCGAACGGCTACGCCCACGCCATCGTTACCGATCCGTCCGCGGATCCGGCCGACCAACCCAGGCCGGGCACGCTCAGCCCGAGCCCGACGGCCTATCCGGCCATGCAGTCGTGGGACGATCAGTTCCGCACCTACGGCAGCAACCTGACCGACCCCTACTACTATCCGCAGAGGGGTATCTACGCGGAGGAGATGCGTTGGAACAGGCACGACTCTCGGTGCGTGACCAACGTGCCTCAGTGGCCCGCCGGTGGGATGGGTGTTCCCGAGGACAAGTGGTGATGCCAATAACTGACGGCTGATTTCAGCCAGTTCAGACGGGGCCGGCACCAGCCGGCCCCGTCTTTTTGCGCCCCGGCTCCCCTGCTCGCCCCCGCGCCGCCCCGGAAGCTCTCGCCGATTCTCCGGCCGGCCGGGTTGACAGGGCAGCACAGTTGCCGTTCCCGCCGGGGGGCCCTGGTGCTCTCTGTTTGCCCCTGCATCGGGTTGTCTCCGGTTCGGTGGTTGTCGTTGTTCGTGTGCCTGGTGCTGTTGATGGTAGCACGGGGTGGGCGGCGGGCTGCGGGCAGTGCCGGCGGGCTTTGGAACGGGCGTTTTTTTCCTTGACAGGTATTTTTCAGTGTGGTAGTATGGGGCCGTTTTCGGAGGCAAAAAGTGATTGAGTCGAGCAATTCCGGCGGATGAAAGGAGGTGAGAGGAGGCATCTGCGGGAGAGTAAGAGAGGATTGACCCACTGAGAGGTCAGACGGAGTGGTTCATTCTTGTGGGAGGATGTGAAGATGAAGAAGGCGTTTACTCTGATCGAACTATTGGTCGTAATAGCAATCATCGCTATTTTGGCCGCGATGCTGATGCCGGCCTTGAACAGGGCACGGTTGAGCGCCCGCATAGCCTCGTGCAAGCATAACTTGCACAACATAGGCGCGGCGCTGTCGATGGCACGCGAACAGCGGGGCGAGCAGTATCTCCGCAACTACTACGAAGGCGATTTCAACAACCAGTACTGCAACGTGTGGGGCAGGCTGTCCGAACGGGAGTTCATCGAGGACGATGACGTTTTTGCCTGTCCCGTGGAGGGTAACAACCTGCAGCGGGAGGACATTACTCCCGGTTGGTACGGCGGACCGTTCGACCCCGCCGACCCAACCAGCGATCCCGGCGAGTTCAAGGACGTGCTGAATTCCGGCTACGGCTACGATAACGGGCGCATCTCCAAGAACGCGCATCCCGCCAGGGCCCTGGCCGCCGACAAGCTGGAAACTGTCTGGCGTCCCGACACCCCCGGTCCCCAGGCCTCGGCAAACCAGGAGGTCAATCACCGGGACGGAAGCGCCAACGTCCTCTTCCAGGACAACGCCGTTCAGAACGTCCTGCCGAGCCGCACCAACATGGTCTGGGTCGTAGATTCCGACTCGGTGGGTCACGGCGACGTGCTTCGGGTCGGCTTCGTGCAGAACCCCAGGCTCGACGTTCACGACAAGCCGGACACCCAGGGAACCGAGGCCGGAACAAACGGTATGAACATTGACGCCGGGGACGACTTCGATGACATTTACGCCATCGACAGCCCTACCCTCGCTCAACTGTTCACACTGCTGAGCGACACGAAGTTCGAGATCTACGGGAACGCTCCCGGGCTGGAAGTCAGGGATCCCCAGGATGCCAATATCCAGCCGCTTCGGCACTACACCCACGCGGTGGGTTGGACCAACCGGACGGCCAACTGGAGTTCGCCGAATTACTGATTCAGGACCTTCCGGGGATGGCGCCGCCAGGCGTCATCCCCCCTTTTTTTTGCACCCCGCCGGGGCGGCCACCCCCGGGCCTTTTGGCGGGGACCCGCCGGAGTCGGCGGCGGTGTTGAAAGGGCTGTTTTTTTCCTTGACAGGTATTTTTCAGTGTGGTAGTATGGGGGCGTTTTCGGAGGCAAAAAGTGATTGAGTCGAGCAATTCCGGCGGATGAAAGGAGGTGAGAGGAGGCATCTGCGGGAGAGTAAGAGAGGATTGACCCACTGAGAGGTCAGACGGAGTGGTTCATTCTTGTGGGAGGATGTGAAGATGAAGAAGGCGTTTACTCTGATCGAACTATTGGTCGTAATAGCAATCATCGCTATTTTGGCCGCGATGCTGATGCCGGCCTTGGAAGAGGCCCGCGTTAAGGCACGGAGCGCTACGTGCAAAAGTAACATCCACGAGTTGGGCCTCGCCCTCAGCATGTGGCGAGACGACAACAACAATTCTTGGACCTACGGACCGTGTACGTTCATCGACGGTTCTTGCTACACCATGGCCAGAATCATGGTGGACGGCTACCTGGAAGACCGCGACGTGCTGGTCTGCCCCAACCTGGACTCACCCTACCCCAGGGAACCAGACATGAACTGGCACGCCGGCAATATGAGGTGCGGCGCATGCGACCTGGGCGTGTGGAACTGCTTCAAGTGGGTAGGCCCGCGTGAGATCAGCTACTTCTACGACCCCGATCGCATCGCCACCGGCTCCCCGCCCACCCGCGTGATCGCGGCGGACGGAATTGAGATGGCCACCAGCTTCGGAGTGGAGCCGCCCAACCACTACGACGGTGCCCATCTTCTGTTCGTGGATAATTCCGTCCAGTGGTCGCGTAAGAAATACGCCGACGAGCGCTGGACCAAAGAAGAGCCAGGCACGGACTTCGGTGTCGGCCGTAACTTCATGGTCTGGAGCGGCTATAGTCAGTCGCCCTGGGTTCGCTACGGCGTGATCGAGAATCCCCGTATGGACGAGGATGGCATCGATAGGCGGAGCAACGGGATTGACACCGACAGCGTCTACGATGTCGAAGGCCGCCACGGCGACGTCCAGGCCGACGGCGAGGGACAGTCGATCGCTCAGGGCCAGGCCACCGTTACCTTCTACGATTACGACCCCTCCAGCCGCTGCGGCGTGCAGGCCGACATCGGCAAAGTGAGCACCACCGACGCTTCGGTGGCCGGCGGCAGCTTCGAGGCCGGTTGGGCCGACTGGGGCTTCGACGGTGCCTGGAGAGGTTGTAACGCGGGCGGTAATTACGGCTGCACCGACTGCGACCACATGGGCGACAGCTTCCTCTACGAGTACGGCGGCGAAGGCGCTGGTTGGGGAGGCTGGACCTGGGGCGTTCCCGAACCCTGGGAATCCGAAGTCTATCGTTGATGGCGTTGTGATCTGCGCCACCATCGAAAGTCCCATGTAGGACGGACGTAACACAACGGAGAGGCAGGCGGGAGCCACCGGCTCCCGTCTGCCCCTTCTTTTTTTGCCCCTCCGCCACTCTCAGCCCGTGCGGCACATCGGAGTCGCCCGCTCCGCGGGCTCTGTATGGGGGCGGGACGCCGATGCTCCCCGGGTTCGCCCGCTTCCGGGCGCGCAAACCCCGGGGAAGGGACGGCCAAAGGGAAAAGGAGCCCGCCGGAGGCAGGCGAATCAGAAGCCCGCGGCGCACCAGAGCAGCACCAATTGAACTCAATAGACCCGATCGTGAGGGCGAACGAAAGGGCTTTCCACGCACCGGTTATCGAGTCGTGGCGCGTACAGTTGAGAAACACAGGCATCAATAAACGCATACTCCTGGCCCGCCTTGTCCGGCAGATACTGCGTGGCCGGGCAGGGGTAGTGTTTTGGCGAAGGCTCGAGGGAACGGGGCGGATTCAGGGGACGCTTGCATTGGGCGTCAAAACGGGCGACCATATGTTGGGCGGCGTCGAGGTCGGCTGCGGACCTGCCGGGCCGCCGTATTCAAAGCAAACAGTCAGCCTGAAGCAGGAGCGGCGCAGGCCACGATGGAGAACCCGGGAGCCAGTGTGGAGGCGGAGAGGGAGTCAGGCGGGCGACTCAGAAGGTTGTTGCTGGTGCTGTTTTTCCTCTCCGGTGCCTGCGCCCTGATCTATCAGGTGGTGTGGGTCCGTATGCTGGGTCTGGTCTTCGGGGTGACCAGCATAGCGGTCACCACGGTCCTGGCGGCTTTCATGGCGGGGCTGGCATTGGGCAGCTACGTCGGGGGGAGGTTCATCGACAGGCGGAGGGACCCTCTGCGGATATTTGGGTTCCTTCAGTTAGGGATAGGGCTCTTTGCAATCCTGTTGCCCCTGTGTCTGGAGGGCTTGACCGCGGTTTACGTGTCGGTCTACAGGTCGTGGCCTGCGGACATCTACGTTTTCAGCCTGATGCGGTTCGCCCTGGCGTTCGGGCTGCTGCTGGTGCCGACCAGCCTGATGGGGGCAACTCTTCCGGTTCTGGCCCGGTTCTTCGTGCGGGGCCTGCGGGAGGTGGGCTCGGGAATGGGGGCGCTGTACTCGGTCAATAATTGGGGGGCCGTGGTGGGGGCCCTGGGGGCGGGGTTTGTTTGCCTTGAGCTGTTTGGCGTGCGGGAGACCGGATGGCTGGCCGCGGCCCTCAGCATCGGGGTGGGGCTGGTTGCGTTCCACCTCCATCGCCGGGGCTGGTCTCTGGAGGCCGCTCCGGCCGGGCCGGGGGAGCCGAAGGAGCCCTCTCCTTCCGAACCGGAGCCGGGCGCCGGCGGGGCGGCGGGGCTGAAACCGTACCCGGGTTACGTGCTGGTGCTCGTGCTCGTGGTCTTCGGGATAGAGGGCTTCACCTCGCTGGGTTACGAGGTGGTGTGGACGCGCATCCTTTCGGCGCTTGGCATTGTCACAACGGTGTATACATACAGCCTGGTGGTCGCCACGTTCATCGCGGGACTTGCGATCGGGAGCTTCCTGGCGGGCAAATACCTGGACGGACGGGGGGACCCGCTGACCCTCCTGGCGGTCATCGAGGTCGGCATCGGGCTCTCGGCGGCTCTGCTGCTTCCCGTTTTCAACATGATGGGCACCAGGCTGGCCGGTGGGGGGGTGGGGGGCTGGGGCCAACTGGTGGGCCTGGTAGCCCTGTGGACGGGCCTGCTGTTGCTCGTTCCCACCACCCTGATGGGCGCGACCTTCCCCCTGGTGAGCAGGATCTACACGGTGAACTTCAGGGAGCTGGGCCGCCGCATCGGCAAGATCGGATGCCTGGATACGGTGGGCTCGATATTTGGTGCATTCGCCGGGGGATTCCTGTTGATACCTTTTGTGGGCATGCACCGGGGCGTGCTGTTCCTGGCCGCATTGAACGTGGCTATCGGACTGGGGTTGCTGCTGTGCCATCCCCGCCTGAGGCCCCGGTGGAAGGGCGCCTGGACGGCCGGAATTGCCGCCGTGGGGCTGGGTGCCCTCCTGTTCCTCCCACACGAAGCGGTCTTCTCCCCTCACTATCAAGTGCCCGATCACCTGGTGCACTACGATGAAGGCATCGACGCGACGGTGACCGTCCGCGAGGTGTTTCACGGGGACCGGGTGCTGGAGGTGAACCACACGAACGTGGCCGGCACGGCGCCGTCGCTGGTGTCCACGCAGGTGTTCCAGGGACACATGCCGGGCTTGATCTACGAGGCGCTCAACGGCCGGCGCCCGAAACGTGGACTCACCATCGGACTGGGAACGGGGCACACCGCCTGGTGCCTCCGGCAACACGACCTGGAGGAGATCCATTGCGTGGAGCTGGTACCCGGCGTGGTGGAGGCCGCGAAGGAGCATTTCCGCGTCCTCCATCATGGCATCTTCGAGGACCCCCGGTTCCACGTGTCCGTTCAGGATGCCCGCACCGTGCTTTTGGCCACCGACCGGAAGTATGACCTCATACTCGACGACGCCGTCCATCCCTGCTTCGGAGGAAACGCGAGTCTCTACACGACCGATTTCTTTTCCCATTGCCGACAGAGGCTTGCCGAGGGCGGCGTTATGACCGCCTGGCTGCCGATCTACAAGCTTCGGCCCGATGACCTGCGCATGGTGTTGAACTCCTTCAAGTCCGTCTTCCCGCATGCCTCCGTATGGTTTGCGCCCCGGGTGCTGAACAAGCACGCCCTGCTGGTGGGCACGCAGAGCGAACTGAAACTCGACCTGCAGACGCTGCGGAGGCGTCTCACCGATGAGGCGGTTCGGCCGGCTCTCGCCAGGATCGGCCTGGTGAACGTGGAGGCACTGGTTAACTGCCTGCTGCTGGACGCGGAAGGCATTGGGGAGTTCAGCGGCGACGCGCCGCTGCACACCGACAATCATCCCTACCTGGCGTTCTCGGCCCCACGGGCGCGGGTGCTGGGGCCGGCGGCCTACGCCGAGAACCTGAGCCTCCTGGCACGGCACAGGGCACAGATCCTGCCGCATCTATACCACCTCGGGCAGACGCCGGATGAAGCGGCGGCGCTCCGGGAGAAGATCGCTGTTCAGTCCGAGGCTACGGAGCACCTTCTGGAGGGGCTGGCCCTGCACCGGACGGGCGGGTTCATCGCCGCCATACGGGAGGGCGAGCAGGCCCTCGAGCTTCGCCCGGAGGCCCCGAATGTTCGAGCTTTGCTCAGCACGGCACACGCCGACAGGGCGAGCCGCCTGTTCTGGAAAGACCGTCGGGTGGGGGATGCATTCCGGGAGTGCCGGAAAAGCCTGAAGTACGATCCGGGCAACGCCCGCGCGGCTACACTCTACGCACGCATCCTGGCGCGCGACGGCCGTCTGGAGCACGCTATCCAGAGGCTTGAGGCGGGCCTGGAGTCCTCTCCCCGCTACGTCCCCGCGATGTCCCTGCTGGCCGAGTGCTATGCCCGCGTGGGCGCCCTGCAGATGGCCAGAAGGCAGGCGGAGAGCATCCTGGAGTTTCTGCCCGACTACGCCCCCGCCCACCGCTTCCTGAGGACGCTCCGGGAAGTCGGGCCGCAGGGGACCTGAGGGCGTTCCCCTCGCTGCGGGCAGAAGGAACCCCCGCGCCCTGCGGGGGGTGCCCTCGTTGGGGGGTTCGGGAAAGCAGCCGCGCGCCGCTCCGAGTGCCGAGACTTGTCGGCCGGGGGCAGTGGGATTCCCCTTGACGCTGCTGCCGGCGATTACTAAAATGCTGGGAGAGAGGGGACGGCTTCGACGAACGGCTCATAGAGAGGGCTGACGAAGGACTTTAGAGGAGGTTCTAAGAGATGGGCAAAGTCATCCGAGTCGCGGTTGTAATGCTGGCGATGGCCACTGTCGCATGTCTCGCCGTCGGTTGCGAGGCCAAAACGGAAGGGGAGGGCGGAGAGACACAGGTGACCGGTGCGCAGCCCACGGGTACGGCAGCGACGGGTGGGCCTCAAATCGACAGGAAAAGGGGCATGCCTCCGGACGGCTTCGAGGAACAGGCCTCACGGGATCGGCCGGAGAAGCTGAAAGAAATGATGCCCGATTTCGAACCCCTGAATAATCAGCCGTTCTCCGGTGACGGTTGGGTTACGTCTGCGAAGCAGGGCTCGGGCGGCGGATGGGTCCTCTCCATCGACTTCGACGCCCCAGGCACCAAGGAAGACGGCCCCGAGATCACCGAGGCGACGGTGGACAGAAGGGAAGCCAAGGGGGAGATGCCCTCGGTCGGCGACAAGGTGTACGTCTACGGTTGGATGTCCAACATCCAGCGCGGAGAGAACCCGACACTGGAAGTGCACCACGCGACAGTTCAAGTGCTGTCGACGGAGTAACCCTCACCGGTCAACGGCGCGATGCGAACTGAACAATGCGGGGCAGGCCGTCGGCCTGCCCCGTGTTTTCTTTCCGGGGCTGTCCCACCTTCGCGTTTTGCGGCAGCCCGCTTTCCCGCCTGCCGGTTCCGTCCGGCCAACGCGGCCCTCAAACCTGGACGGCGGTGGAGTCGGACTCGGCCGCGATGGTCTCCGCGGTGACTTCGCGGCCGAGTTCCTCCGAGAGGTAGATGCCCTCGCTGATCAGCATCGTGTTGAGGCCGATCCGGGCGGTGGGGAGGAGTTGGACTTCATCCCGCAGGGCGGCAACCCAGTGGTTCTGGGGGCTGGAGAAGGCCCGGCGCTGCTCCGGTGCCACGCGCATCCATCGCGTCTGCGCCGAGCCGAGGTCGAAGCCGGCGTCCGCCTCCATGTCACAGAGGGTTGTGTGGAAGGTGAAGGGGGTGAGGGTGATGCCGCCCTCGCTGCCCACGACCTTGCTGCCGTCGGTGCCCCCGAGATGGATCGCCCAGGCTTCCTCGAGGAAGAAGGTGACTCCGCCGGCGAGCCGCACCAGAGCCACGCCGAGTTCCTCCACGTCGTAGTTGCTCTCCCGGCGTCGCTCCTCGTACATGTCGATCTCCTGGTGGGTGGCTCCACTGACGGTCAGGACCTCCGGATTGCCCAGCAGGTAGAGGACGCGAGAGATGTTGTAGACGCCCATGTCGAAGACGGCGCCGCCGGCGGCCACTTCCTTCTGGACGAAGGCACTGGTCCCGTAACCGTCCACGAAAGGGCGCCCGCGGCGGCGGTAGTGACTGCTTTTGGCGTAGTAAAGCCGTCCCAGCAACCCCTCCTCGATCAGCCGCATGGCCGCGTCGGTCTCCTTGCGGAACAGGCTGCCCAGTTGCATCGAGAGCATGCGGTCCAGTTCTTGGGACTTCCTCACCATCTCCCTGGCGTCGGCGTAGGAGCCGGCGAGGGGCTTCTCGCAGTAGACGTGCTTTCCCGCTTCCATGGCGGCGATGCTGACCGGGGCGTGGAGGTTGTTGTGGAGGCAGACGTCCACGGCCGCGATGTCGTCCTCCGCGAGCAGTTCGCGGAAATCGGTGAAAACCCGTGGCACGTCGAACCGCTCGGCCGCCCCCCGGGCTTTCTGCTCGTCCAGGTCGCAGACGGCGACGACGCGCGCTCCCGGCACGTTGCCGTACCTCTCGAGGTGCCGCGTTCCGATCTGACCGGTGCCGATCACGCCGAGATTGACCTCTTCGGACATGGATTCTTCCGTTCGGTTGAGTGCACTTGAGCCGCCGCGGACGCCGGCCGGGCGCCGTGGGCGGGTTCAAACCGGGGCATTCTATTGGGGTGGGCGGAAGTGCCGCAAACAAAAGGTGCTTTTCCGGCCATGCCCGCCGCTTCTCTTGTGGGGCGTGGGGCGAGCCGGTAACATGGCCGGCCCTGCGGAGGGAGGTGCCCGTGACAATGCTTCAGCGATACAGCGGCAACCCGGTTCTGGAGCCCGTGCCGGACTCCTGGGACCGGGTCAGCGTCTTCAATCCCGGTGCCGTCTGGAAAGACGGGCGGGTCCACATGCTCTACCGGGCGGTGAGCGACCTGGGGGAGTACGTCTCCCGGTTCGGCCTGGCGGTGAGCGAGGACGGACGCCGGTTCGAGCGCTGTGGAGACGGGCCGGTGGCCGAGCCGGTGGCCGACTACGAGGTCGGCGGCGTTGAGGACGCCCGCATCACGCGGGACGGGGCGGACTTCCTGGTCACTTACGCCGCGGTATCCAAGATTCCCGGGCCGGTTTACGAGGAGATGGACTTCTTCGCCAGGGCGAAGCTGGACCCCTATGTCCGCCGGCCGGGCATGCCCCCGATGGGTCCGAGCTATACGGGTCTGCTGCGCTCCGCGGACTTGAGGGAATTCGAACCCCTCGGCCTCCTGACGCCCGCGGGCGTCGATGACCGTGACGGCGTGCTGTTCCCGGAGAAGGTCGACGGGCGCTACGTCATGCTCCACCGGCCCTCATCCTGGGTGGGAGAGGAGTACGGTACGGAGCTGCCGGCCGTCTGGCTGGCATTCTCGGACGATTTGAGCCAGTGGGACTACGGCCGTGGCGACCGCTATCTTCTGATGGAGCCCCGTGCCGGCTGGGAGGGCGCCAAGATCGGCGCCGGCCCGCCGCCGATCAAAACCGAGGCCGGATGGCTGCTGCTCTACCACGGCGTGGACGAGCAGTATGTCTACCGGGTGGGGGCGGCGCTGCTGGAGTTGGAGAACCCGTTGAACGTCCTCGGGCGCACCACGGATTTCCTGATGGAACCCGGGGAGGATTGGGAAAAGGAAGGCATCATTCCGAACGTCGTCTTTCCCACCGCGGCCCTCCGAAGGGAGGATGAGCTGTTGGTGTACTACGGGGCCGCCGACCACGTGATCGGTCTTGCCACCGTCGGCGTGAGTGAACTGCTGGACCACCTGTTGTCCTGAGGAAGCGGGGAAATTGCTGGGGCTGAGACCGGCGCCGAAGTGTGCCCGAGTGCTGCTGCGGATGCTGCTGTGTGCGCTTGCCTTTTGGACCGCCGGGCGCGCCTCCCGGGGAGACATTGCTCCGTCGAGTCCGACCATGAAACCACAATCAGCAAAATACATTTGGGCTGACGCATCCGGCCAGGGCCGGAACCGCTACGTTCTTTTCCGGCGGGCCTTCGAACTGGACGCCGAGCCGGCCGGGGGGCAACTCCACGTCTTCGCCGACACCCGGTATCGCCTGCTCCTCAACGGGGAGGTCGTCGGTCACGGCCCCGCCCGCTTCCACGTAAGCCGGCCCGAGTACGACACTTACGAGCTGGGCGGGCGTCTGCGCTCCGGCACCAACGTGGTTGCCGTCGTCGTCAACAGCTACGGCACCCACACGTTCCACTCCGAACGAAGCATCGGCGGGCTCGTCGCGTGGGGCAGCGCCCGGACCGAGGCCGGGGCGCATATCTCCCTCTCCACCGGTGAGGGATGGAAGGCCCTGGAATCACCCGGGCACCTCCGGAAGACGGCCAAGCTGTCCTTCGCCCTGAACCCCGGTGAGGTGCTGGACGCCCGCGGTTTTCCGTTCGGTTGGGCGCTGCCGGAGTTCGACGCCGTCGATTGGCCGGACGCCGTTCCCCTCGCGGACCAGGAACACTGGGGAGAGCTGAGGCAACGTTCCATCCCCCTGCTGGACGAGAGCAAGCGGAGGCCCGTTGAGTGCCTCGGCGCCTGGTCCGCTGAACTGCCCGAGGAGGACCTCTACTCTTTCGTACTGACCGCGCCGCCCAAACCTCACCGTGCCCGCAATACCGCCGGCCTGGCGATGACGTGCCTGCATTCTCCCCGCCGACAGCGGGTCACCCTGGGCGCGTTCTGGGGTGAATTCTGGTTGAACGGACGTCGCATCGGTGGGAGACGCGGGGAGCTGGAACTGAGGCGGAACTACACGGTGACGCTCAGGCGGGGATGGAACCGCCTGGTCGCGATGGAGAACACCTACTATGGCACGTGGGTCTTCTACCTCGGGGTTCCCCGCGGTGCCGGCGTGACGGTGAGTGCGGAACCCCGCCTCGATTCGCCGGACATCTTCCTGCTGGCCGGCCCCTGGAGGGAGTCCACCCGGGAGCTGATCGCGGGGATGGACCTGCCCCTGGACTCAGCGGACGAACTCCCCGCCGAATACGGGCCGTGGGAGCGGTGGCCCCGCGACAGGAGCGCCCAGGCCCCCTATACGGAGCGTTGCTGGACCAGGTTCACCGCCCTGGAGGGCACCCCCGACGGGCTGCCCGTCCGCGGCGCCGACTATGCCGACGAAACAGAAGGGGGCGGCCTGTCGCTCCTCTACGATTTCGGCACGGAGGTCCTGGGCCGGCCGGTGCTGGATTTCACGGCCGCGGCCGGGACCGTGGTGGACCTGACCTACTCCGAGCGCCTGCGCGGTGGACTGCCCGCCGATCACGGCGCACATCACATCCGGATGGCTGAGCGCCGGGTGGCCCGGGAGGGACGGCAGCGTTGGCATCTGTTCCATCCGCGGGGATTCCGCTACCTGGAGGTGATCGTCCGGGGCGACGTCAGCTCCTTCGTGCTCCACGACATCGGGCTCACGCGCGCCGGCTACCCCGCGGAGCGCAAGGGAGACTTCGAGTGCTCCGACCCCGAGCTGAACCGCATCTGGGAGGTCGGCTGCGAGACGCTCAGGGCCTGTATGGAGGATGCATACCTGGACTGTCCGCGGCGGGAGCGGGGCCTTTACGCGGGGGACTCGTTCGTGCAGTTCTTCATCAACCTGGCGGCGTACGGCGACAAGGACCTGATGCGGCGTTGCATTGAGCTGTTTTTCCTCACACAGGACGAGGAAGGGTTCCTGGCGCCCGGTGCACATGGGCTGGCGCCCGGGCGGCACCCGGACTACTCGGCCATCATGGCGCAGGCGCTGTGGCATTACTACGCGCGGACGGGCGACACGGAGTTCCTGGAGGAGATGGAGCCGGGCCTGCGGAAGTTAATGGAGGCCATTGATTCTCTCCAGGTGCGGGATACGGACCTGCTGGGCGGCGGGCGCATGAATCCCTACATCGATCGACAGCGCATGGACCGGCGCGGCGTAAACTGCGCGCTGAACTGCTTCTACCAGCGGGCGTTCTTCGACGCGGCGCGGGTTATGGAGGTCCTCCGGAAGCCGGAGGTCGCCGCCCGCTACCGGGCGAGGGCGGAGGAGCTGGCGGCCGCAATACGGCAGGAGTTCTGGGACGGGGAGCGGGAGGTGTTCACCGACCGTCGCCCCAGGGTCAGGCCATACACAGGGCCGTCGGTGGCCGCCAACGCCCTGCCTCTGCTCTACGACATCGCGGGGGAGGACCAGGCCGGAGGCGCGCTGGAATACCTGGTGGAGGCGATGCGGCAGAACCTGGAGGAAGGCCGCGGGCGACGCGGCCCCAACGTGATGCCCTATTTCTCCTTCTACGCACTGGGGGCGCTTTACCGGCACGGGCGCGCCGAGGAAGCGGAAAGCTTCATCCGCAGGTGCTGGGGAATGCTGCTCCGGCGGGGCGCCTGGACCTGGTGGGAGGTCTGGTCCGGGGGGAGCCGGTGCCACGCGTGGTCGGGCAGTCCCACGCACTACCTCTCCAGCCGGGTTCTCGGCGTCAGGTTTCCCGAGGCGGGCAATCCGGACGTGGTCAGCATAGAGCCGCAGCCGGGCACATTGAGGTGGGCGCGCGGCACATATCCGCACCGCCGAGGGCTGATCCGGGTGGACTGGAAGATGGAGGACGGACGGCTGCAGGTGGACTGGGAAGCCCCGCCCGGGGTGGAGGTGCGCACGGGCGAGACAAGAGCTACGGAGGAAAGGACCGATGAGTGAGAATCGCATACGACTGGTGACGCGGGGCGACGACAGCGGAATGTGCCACACCGCCAACGTCGCCGTGAGGGATGCCTTCCGCAAGGGCATACTCCGGAACACATCCCTGATGGTGCCATGTCCGGCCCTGGAGGAGGCGGCCCAGATGTTCGCGGAGCTGCCGGGGCTGTGCGTCGGCCTGCACGCCGCGCTGAACTCCGAGTGGGACGCTCCCCGGTGGGGGCCCGTGCTGGCGGCGGACGAGGTGCCCTCGCTGGTGGACGAAAACGGCCACCTGTTCCAGACTACGCAGGCACTGCACGACAACGATCCGGTGCCGGAGGAGATGATGGCCGAGATACAGGCTCAGCTCGACCTGGCGCGCCGCGAGGGGCTGGAGATAGCTTACGTGGACTGCCACATGGGCTTCTCGTGGATCGATGAGATGGAGGAGCGCGTTGCGGACTTCGCCCGGAGGGAAGGTTTGATCTACCGGCCGGCGGGCCTCTCACGGCTGCCGGAGATTGAGGGCGAATACGAATCGCCGGCCGAAGGGCTGATGGCCCGTCTGGAGGCGGCCGAGCCGGCCACCTACCTGCTGGTCGGGCATCCGGGCTACGACAACGACGAGATGCAAGCACTCGGCCATCCGGGACATCGGGACGTGGCGGCCGCCCGCGACCGGCAGCGCCGGATGTTCATGGAGCCGCCGATCGTGGAGTACTGTGAGAGCCACGGCGTGGAGCCTATACGTTTCACGGAGCTGTGAGCCGTAGAGCCGAGTACGCGTTGAGAAGGGCAGCCAGATGACGAAGATAGGAGTGATCGGGGCGGGTAAGAACGGTAGTGGACACGCCCGTTATTTTGCGGAATGTCCCCGGAGTCGCGTGGTGGCGGTCGCTGACCCGGACGCCCGAGCGGGAAGCGAACTCGCCGAGGAGGTCAATGCGGAGCTTTTCGATGACTTCCACGAGATATTGCCCCTGGTGGACGCGGTGGTGATCTCCTCCCCGAACCAGTTCCACCGCGACCAGGCGGTGGAGTGCGCCCGGGCGGGACGCCACGTCTGGGTGGAGAAGCCCATGGGCCTGAACGCGGAGGAGGCCCGGGACATTGCCGATGCGGTCGAGGAGGCGGGCGTGGAGTCTTTCGTCGGCTTTTCGGTCCGCTTCGGAGCGCTGGTGCAGACCATGATCCGCTGGGTCGAGGGAGGCGAACTGGGCGAGCTTGTCTCCATCTGGTCGCGGCGGATGACATTCCGGGAGATAGGCGACCACGAGTCGTGGCGGGCGGACCCCGCCTTGAGCGGCGGGCTGCTGTTCGAGATTAACATCCACGAGCTGGAGTGGATGATGGCCCTCGGCGGCGACGTGGCCTCGGTCTATGCCCGCAAGTACGCCCGCCGGGACACAGGTCCCCGCGCCAACGACCACATATGGTTCACCCTGAAGTTCGCCGAAGGGGCCGTCGGGACTCACGAGGGAAGCTGGGTGTCTCCAGTTCCGGACTACAGCCGCGGAATGCTCTGCGAGGAGGGGGGCCTGGCCAGCACCGACTGGGGGCGCGAGCTGGTGCTCTACAGGCGCGGCGAAGGCGGCTCCCCCGCCGAGATGGAAGAACGCTTTGACAAGCGGGCCCACTTCCTGGATTGCATAGAGAAAGGGGTGGCCAGCAGGTCGGACGCGGCCTGGGGCCTGAAGGTAATGACGGTGGCCGACGCACTGTTGGAATCGGCCGCAACCGGTGAGGTCGTGGCGCTGTGAGTTTTAGCCCCCGGCAACGGACCTCAGGAGGCGCCGGACGGCGATGAACATTCTGGTCGACCAAAACATACCCCTGGCCGAAGAACTGTTCGGCTCCCTCGGAGAAGTCAGGGAGGTGGCGGGCCGGGAGATCGACGAAGATTTCCCGGGCCTTCAGGAGTTCGACGTCCTGGCCATACGAAGCGTTACGCCCATCACTCCCGCGCTGGTGGACAGGGCCCGTCGGTGCCGCGTCGTGGCCACCGCCACCATCGGGACAGACCACATCAACACCGGCTACATTGAGGAAGCAAACGAACGGCGGGAGAACCCGATCACCGTGGTGGCCGCACCCGGGTCCAACGCGGATTCCGTGGCCGACTACGTGTGGTTCGCGCTCGCGCACGTCACCGGGCAGCGCGGCGAGCCGCTCAGCGGACGGACGCTTGGGATCGTTGGCTATGGCAACTGCGGCAGCCGCGTGGCCGCCCGAGCCGGCGGGTTTGACATGGAGATACTCCGGAACGATCCGCCCCTGGCCGAACGCGATCCGGAGTTTACCTCGGACCCGGTGGAGAGGACGCTGGCGGCGGACTTCGTCACCCTCCACGTCCCCCTCACCCGCGCCGGAGAAAGCGCCTATCCCACGTATCACATGATCGGTGCCGCGGAACTGGCGCGGATGCGCCCAACCGCCTTCCTGATTAACAGCTCGCGGGGAGCAGCGGTGGACTCCGACGTTCTGCTGGAGACTCTCTGCGAGGACCGGATCGCGGGCGCTGTCCTCGACGTCTACGAGGGGGAGCCCGAGCCGCCGGCGGACTTGATCCGGCTTTCCGCCCTGGCCACGCCCCACATCGCCGGTTACGCCGTTGAGGGCAAGCGGCGAGGCGCGCTGATGATCTACGAGGCCACCTGCAGGGCGCTGGGGCGAACCCCCGCCCAGAGGGAGGAACTGCTGTTCCGGGGATTCAGCCCACCGGAACGGCGGGAGGTGGAGTTCGAGGGTTCGGGGCATCCCATGGCCGCCGCCGACCGGGGCCTGCGCGCCTTTCTGAAGGAAGTCCACGACATCGGGGCGACAAGCCGGGAGTTGAAATCCACGCTTTCGGAGCCGCGGCGGGGCGAGTTGTTCGACCGCATGCGCAAGCGGTACGCCAGCGACCACGAGCGCCACGAGCTTTCGGCCTACAGCGTAAGGGTGGACCCGTCTGTGACCGGCGAACTTCGGGATGCGCTGATCCGTCGACTGGAGGGATTTGGGATAGAGGTCACCGGCGGGGCGGCCAACTACGTGCTGAAGGCGGGGTAGGGGGCGAAGAGGTCTTCACCCGGTAAACTTCTCTTTTGCCGCCCACAGACCGAGTCCCGGACAGGGCACGAAATATAAACCGTCGTTTTCGCCCGGGCTCAGAGTTTCGGGCTGATATTGCTGGACCACCTCCGTGAGGTGGCGCCACTCGAAGCCGACCCCCCGGACTTCCTCGGGGCTGAGCAGCGCCGGATCGGTCGCGTAGGTGATCTGGAAGCGGCCCTCCGAGGAACCGTGTATCAGGTGGGCGGCGGCGCTCAGGTTCTCCCGAAGCTCCGGGTCCCGCCCCACGGCCCCCAGCACGGTCGATGTGCCCCGATAGCCGTGTTTCCGGATAAGCCGGTCGATCTCGGGGTCTTCGCCGAAAGTGGCCACGGCCGGAGCGATCACGATCAGCTCGCCTCCGTCCGCCAGCGCCATCCGCGTGCGGTAGACGGCCTTGTTGCCCAGCCAGGTGCTCTTGAACTCCTCCGGCTCCAGGTAGACCAGGACCTTCTCCAGCGGCTCGTCCAGCAGCGTGACGTTGACACGCCGGCTCAGCTCCGCAGCGCGGCGGAAAGGCTCCCGACCTTCTCCGACGTATATGCCCCGCATCAGCGGGGGTCCCGTCGGGCTTGGCTCCATCACGGTGAGTATATAGAGTTCGCCCAGGTCCCCCAGGAACTGATCGTGGCCGTAGTTCAAGACGGCCCGCACGGGCGTGTCGGCGCGACCCATCATGCGCTCCATCCCGTAAACCGCCCCCAGGAAGTGGCTCTTGTTTATGGTCTCCGGGCCGCCGGCGCCAATCAACAGGTTCTTGTAGCCGTTGGCCATGCCCACCACCTCGTGGGGCACGACCTGCCCTATGGAGAACACCGCCGTGTAGTCCCCCCCGGCCAGCCGCCGGTTCAGCTCAACCGGGATGTCGTAGTCGGGCAGCATGTCGGGCAGAACCCCCTCGGAGACCTTGTGGACGAACTCCGCGGGAACCGCGCCCAACCGGACCAGGTCCTTCCGCCAGCGATGTTCCTTGAATGCCTTCAGGGGAATTCGCCGGCCGAACATGCGTTGGATCGCGGCGGTCGACATGGGAAAGTGTGTGCCGAGGGCCGGCATGACCTCGAAGCATTCGGCCTGCCCGATCGCTTCGTAGAGCATCCGGGTGAGTGTGCCGGCGTCCGAGTGAATCCGTGTGGCGTCCGGCGGCAACGCGAGCACGCGGGACAGGTCGTCCGCCGCTTGGACCGCGGCGTGGACGGCCTCCCTTTTGGTCTCTTCGGAGATCTTGCGTTGAGGGCCGCCTTCGGCAAAGTGGATGGTCACGGTGAGCGCCTTTCTGTGCGGGCATCAGGGCTCTGCGGTGGGCTCAGTCCCGGCCTCCGACCACGGTCACCACGGGCCGGTCTCCCTCGGGCAGGCTCATCTGCCCCGTCCCGCCGTCGAGGGTAATCTTCCAGTTCTGCGTCTTCACGTTATCGCGCTTGACGTAGGCGTAGGGGTCTCCGGTGAGTACAAAAGTGTCGGTTTCTCTGTCCCAGCTCAGCCGGTCGCCGCCGGCTTCGAGCTGTTCCTTCTTCCGGTATTCGACCCATACGTCTCCCTCGGCGACGGCCCTGGTGATGACCGGTTCCTCACGTCCCTCCACCGATGCCAGGAAGAACTGCGCTCGCCGGGCACGCAGCCTTTGGTCCGGGTCGATGATCTCTACGTCGTCGCGTGCGATAAACTGCCGCAGCACGTTGCCGGTGCCGAAGATCGCCTCCGCGGATTCCGACTTCAACTCCCACCCGGATTCCCCTCCGGCGGCGAAGAAAACATTGCCCCGTGCGGCGGTGTGGCGAAGCTGTCCGCCCTGGTCGAAAAGCAGCCGCAGCCAATCGGTGCTCAGCTCCGCGCCCTGCAGTTGAGCCTCGACGTCGCCCTGGAATTCCGCCTGGCCCCGCACGGAATCTACCTTCATCTCGTCCTGCCACGATATTGCACCGGAGGGCTTGTCGCTTTTCAACACGGTGAGTGTGCCGGGGGTCTGTGACTGGACGCTCTGCACGCGGGGGTCGATGCTCACCGATTCCGCCTCCAGCCGCCAGTATTCTCCTTTCAGGCGCGGGATGGCCAACAGCCCTTCCGCCGTTTCGGTGGGCGGCCTATCGGCCGGTTCGGTCTTCTTGTTTCGCGGCCTCAGTTCCATGAGGGCCTCGCCGGTGGATCGAATCTGCAGCGGATTCATCCGTTCGTCGAACTCCACCCGCAATTCCCGGCCCCGGATGAGCTGCTGATGCCGTCGAGCCACCACCTCACCCTGGAAAGTGGCAACCGGGCGCTCCTTCTGTGTGAACTCCATGTGGTCCTTCCACTCGACAGCCACCGGCACGGCCTCAGCAGCGTCCTGCTCCTGTTCATCGGAACGAGCCGGCTCGATGCTCAATCGACCGTGTGTAGGGCAGGCGATGGCCTGTCGGCGATTGTCCACGATTACCCGGGGGGCCGTGACGACCTGGCGGTCCGTGCGCACGGTTACGTTCTGGCCCTCCGGAGCCGTCAGTTCGACGGACTTGCCGCGGGCGTCCCACTTCAGTTCCTGACAGTCGACCTCCCGGACCGCATCGCCGAACTCGTCGCGCACGATGACCTCGCCCCGGGCCGTAAGGTTTCTGATGGTTTGATTGTCCTCCTCGAAGGTCACCTCCAGCGTGTCGGAGTTGAGGGAATTGGCGCCCTGCTCCACGCGGGCCTCTCCCCGGCAGACGGCCACCCGGCCCGCCACGTCGTAGGTCATGGATTCCTGCCAGGTAACGCGGATGGGTTCGCTTCTGCTCATCTGGAGAGGGCCGCTCTGCCAGGGGGCGGAGGATGTCTCGGCTTGGTCGGGCTGGGTGCCGGCGGTGCCCTTCCATGCCAGCTCGCCCGCCCCCTCGGCCTGGAACCGATTGTTGAGGCGGTAGAAGGTAAGTTTTGTCCCACGGAGGTCGAACTGCCGGGTGCGCGCCTCGGCGGGCTCGCCCTTCAGGACGCCGGTCTGGGTGACGTTCCGCCATTCCATAGCGTCGCCGCGCAGCATCTCATCCCCGTAGAACAGGCGCACGTTGCCGTCTGCCAGCACGTCGGAAACCTCCAGTCGGCGGTTCTGCGTCTCTTCGCCCAGGACGATTGCGAGCTTGTCTGACAGAAGGCTCTTGGACCCGAACTCCGCGCGCACGTTTTCGAAGAAGCTCACCTTGCCGGCCTGATCGTTATAGATCCCCTTGCCGTCGGCGGTGATGGTGAGCTGTTGGGTGTCCCCGGCGGGTTCCTCATCCCCGGCCGCTCCCCCGGCCAGGAAGTCTCGGGAAACGTCGAACAGGCGGGTCTTAACGTTCGAGAGAATGGTGACTTTTCGGGCGGAAAGGTCGGCCTTCGCTCCCTCGCCTTCGACGATGAGTTTGAGTCGGCGCACGCCGCTGCTGTCCACCTGGTATTCGTACATCTGCACCTGGGTGTCGGAACTCAGCGTCCGATCACCAGCCCGGTAGGTCAACTGGTCGGTGGTTATCTTCAAGTCTTCGCCTTCCATAACGACGTTTTCGTGCAGCTCCACCCACCTCTCTGCTTCGTTGAAGGTGGCTTCCCGCGCGGAGAAGCTGACGTTCCCCAGCTCGACGTCCAGCTCCCCGCCCCCCTGTTCGTCGGCCACGTGTGCGATAACCAGCGGCTCCACCACCTTGTATATCTCCGCCTCCGGATTATAGACCGCTCGAGGCCCTGTGAGGAGCGCCTGTGATTCTTCATCTTCCGGGTCGCGGATCACCTGGGAGAATTCCAGCAGAACCGACTCCAGCCCCGTGTTGGCTTCTGCCGGTTCGGCCCCTTCCTGCGGACCGCCGGTGCTCTCGGGCGGCGATCCCTGCCCGGTCGTCCCCCCGGCGGGGGTTTGGGAGGGCTCGTTTCTTTCCGGCCTGATGACGTCGGGTCGCGCGGGCTCCCCTCTGCCGGCGTAGAGCACCAGTGCGCCGCCCCCCAGAAGGGTGAGGAGGACGGCGATCCTTAAGACCAGTCGGAATTTTCTATCCATGGTGGGACCGTCGGGCAAAATCTTCCAAAAGAGCATCGATTTGTGCGCGCTCGGGCAGCGAAGGCTGGGCGCCCGGTGCCTGTACCGACAGTGCGGCCGCACAGGCCGCGTAGGAAACCGCCTCGTCCAGTGGCCGTCCCTCCGCCAGGGCCACTGCCAGCACGCCGCAGAAACAATCACCCGCGCCGACTGTGTCCACGGCCTGAGTCCCTGGTGCTTTTATACGGCGCGGGCCGTGCCGGTCGCAAACGCAGGCTCCCTCGGCGCCCAGGGTCAGGACCACCGCCGGGCCCCCCTGTTCCGCCAGTGCGCAGGCCATCTGTTCGGGCTCGCCGGGTTCAGCCAGTCCCAGCAACGCAGCGGCCTCTCCGGCGTTGGGGGTGAGGTAGTCGAGCCGGCCGACAACAGCCTCAGGTAGGGCCTGTGCCGGCGCCGGGTCCAGCAGGACCGGCACCCCGGCCTCGTCGGCTGTCCGAACCGCGGCCGTGACGGTCTCCATCGGTATCTCCAGTTGGAGGAGCAGCAGGTCGGCCGCTGCTATCGCCTTCCGGGCCCCGGAGACGTCGCCGGGGCTGAGCCGCGCGTTGGCCCCGGGTGAGACGGCGATCAGGTTCTCGCCCCCCTCCTCAACGATGATCAGCGCCAGTCCACTGGGGGCGTTCTCGTCCCTGCGGACCTGTTGGATGTCTATGCCCTCGGCCCGGAGCCTTTGCCGGGCGGAGTCGCCGAAATCGTCATGTCCCACGCATGCGACGAAGGTGACGTGCCCCCCGGCCCGGGCGGCCGCGACGGCCTGGTTGGCGCCTTTTCCCCCGCCCGCCCGGGTGTAATCTCCGCCCAGGACGGTCTCACCGGGACGGGGCAGGTGGTCGGCCACCACGGTGAGGTCCGTGTTGCTGCTGCCAACGACGGCTATGCGGGCCGCACCCATGGCTATCTCTCCCGGGGCGTCTGTGTTTCATAAGTCGGGCTGAACAGGACGCTACGAAGGTTTGTCAAAGGCCAGAGGATCCGGGCGAGAGTCTCCGGCGCGAAGTTGGGGTTCTGGAGCGTCCCGGTCACCTTTATGCGGAACAGCTCGCGTTCCATTCCCCGCATCACCCAGCCCACGAGGCTACTCAAGATGGGAATGCCCCGTCCCTGTTCCGGCATACCGGCCGCGACCATCAGGAGGTCCAGATCGCCCTCCGCGCTGACGGTGCCGTAGCCCGAGAGGTCCAGTCCGCCACCGGTGAGTTCGAACTCCTGGATCTCGGTCCTGCCTGCCAGGTACCGGAACCTGCCCCGGCCCCTCTGCAGGCCGACGTCTTTGCCGGGGATTGTCAGATGCAGCAGGTTCATCAGCCGGCTGAAGAAGGTGGTGTTCCACAGCCGACCTTCCGAGAGCGAGACCTCGCCCTCCAGCGTCAACTCGGCTTCGGTGTCCAGCACGCCGCCGAAGTCGACAGTCCCGGCCAGTTGGCCCTCCACCCTGGGACTTTCATCGCGGTAACGACCGGCCAGGTCTGCCAGGTCGATATGCCGGAACTCCACGGTGCCCGCGTAGGTGGGCTGCTCCTGGGGCGTGCCGTAGTGAAACACGGCCGAGCCCCTCAGGTGCCCGCCGCAGGCCAGCGCGCTGAAACGGTCGGTGAAGGCCTCTCCCTCCCGGACGAGGAACTCGCTGCGCAGGCCCTTCAGCGCGAATGGCAAGGCTTGAGGGCGGGCCGTCACGTCGTGCAGCCGGGCGTGCAGCAGGAAGCTCAGAGGGTGCTCCTGGTCAGCCCGGTAGCTGAGGGTCCCGTTCATGGAGGCCGGTCCCTCCGGCTTTACCCCCCGCCAGATTTGCTGCCCCACCGCTGGGATGGAACTGAGGAGCGCCTCCCCGAGGGAGAGATCGCCGGCGCTGACGTTGACCTCGGCTCGACCCGCCTCCAGGTCCACGTACCCCGCCGCCCGCAGCGTGGCGCCCGCGGTATGATCGACGGGGCCCGTCCCGGCCACTGCGCTGACCCTTTCCAGCAGAAATCGGGAATTTTCAACGCGGACGGTTCCGGACACGCGACGCAGGGGCATCGGCCACTGCTTCAGTTGCGCCTTCCCGCCGTGGAACCGCAGCAGTCCGCTGTGCTCGTAGTCCTCCTCGCCGCCGGCCCGCCGGAGGGATAGCCGCCCGTCCACCAGCAGTTCGGGACGCAGCATTTCCCAAATCCGTTCGCCCCGGGCCGGAATGGCTTTCACCAGCTCTTCGTCCGTCCTTACGTTGCGCAGGTGCACGTTCAGGTCGAGGGCGCCGTCGGCGAGACCCATGCGGCCGTTCATTTCCACCTCCGCCGAGGTTTCTGGGGCGGCGCCGTTTCGGCGGAGCTTACCCTGCAGGCCGCGGAAGGTCGCCGTTTGGTTGTCCACCAGCACGAGGCCGGCGACTTCCTCCAGTGAACCGGGAAGTTCCGGCGGGTTCAGCGAGGTATCCGAGAGATTGGCTCTGAGCCGGAAACCCATCTCGGCATCTCTCTGCGGCCGATGCATCGTAAGCTCCAGGCGGCAGCGCCCGTGCGGACGCAGCCGCTTCCAAAGCTTCCCGCCCGCGGCGGGGATGGACTCAATCGTGGTGCGCCGCAGAGGCACGTCGCGGGCCCGGATGCTGTAGCGGCCCGCCCCGTCCCACCTCTGTGTTCCGTCAAGGCGGACCTCGGCGGGTGGGACGTCCTCTCCTTCGGCGCCCATCTGGTCCGGCGGAACTTCGCCGACCGTATTGCTTATGGTCAGTCCGTCGGGGGTTATGGTCACGGTACCCCGGACGGACTCCGCCTGTGCGGGCAGGTATTTCGTCTTCAGGGACATTCCGCGGGCCTCGAGGGCAAGGCGATAGTCGACCCTGCCGCCTTTTTGCCAGTCCACGGTTCCGGTGACCGCCAGGGGGCCTTCGGGCCGGAAGTCCCTCCATATCGCCTTTCCGTAGGGAATCCAGTTCCAGAAGCGTTCGTCTGCGGCGAGGTCCGCGGCGCTGAGTTTCAGGTGCAATCCCGGGCTTTCTCCGGCGGAGAAGAAGCCCCGCAATTCCAGCCCCCGGAGCGGCCCCCTCTGCACGCGCCCTTCGAACCGCCAGACACTCAGCCCGTCCCCCTGCGGCACGAGCCGGAACTGAAGGCCTTCGAAGGCCCTCGGCTCCCCGTCTTTGAAAAGCTGCGCCGTCTTCACGAGGAAGGTTGCGTCTTCCAGCGCTATCCCCTCGGCCAACGTTGCCGCCGGCGGAGCCCCCGGTTCGGCCGGCCTCCGGACCAGGTTCTGGAAGTTCCATCGCTGGTCCCCCGGCTCGTGGAAAAGCCGGAAAGTGGGGCGTACGAGGACTACTCTTCGCACGACGTTGCGGAGGTGGAGCAGTTGCCACCAGTCGAATTCAGCGATAACGCGGGGGCACTGGAACAGGGGTACTTCCCGCCCCGGAGCTCTGATGTCGAGGTCCTCGGCCTGCAACGTGCCGTTGAGCTGGAAGGAGGCGCTTCTCAGCGAGAGATCGCCCCGGAGCGCTTCCCTGAACTCTTCCTGCAGTTCGCGTCGCACCGCCTGCGGGCTGGTCGCCCGGCGCACCTCGCGGAAGGCCAGGCCCACGGCGAGGAGCAGGGCACCGGCCACGATCAGTTTCAGACAGGTCAGGGTCTTCATGGCGTGACTCTTCCGGGTGCAATTATGCTATCTGAGAGATGGTCCCGAAAACAACCGATCCGGCGCCTCTATGAGCCGGGTTCGAGGCTCCCGACGCTGAGCCGAAGGACCGGTTCTCCGTCCGAGTTCAGCTTAAACGGCTCCCCGATCCGGTGGCCCACAACCCAGAGAATGTTGTCGCGCGCGTCCACGACCAGGGGGATGCGGTCCCGCTTGTGCCGGGGCACCTTTGCGTTGATGAAGAACTCCTTCAGTCGGGCGCCCCCCGGTGCACCGAGGGGATGGAAGCGATCCCCCGGTCGACGGCAACGGACGGTCAGTGGTTCGGCTACGGCGTTGGCGGAAATGAAAACGTCACCCGGGGACGCCCTCTTCTCGGCCTCCTTCGGCCCGAGGCTCCCGGCCGGCAGCCTCTCGCACCTGACCTGCACGCCCGTGCGGGGCATTTCCACCTCACCCGGCACCGGCAGCCGGCGCGGCGTCCAGGTAGCCGCCGGCCCGCGCCGGGCGAGGTAAACTATTCCGTGCTCCCGGCGGGCGAAAAAGCCGTCCGGCAGTGAGGTCTCGGCGCCGACCTCCGCCCCGGGAAGGGCGGCGAGCGCCCGATAGTGCTCGGCCCGCAGGGCGGGGGCGGATTCCCCGCCGGCCAGCTTCTCCAGGGCGCGCCGGAAGACCCTCTCACGCACCGCGGTTTCTGCCCCGGCGAGCGCGGAGGCATCGAGCGTCACCTCGCCGGCGCTTGCCTCAAGGCATGCCTGATCCCACAGTTCTTCGGCCAGCTTTCGCAACAGCGAGCCGACCTCAACGGCGGACTCGCCGAGCGCCATCAGTGATTCGACCGAGAAAGTCGGGAAATCCCGCTGCAGGGCCGGTATGAGTTCGTGCCGAACTTGGTTCCGGAGGTAGCGGGTGTCCCTGTTGGAACTGTCCTGGCAGAAGGGCTGCCGCGACTTCCACAGATACTCCCGCAGCTCCGAGCGGCGGACGCACAGCAGGGGACGGACCAGGCGGACCTCCCCGTCGAGCGGGCGGGACGGGGCCAGCCCGCCGAGACCGGGGACGCCCGCCCCACGGATAATCCGCAGCAATACGGTTTCAGCGACGTCGTCTCCGTGGTGGCCCGTGGCCACGGCCCCGGTCGAGTGCTCCCGCGCGACCCTGAGGAGGAAATCGTAGCGCACCTCCCTGGCAACCGCCTCCAGGGAGCCACCGCGGCTCTCAGCGATGGCGGCCACGTTGCGCCTTCCGACCGCTATTGGCAGTCCGCGGTCGTGCGCGAAATTTCGGCAGAACTCCTCCTCTGCCTCGGACTCCGAGCCCCGCAGCCCGTGGTTCAGGTGGGCCAGCCGCAGATCGAGGTTGAGTTTACCGGCCGCCAGAAGCTCCTGCAGGACCAGGGTCAGGGCGACTGAATCCGGCCCTCCGCTCAAGGCGATCGTGACGCTCTGCATCCCTTCCAGCAGGCGTCGTCGTCGGATGTGCCGCAGCACTTTTTGGAGGAGGACATCCATGTCGGTTATCCCGGCGATTCCTCTTGCTTGCTCGGGGTTGCCGCGGGGTCTGGCCACGTCAGCAGGCCCTCCGCCCGAAGCCTCCCGTATGTGTTTCGGGGCGGCGCCAGCCCGCGCCAGAGTTTCCGGGCCGACTCGTGCCGGCCCTTCTCGCGGGCGATTTCGGCGAGGAGCAGCTTTGCGGCCGGCCGCCATCTGCCGTCGGGATAGTCCCGCAGGTAATCCCGCACCTTCCCGTCGGCCACCTCCAGCCGTCCGGCCTCGTGGGCGTTCGCCGCGGCGAAGAAGCGCAGGTGCTCTATGGCAAGCGTCAGCACGCGCGCCCCCCGTTGCACGTCCGCCTCGGCGAGTTGCTGCGTCAATCGGTTCAGGCTGGCTTCGTAAGCCCGGGCCGCCCGGGAATGCCGGCCGAAGAGCTGGTCCTGCCGGGCGGCCCCCGTGAGTTCTGCGACCTGCACGGAACGACGGACCGCCTCCGCGGCAAGGTCGCCCTCGGCAGTGCGGAGAGGTGCCCTCCAGAGTTCCTCCGCCGTCGCCAGGTCGGGTGAGCCGGGCCGGCGGGAAAGACGGGGATGGGCGGGCAGGTCGGCCAGGAGACGGTCAAAAGCGTGCATGCGGGGATCGAGGGCCATGGGATGGACCGCCGTCTTAAGAGCCGGCTCCGGGGCGGATTCCTCGTCGGCATCTCCTTCCGGATTGCCTTGCCCGGGCGGGGAACGGAGTCGTCCATAGGCGGCCTGGACCGCCAGTAGCTGGCCCGTCTGCAGGTCGAGCAGGGGAATCCCCCGGAAAGGGTCGACAAGGAACGGTTGGCCCTCTTCCGGGTAGACCTGTACGGTGGGCCCGGGGCTGTTCTCCCCGGAAAAGGTCACAATCCTGCAGCGCACGCCCGCCTGTCCGGCCAGTTCGGCGTAGGCCCACGCAAGTTGCTGGCGGTTTCCGCTGCCGCTCCACAGGACCGCCCAGGGCTCGGTGTGCACGGCAAGCGAATCGACGGGTGCCGTGTACCACGCGAACCAGCGGCAAAGCAACATGGCGCGTTCTCGGTCGTTTTGGGCGCCCGCCGTCAGGCGTCGAGCCAGGTTCCAGACGGCTCGAGTCCGGCGGATATAGCGCTTGTGTTCCGCGCTGAGCTGCCCGAAATCCTCCAATTGATTGAAGAAGCGAAAAGCCTCCTCGAGGTTGTTGAACGCATGGAGCAGGGGCACGGCGAGTCGGTGGAGGGCCGGGTTCTCTGGGTCCAGCTCGGCGATGTGCTGCAGGTTCTGCGCGGCCTCTTCGGGCTTGTCCTCCGCCAGCGCGCGCCGGGCTTCCCGCAGGTGGCGGGAGACGGCTTCTTCAGTCTGACGGGAGAGCTGGTCCCGGCAGATTCTGTATCCGAGGAGTCCGGCGGTCAACGCGGCCAGCAGGCCGACAAGCACCGCGAGGCGTATCTTGCGCCCGCGGGAGATGCCTTCGCTTTCCTCGCCCGACTCGGCCCCCACGTTTTCAGTTTCGGCAGTTTCTGGGTCCATGCTCGCTGTTTTTCCGTGGCTTATGTAGGTTTTGTCGCCTGGCAGCGTGCCCGGAGGCGGTTCAGTCAGGAGCGCCCTGCGAGCCCTGGGCCTGCTTCGGTTGCTCGGCCATCGCCTGCTCTTCGGAAGGTGCCACGGAGGCGGCCGGCGGGAGTTCTATGCCATGGGTGCCCAGCAGTTCACGCAGTTCCTCCTGCTCTATGACTTCCTTCTCGCGCAGTGCGGCCGCCAGGGCCAGCAGTGCGTCTTTGTGGTCGGCGAGCCGGTCGAGGGCGCGCCGGTATGCGCTGTCCACCAGTTCTCGCACGGCGTCGTCGATTTTCCGGGCGGTGCGTTCGCTCCAGGGGCTGCCGAATTGCAGTTCGGGTGGCTGCCCGGGAGAAGGCTCCCGCCTGGCGTAGGAGAGAGGACCCAGTTCAGGGCACATGCCGAACTTGGTCACCATCTCGCGTGCCAGGTCCGTGGCTTTCTGGAGATCGTTGTTGGCGCCCGTTGAGAGTTCCTCGAAGACGACCTTTTCGGCGGCGCGGCCCCCCAGCATCACCGCCATCCGGTCCATCAACTCCTCTTTCCTCAGCACGTAGCGGTCTTCGGTGGGCATCTGCATGGTATAGCCCAGGGCGGCCGCGCCGCGCGGGATCATGGACACCTTTCGGACCGGGTCTGCGCCGGGCACCAGGCATGCCACCAGTGCGTGCCCCGATTCGTGGTGGGCTACGATGCCCTTTTCCTCATCGTTCATCAGCCGGTTGCGCTTCTGCAGGCCGGCCATGACGCGCTCGATCGAGTCCTCGAAGTCCTCCATTTCGACCTGGCTCTTGCCGCGTCGGGCGGCCAGGAGGGTGCCCTCGTTGACCAGGTTGGCGAGGTCGGCCCCGACGAATCCCGGGGTCATGGCCGCCAGCTTGTGGAGGTCGACCGAGTCGCTCAGCTTCACGTCCCGGGTATGCACCCTGAGGATGCCTTCCCTGTCTTTGAGGTCCGGCGGAGGGACCATGATCTGTCGGTCGAAGCGCCCCGGGCGGAGCAGGGCGGGGTCCAGCATCTCCGGGCGGTTGGTGGCGGCCAGCAGAATGACGCCCTTCTGGGTCTGAAAGCCGTCCATCTGCACCAGCAGTGCGTTGAGGGTCTGTTCCCGCTCGTCGTGGCCTCCCATCAGGCCCATCCCGCGTGTCTTGCCCAGGGCGTCCAGCTCGTCGATGAAGATGATGCACGGGGCGTTTTTCTGAGCCTGCTCGAAGAGGTCACGCACGCGGGCGGCGCCCACCCCGACGAACATCTCCACGAAGTCCGAGCCGCTGAGACTGAAGAAAGTTACCCCGGCCTCCCCGGCAACCGCCTTGGCCAGGAGGGTCTTGCCGGTTCCCGGCGGCCCCACCAGCAGCACACCCTTGGGGATCCGGCCGCCCAGGCGGGTGAACTTGGTGGGGTTCTGGAGGAACTCGATGACCTCCTGCAGTTCCTGTTTGCACTCCTCGATTCCGGCTACGTCCTGGAAGGTGACCCCCACCTCTTCGTTGGCCACGACGTTGGCCCGGCTCTGGCTGAAGTTCATCACGCTGCTGGTCGGATTCATCCGGCCCAGGATGAACCGCCAGAACAGCAGGATCAGCACGATGGGGAATATCCACAGCAGCAGCGGGTTCTCCAACCAGGAGGGGGCGGGCGCGTCCCAGTTCTCTCCCACTTTCTCCTGAAGGAGTTCCGGGAGCTTCTCGTCGCTTTTCAGGCGGTTGGCGACGAACTTCGCCTCCCCGCCCTGATCGTCCACCAGCTGTCCCTTCACCTTGTCACGGCTGAGGACGACGTGGGTGACTTTGCCCTGCTGCAGGAGCTTCCGGAAGCGCCCGTAGGTGATCTCCTGGCGGTCCTCCGAACGGGCCGCCCATACGATGAGCAAAACCAGCGCAAGGCCAAACACCAGGTACCATAGCGGGAGTTTCCGCCGCTTCTGCGGGCCCCCGCCCGACGGACGCGCTCCACCGGGCTGTTTTGGATCCTGGCCCCGCGGCGGGGGCGGCGGTTTGCGCATCGAATTCATCTCCAAACGTAGAGCCGAAGAGCGCTCGGCGCGAGCAAGCAGGGACGGAATCCGAGCTGCGGAAGGAAATCGCTCATCCCACCGATTCCATAACCAGCTGTCCATTATAGCACGCCCGCCCGCTGAGGCCAATCGCAGCGGAGGTCCGGGGACTCCCGAGGTGTGCCGCCATCTTCCCAGGTTTTGTTTATGCAGCCCGCCGGGGACGCCCTCGGCCGGGGCCGGCGGTGCGCTCCGGGCGAGGTGCCGGTGCGGACGGATTGCTCCCGCGCCTCTGAATGCCCCGCGCCCGGCCTGTGGCGGGGAGACAGGACTGCAAGGCGCTTTTGTTCTTGACAAAGCCCGAGCAGAAACTATACTGGAAAGTAGAGTAGAAGGGCCAAATAATGTCCTCATAATTTCGTTGTCGGAGGGTCACGATGAAGCGGAAGGGATTTACGCTCGTCGAGCTGTTGGTCGTGATCGCCATCATAACCATCCTTGCGGGTATGCTCATGCCGGCGCTCAACAGAGCCCGGCAGGAAGCACGGAAAGCAAAGTGCACCAGCAACGTGAAGAACGTCGGGTACCAATTCCAGATGTACCGGAACAACAACCGGGACCGCATGCCGAGCTGGAACCGGACTTCGCCGTTTGCGACGAACCCGACGGGCGGCACGAGTAATTTTGTGGTTTACGATTCCTCACTGAGCCTCGCCCTGTTGTATCCGCACTACGCGGAGACGCTGGATCTGTTCATCTGCCCGTCCACAGATGACACCCCGGAGTTCGCCGACGAAGACGAGGATGCGACCACCTTGACCGGCGGGCAGAACTTCGACATCGACGGGGACCTCACCACCACCGACCTGCGCTTTAACGTCGACAACCCGCTGGTCAGCTACTATCGGAGCGCAGCTTACAGTAATCCGAACGATCCCAGCTACGTGATCGACCCCAACATTCCGGTCAACTGCTGGGCCAGCCGCCCGATCTACGCCGACGGGCCCGACCTGGACCTGGTGAAGATGCTGTGGATGGACGCTACCTCGGCGACCGACGAGACGACCTTCCCCGGCGACGAACACGCCAACCACGGTTACGGGGCCGTCGTGGCATTCGCGGACGGAAGCGCCGACTTCGTCCTCATGACGGGCAACGCCGAATTGAGGAACCCCCGGCTCGACCCGGCCTCCCACTTCGGTGACAACCAGGACGGCGACAGCCTGGGGATCGGGGACGTCACCCCCGACATCTATGCCGACGACGCCTTCGACTACGTGGACCTCGACACTCCGAGCAACTCGCGCTACGACGGGGACGAGAAGTTCGACGCCCACCTCGGCACACACGTTGACTTCGGCACCTATGACCCCGGGAGCGGTTCGGGAACCTGGACAGACGGGGCCTACTGGGACGACGCCACGCGGGATTGGGACGCCGAAGGTCGGCCCATCTACACGCCGGGCTCGGTCGCGTGGTACGGCCCGAACAGCTTCAACTCCGATCCTGAGAGCGCCTACAACGTGGACGACGTGGAGGATTGAGCCGGGCATCTCGGGGACCGGGACGCGCCTCCAGGCCGGGGGGGAAGGGGTCGGCGGGCCAGGTCTGTGTGCATGCCCCTGCCTTCCGCGATGCGGCTATCCGGTCCGTGCCGATCGCGTGATGTCTCGGACCCCCTGAGAGGGGGAAGGGGAGTCCGGGGCGCGCTTCTCGCCGCTGCTTCGCGGGTATGCCCTCAGGGGGGCCTTCAGGCCCCGGGGTCCTCCGTGTCGGGGCTTGCACTATGCTCGGCCGCCTTTACCATGGAGTTTGGGTAGCCTTCAGGGTGTCTTTGAGGGGTGATGTTGATGATCGAAGTCGAGAGAAAGAACGGGAACGAGTTCAAGGTCGTCGTCCGCGAGGACGACGGGATGACCCGCCATGCGGTCACCGTAGGGGACGACTACTACCAGAAGCTCACCGGCGGGGAGATCACGAAGGAGGAGCTGGTAGAGCGCTCCTTCAAGTTCCTCCTGGCGCGCGAACCCAAGGAGTCCATTCTCTCACGGTTCGATCTCCCGGTGATTGAACGTTATTTTCCCTCCTACGAGGACGAGATAAGCGTCTGAGCAGCGAGGATGGAGAGCATGGACGCGGGCGTGTCACTCGGCTTCAAGCTGCCCCTGGACTGGCGGCGGCGGCGGCGCGAGGGCAGGCTGCCCGACCTGCGGGGTAGCGTCTACGAGTTCCTGTGCGAGACCGGCTTCCGCTTCGTGGAATTCCCCGTCGGGCTCGAGTTGGACGCCAACGCTGCCACCAGGGAGCTGCTCGAGCGGGAACTGTGCAGATTGAGGGATGCCGGGTTGGGGGTGGCGCTGCATCCGGGCCCGGGGAAGCTCGACAACGACACGGCGTCCTGGTTCGGTCCCGTCCCCGACTGCCAGCCGGGCGTGGAGCCCGTGCTGGAGGTGGCGCGGCTTGCCGCCGGAGCCGTCGAAGGGCCCGTGCCGGTCGTGCTCCATCCGGCTCAATTCCTCTACCAGCCGGAGGGGACCGACCTCGCCGCGCTTCGCCGGGAGATGGTCCGGCGCTCGCGGCTGTTCTTTTGCGAGCTGGGGCGCCGAGCGGCCGCCGGGACCGAGCAGCTACGCACCGTTGCCGAGCACCAGGTTCCCCCGGGGCCTTCGGAAACCCTTATCCGCGTCGGCGACACCTGTGATGAACTCCTGGAGGCCACGCGCGGTTGCTCGGTCGGCCTCTGCTGGGACACCGGCCACTACCTGCTGGCGGTTCAGCGCTACGGACAGGAGGAGCCGCCGCCGGAGGAATTCCTCGACCGCGTGGAGCACGTACACCTGCACGACGTGGTCGAGGGCCGGGACCACCGGGTCGTCACGCGCACATCCGATGCGTTGAGAGACCTCATTGTGGTTTTGCGGCGGTCCGGTTTCCGGGGGGGCGTCACTCTGGAATACAGCGCCAACGCCGTCCGCGAGGCCGGGGGGCCTGAGGCGGTGCTGTCGGAGTCGGCGGAACTGCTCGGGGATTGGCTCGAGGCGTGAGGGGCCGCGGGACGGCCGGAAGAATGGCGGAGAGGGAGGGATTCGAACCCTCGGTACTGGTGGACACCAGTACACGCGGTTTCCAACCGCGCTCCTTCGGCCAACTCGGACACCTCTCCACCGGGATATGTTAACTTCCGCCGGCCCGGCGGGCAAGGAGCGGCCCAACGGCAAAGGGAACCACGAAGAGCACGAAGGACACGGAGGAAGGTAACGGTAAGGAGGAGCACAACGGCAGGGGGAACGCAGAGGACGCAGAGGAAAGAGAAACGACAAAGGGAACTACGGAGGCGCGGAGGCCACGAAGGAAGGTAACGGTAAGGAGGAGCACAACGGCAGGGGGAACGCAGAGGACGCAGAGGAAAGAGAAACGACAAAGGGAACTACGGAGGCGCGGAGGCCACGAAGGAAGGTAACGGTAAGGAGGAGCACAACGGCAGGGGCAACCGCGGAGGACGCAGAGGAAAGAGAAACGACAAAGGGAACTATGGAGGCGCGGAGGGCACGAAGGAGAACGGCGAAAACCACCGGGAAGGGAGAAACGGTTTGGTCAGGGGCGTTTTGGGCCCCCGGCCGTTTTTCTCATAAGAGGTTACAATTCGTGGTACCTGTTCTTCTTCTGTTCTCCGTGTCCTCCGTGTCCTCCGTGTCTCCGTGGTTCCCCTGGCTGCTCCCACCCCCCTGGTCGGACGTGCCTTCGGGCCGGACGGTTGAAAAGAGGGCCCCCATGGGCTACCGTGGCCTGCGTCGTGCCCGCCCCGAGGGATTCTCTGCGGAGCTTCTCCCCCGATGGACCAGGTGAATCCAGGTGAGCGCTTCCGGCTGGTCGCGCTCGACATAGACGGCACGGTGGTCACCAGCACCGGCGAGGTGACGGGCCGCTTGATCGACGTGCTCGCTCGGCTGGCGGCGCGCGGCGTGCGGACGGTGCTGTGCACGGGACGTCGCCTGCGCAGCTCGATGCCCGTTCTGGAGGAGCTGGGCCACGTGCATCCGGTGCTGGTCTGCAGCGGCGGGGCACTCATAAAACGGGTCGACGACGAGAAGACGCTCTATGCTGACCCCCTGGAGCGCGGGGTCGCCCGACGGGCGGTCGAGCTTTACCGGGAGCACGACCTTGTGCCGTTCCTGCTCTACGATCGGTCCCTGGATGAACCCGAGCTGAGGATATCGGCCACCCAACGGGAGAGGGCGGAGCAGATGACCTACACGCGGGCCAATCGGGAGGCCGTCCAGTGGTATGACGGCTCGTACCCTGAAGAGCTGGAACGGGCCCTGGAGGTTTATACCGTTGATGACGCCGAGCGGGTGAGACGGGCGGCCGGAGTCGGCGAGGCGCTCCGGCAGGACGCCATCGTCGAGTGCATGGTTCAGCAGCGCTACGGGGGCGAGCTGGCCATGGAGGTACGCTGCCCAACGGCGACGAAGTGGCGGGCGCTGGAATGGCTGCTGGGGCAGTGGGAGATCGAGCCGGAAGAGGTGGTGGCCATCGGGGACGACGTAAACGACCTGCCCGTGCTGCGGGCGGTGGGCCGGTCTTTTGCCATGGGCAACGCATCGCCGGAGGTGAAGGAGGCGGCCGACGCGTTGACGGCCGGCAACGATGAGGACGGCGTGGCCGAAGCGCTGGAGTCGGTCTTCCCCTGTAACTGGAAGCGTTGACTCAACTGGAAGGGCCTGGCTGTGGCCGATGATCCCACCGCGTCTCTGGAAGATGGACTGGCGGAGGCGGCCTCGCAGATAGAGCCGGTTCTGGAGGAGCTGCTCCCCCGAGGCGCCGACGATTACCTCTCCGACATCGTGTGGTACCACCTGGAGACGGGGGGGAAGCGCGTGCGGCCGGCCATCTGCCTGTTGACCTGCGAACACCTGGGGGGAGAGACGGAGAAGGCCCTCTACTTCGCGGCCGCAGTGGAGATCCTCCACAACATGCTCCTGATCCACGACGACGTGGAGGACGGCGACACCATCCGTCGCGATCGACTGACCGTGTGGGCTAAGTTCGGAATGCCCAACGCCATCAACGTGGGCGACTACATGCTGGGGGTGGCTTCCGAGGCGGCCCTGCGCTGCCCGGTCCCGGACGCAACACGGGCCTTCCTGGCTCGCGCCTTCGCCGCGGCCTACACCGACACCTGCCGCGGGCAGGCTTTTGACCTGAACACCCGCGGCAGCACGGACCTTTCCGTCGAGCATTACCTGGAGATGGTTACCCTCAAGACCGGGCGATACATGGCGCTGGGGATGCTGGGAGGGGCGGCGATCGCCGGGGCCGACCAGCGGGTGCTGGACTGCGTGGAGGAGCTGGGCGAGTACATGGGGGCGGCCTTTCAGATCCGCGACGACGTCATCGACCTGACCGTCGGCAAGGGCAGGGGCGGAGTGATCGGCAACGACATCCGCGAGGGCAAATCCAGCATACTCTACGCTCATGCGCTTAACGCCGCCGCCCCCGAGGAACGGGACGAACTGTCGGCCATCATGCGGAAGGGCCGGAGCGAGACGACGGAACAGGACGTGGAGCGCGCCCGCGAGCTGTACGGGCAGCTCGGCTCGACCGAGTTCGCCGAGGAGGAAGCGCGCCGGCTGGTCGAGCAGGCATTCGACCTGATCGAGAGGATTCCGTTGGAAGACCGCGGCTTCTTCAGAGATGTCACCGAGTACATGGTGAGCAGGAAAAAGTAAGGGAGGGCGACATCGGTCGGGGCGGACAGTACGTGGGCAGAGGCGGGGAGAAGCTGAAGTTCGCCCTGGACCGGCTGGGGCTGACCCCGGCGGGTTCGGTGGCGGCGGACTTCGGCTGCAGCGTCGGGGGTTTCACCGACTGCCTCCTGCAGGAGGGAGCCACACGCGTCTATGCCGTCGACACCGGCTACGGAATGCTGGCCTGGAAGCTGCGGCAGGACGAGCGAGTGGTGGTGATGGAGCGCACCAACGCCATGCACGTGGATCTGCCCGCATCCCCCGCCATCATCACGATCGACGTCGCCTGGACGAACCAGCGGCACATCCTTCCCAATGCCCTCCGGCAGGGCGCTCCCGACGGGGAGATTCTGTCGCTATTCAAGCCGCAGTACGAGGCGCCGCCGGAGTGGGTGCGGGACGGCATCATCCGCGACGAGAGGTTCGAGCCCACGCTGGAAGCGACGCTGGAGGAATTGCGCGACCTGGGCGTGGCGGTCGAGGAAGCGGTACGGCTGCCGCGGGAGCGGAAGAAAAACCCGGAGGCCTTCCTCTACATCCGGGTCCAGGACTGTTCGGAAGCCGCCGGCTGAACGGGTCCGTCGCTGTCCCGCTGGTTCAGCCGTGCCCGCCTCGGATTCATTCGCCGGCGAACGCCGGGTGCGCCTCCAGGAACTCCAGGCTGCTGCGGGCGCTCTCGAAGGGGTCCCCGTCGCAGCGGTCCTGTTCGACGCAGTAGTACTCGACGCCGGCCCGCCGGGCGGCTTCCAGGATGGCATCCCAGTGTAGGATGCCGCTGCCCACTTCGGCGAAGGAGCGCTCTTCGTCGTCGGCCATGTCCTTCAGGTGAAGGATGGCCATCCGATCGGCGTAGGTGTTGATGTAGTCAACCGGGTCTTCGCCCCCGTGCTGAACCCAGTAGGTGTCGATCTCGGCGTAGAGGTTCTCCGAGGACGTGTTCTGGTAGAGCAGGTCCAGCCCGTAGGTGCCGTCGAACCGTTCGAACTCGAAGCTGTGGTTGTGGTAGGAGAGGCGCACGTCGCGTTGGCGACACCGGTCGCCCAGGTCCTCCATGATGGCCGCGGTGCGGAGCCAGCTTTCCCGGTCGCCGCGGTACTCCTCCGGCATGTAGGGCCAGACCAGATCGCGGGTGCCCACCGCCTCGGCGTAGTCGATCCAGTGCTCCAGGTCTTCGCGGAGGTTGTCTCCACCGACGTGGATGCCGGCCACGCTCAGACCGATGCCGTCGAGCACCTCCCGCATCTCCGGGCCCTCGAAGGGGAGCGCCCCGGTAAGTTGCACGAGGTCGTAGCCGATCTTTTTGACTCGATTAAGAGTGCCGACGTAGTCCTCGGAAAGCTGCTCGCGCACGGTGAACAGTTGCAGCGCTATCGGCATGTCGGCCATTTTTTCGCTCCTTCCGGCTGTTGGGGTAGAGCGCGCCATTATAGGCGCCCCCTGCGAACTCTCAAGGATAAAAGGTGTTCACTGCGCGCCCGGGGGCGTTGGGACGGATGCCTCAAGCAGCCGGCGGGCCGCAGGGGGCAGGTCCCCGCGGCGGAGGACGAACCCGAAAGGCGTACCCTGAACCAGCACCTCCCCGTTGCCCCGGACCCACGATGTCCAGCGGTTCCGGCCGGTGGAGAACAGCAACTGGAAGCACCGGGTGCTCTCCCCGCTCAGAAGTATCTCCTTGGACCGGAGCACGGTGACCTGCACCTGCTGGACCTCTGCGGCCAGCGGATTGATCATCTCCACCGTCCAGCTCCTGCCGATCTGGTCTTCGCTCAGTTCCCTCACCGGCGTCAGCGGCGAGAGCATGTCCCCCAGGAACCTCCCCGCCTTGTAGGGCATGTCGGTGCGAACGTCCTGGGAGCCCATGTGGCCTCTCAGGGTGAGTCGGCCCTCGCGGACGGAGCCGATCAGTTGGATGTCCAGGACCTCGGACTCGATCTGCAGGAAACGAAGTCCGGTGACCGGGGAGATGTCGGCGCTGAACCGAAGGTCGACGTGTCCGGTGAACCCCAGGAGCCATCCGGCTGCCGGGCCGATGGTTATCTCGGAGGTGGAATTGACCTTGAAAGTGCCCGCCTCCTCCCGGCGTATCTGCACTTCGGAGCTTCCCACGCGTCCCCCGGAGAGGTAGATGTCCCACCGACTGGAGCGCCGGGACTGTCCCGGCGGCAGCAGCTCGGTGAATTCGGCCCGAAGCCCTTCCTCCGGCGGCTCGGCCGGCAGATGTCGCCGCAACTGCAGTCCCCACATCAGCGCGAAGAAGGCCGCGATCACCAGCACGAGACAGTAACTGAGCAGGTTGCGGAGCATCAGCGGCCGCCTCACCGGTTTTTCTCGAAGAAATCCAGCCAGAAGTCCACCTCGTCCTCGCTGAGACCGGTGAACTTCTCGTCCGGCTCCTCCGCCAGCCTCTCGTCCCCCTTGCCCATCACCCGCCGGGCACGTGACACGAAGTGTTCGGGAGTATGCACCGTGGCCTTCCCCCGGCGGAGGGCCTCCATCAACCGGGGGTCGTCGGTGACTACGAACGTTCGCTCTTCGTTTGCGTTGCGGTTGGCCGGGCCGGCGATCTCGCTGCGTGCGTCCTCTCCCCACGGCAGATTGACCACCCTGACTTTCCCGAATCTCTCAGTGGGCGGGAGGACGGTGTCCGCCGGTGTTTCGTCCCAGACGAGGACGACGTCGCAGTCCTGGAGTTCGGCGTAGCGCGCCAGCCACCGGCGCAGCTTGCGGCGACTTCCGGAACCCTCGGCGCCCACCACCGCGGAGTCGCCTCGCGCGACGAAGTAATCCAGCAGGTCGTTGCCGTCGACGTACAGCTTCATGACCCCTTCTTCCGTCCTTCGAAGTCCGGATGCGCAAACACTTCCTCCCCCGCAACGTAGGTGGCCACGGCTCGGCCCCGGAGTTCCCAGCCGGCGTACGGGGTGTTGCGGGAGCGAGAGCGAAAGTCCTCCGGCCGGACCGTCCATTCCATTTGGGGATCGACCAGCGTCATGTCGGCCGGATGGTCGGCCTGGAGGGTTCCCCCGGGAAGCCCGAATATCTGGGCGGGCCTGGCGCTGATCCGCCGCACCATCTCCGCGGGGCTCAGCAGGTCCCTGCCGACCAGGTGGGTCAGCACCAGCCCCAGGGTCGTTTCCAGCCCGATCAGTCCCATGGCTCCTTCGGCTTTGTCCTCCGGGGTGTGGGGCGCGTGGTCGCTCGCCAGAACCTCGATCTCTCCGTCCACGAAGGCCCTTTGCAGGGCGTCGCGATCCGCGGCGCTGCGCAGCGGCGGGTTTACCTCCGGGAGGTCGCCGCCGGTGTAGTCTTCTCGGCACAGCAGCAGGTGGTGGGGCGTCACCTCGCAGGTCACCTCAACGCGAGACCGGTATTCACCGATGACCTCCAGACTCCTGCGCATGCTGAGGTGCGGGAAATGGATGCGGCATCCGCAGTCGGCGGCGATGTGGGCGTCACGGGCGACGTAATTGGGTTCGTTGGTGTAGGGCTCCGCCGGCCTGAAGCCGGGATTTCTCCCGCCGGCCACCTCGGCCAGCGAACGGGAGGAGTCCTCGCAATGGGGGCTCAGCAGGATGCCCGCCTCGGCTGCCCGGCGGGAGACCTGCTCCACCACCTCCGGGTTCACTATGGGGTCGCCGTCGTCGCTGAGTGCGACCACGCCCTCCTCCTCGGCCAGTTCCGCCACGTCGTTCGGCTGCCGCCCGGCGCGCTGACTGGTCATCGCTGCTTTGAAGTACACGCGGACCTCTGCCGTCTCCTCGGCTTTCCGAACGACTTCGCGCACGGCCTCCACGGTGGCGAGGGGCGGGTCCGTGTTGGGTTCGCAGACGACCGAGCTGAAGCCGCCGCCGGCGGCCGCCCCGGAGCCGGTGGCTATGGTTTCCTTCCGCGTGAATCCGGGCTCCCTGAAGTGCACGTGAACGTCCACGAGGCCGGGCAGCAGCCACAGCCCCTCGGCATCCACCACGCGGAGCGGGCCGTCGGCCGCGGCGGACGCCTCCTCGGGCTTTATCTCCTCCGCCACCCGACTTACCACCCCATCTGCCGCGAGCAGGTCCCGCTTGCCGTCCAGCCCGGCGGTGGGGTCGATGATTCGAGCGTTCTTTATGAGGATGGCCGTCATGCCCCGATTCCCCTTTCAGTCATTGAGTCGATAGCCGGTCTTGCGCTGCCATGCTTTCAGGGTCGGATACAGCTCCCGGTAGGCTTCCAGCATATCCGCGTAGTAGCGTGCCCTTTCCGGCGCCGGGTTGAAGCGCTCCCTGGGGACGATCAGTTGGTCCGCAGCCTGGTCCATACTGTCGTAGACGCCGGCGGCCGTCCCGGCGGCGATTGCCATCCCGAGGGAGGCCGCCTCGGCGACTTCCAGCCGAACCACGGGCCGGTCGTACATGTCCGCCTTGAGCTGCAGCCAGAAGTCGCTCTTGGCGCCGCCCCCGATGGCCCGGAACTCCTCCACCTCCACCCCGGCTTCGGCAAGGATGTCGACGTTGAGCTTCATCTCATAGGAAATACCCTCCAACGCCGCCCGGAGGAACTCCCCGCGTTCGGTGGAGAGCGTGAGGCCCACCGCGGCCCCCACGGGGTTGGGGTCCATGTGGGGCGAGCCGCTCATGGTAAAGTGTGGCAGTATGAGGAGGTCGGTCGGCTCCTCCGTCATCTGTTCCGTCAGCAGGTCGTATGGATCCTTTCCCGTCTCCTCGGCGCGACGGATCTCCTCGCGGCCGAACTCGTCCCGGACCCAGCGGAACAGGGAACCGCCTGTAAAGTTGAACGCAAGGGAGATATAAAGCTGCGGTGCAGCGTGAGGGTAGCACGCCAGGTTGTTCTGGAGCATGATTTCGTTCACCACGGCTTCTTTCATCGCGACGGCGAAGCACTCCACCGTCCCGGTTGCATCCATCGCAACCCCGGAGCGCATGACGCCGCTGCCCAGGGCACCGGCCGGCTGGTCGTGGCTGCCGGCCACCACCAGGCATCCCTCCGGCAGGCCGAGTTCATCTGCGGCGCGTGCGCCAAGCTCCCCCACCGGAGTGCCGGTGGGCACTGGTGTGCTGAAAAGGTCCGGCCGCACGCCGGCCCAGTCGCACAGCGTCCGGCTGTATTGCTTGCCGTGGATGTCGAAGGCCATTGTGCGGGCGGCCATGGAATAGTCGATGCGCGGCTGCAGTCCCATCATGAGGTGGGCGAAGTCTCCGAAGCAGACGGCCCGTTCCATGCGGGAGTAGAGTTCCGGCCGGTTCTCGCGGACCCACATCAGCTTCACCAGAGTGAACATCTGGCTCGGTGGCTGGCCGCAGATGCGCATGATCTCGGCCGGGTCCTGTCCGGCGATCCAGTCGTCGAACAGCTCGGAGGCGCGGTTGTCGAACCCGACGATGCTGTTCGCCAGAACCCGCCCGTCGGCGCCGACGGGCACGGCGGCTTCGCCCAGCGTGCTGATGGCAAAGGCGGAGACGGGGTCGCCCGGCGCGCCCGCCGCGGCTTCTCCGACGGCCTCCACGACCATCTGCCAGACCTCCTGCGGGTCCAGTTCCAGCCAGCCGCTGCGGGGATGGAGCAGCGCGTACTCCCGGTAGGCACTGGAGAGGATGCGACCTTCCTCATCGAAGATGGTGGCCTTGGTTCCAGTGGTGCCGATGTCCAGTCCCATCAGGCTCATTGGGCGCTCCTCCGGCGACTGAGGGGCCGCGACCGATTCAGCTCACGTTACCCTGGCAAGCGGCCGTTTGCAACTTCGGCGTGCCGGTGAGATTGTCCTTGACAAGCCGAAGGGATTCTCTTAGAATCCCCGCGGGTTTGTCAGAAGTTCGCCCTCGCAAACAAGTTCCCGCTGATTGCAGATTTTCGCCGAGACGAAAGGGGATTGATCGGTGGCTAATCGAACCGTCACGAAGCGCGAGCTGTGCGAAAGGATTGCCAAGAAGACCGGCTATTCTCAGGTCATCACGAAGGAGATCATTCAGCAATTCCTGGACGAGATAGTCGCGGAGCTTGGTCGCGGGAACCGCATGGAATTTCGCAACTTCGGCGTGTTCGACACCAGGCTGCAACAGCCCCGTAAAGCCCGCAATCCCCGGACCGACGACGTGGTGCACGTCCCTGCCAAGGCGGTCGTCTCCTTCAAGACCGGAAAGAAGATGCACGAAGTGGCCCAGGACGCTCTTCCCCGCCTGAAGCAAGAAGCCCTCGAATAGTCGTCGTCATTCCCGTTCGCCCGGCTGCAGGCGAGCGCTCGCCAGTTCCAGGATGATGATCACGCACACCACCGCGCCGGCCTGAACCGTCGGCACCACAACCCGCCAGGTGGAGGAACCGTAAGGCACGGTTGCGCCGGGGGCCGTAGCCAACACCATAAGCCCTACCGTCAGAAGGACCATCCTCTGGCTCAGACCCAGCCGCAGAAGCCGGTGCGCGAAGTGGTTCCGGTCCGCTCGCATCAGCGGATGCCCCCTGTGGAGCCGGATGGCCAGCACGCTGAGCGTGTCGTAAAGGGGGATGGCGAAGATGACCAAAGGCACCAGCACCGGAAAGAACGGGTTGGCGTGTTCCCCCGTCAGGAAAGTGGACAGCGTTACGCTGACCGCCAGAATGTATCCTACGAACATGCTGCCCGCGTCGCCCATGAAGATGGACGCCGGGGGGAAGTTGAACAGGAGGAAGCCCAGCACGCCCCCCATCAGCGCCAGCACAAGGCCGGCGATGAAGTTCTGTCCGGTCTGAAGCGCCAGCACGAACAGCGCGCCCCCCGTCAGAAAAGCCACCAGACCGCTCTGGCCGTCCATGTTGTCCAGAAGGTTGAAGCTGTTGGTCAACAATACGATCCACAACGTGGTCAGCAGCACCTGGACGAATGGCACATCGATGAACAGCGTCACGCGCACGCGGGGAATCGACGCCACCGCCCCGGCGAAGATGAACTGACCGATCAGCTTCGGCACCGGCCCCAGCCCCTTTGCGTCGTCCCAGAAGCCCAGCGCCGCTAAGGCCAGAGCGCCGATCAGCAGTTTCCCCAGCAGGGGAAAGCGGTCCGCCGCCAGCCGGACGTCGGCCTGCAGCGACTGCGGCACCCGGAAGAGGTCCGGATTCCGGGTCCAGAGGTAGCTGAGCCCGGCCGCGGCGAGCACCGGCAGAGCGGTCGCCAGAACGATGGCAATCCCGCCTCCCAACGCGACGGCCTCCGGATGGGCCTTGCGGCCGCCCGGCCGGTCCATGAATCCCCACCTGCCGGCCAGCTTCCTGACAAGCAGAACCAGCAGAAGGGAGAGGGCAAAGGCGGAGCAGAAGGTCGCAACGAGAACCCAGCGCATGGGGCGCCTCCCGATGAGCGATGCCTGTAGCCCCCGTACCTTAAGCGGTTTGTCAGCGAAACTCAATCCCCCCGAACGCGTCTGATCCCCGTACGGCGGAGGAATCAACCGATGCGGACGCAGAGCCTTGCCCGCCGTCCGCGAGCGTCGCTCACACCTCCAGCTTCGTCCCGGCTTGAATCCGGTGGAAGCTCTCCGGGAAACGCTCGGCGATGGCCTCAGTGTGCCGGGTGCAGTGGCAGGGGCCCAGGTACGCTACGCCCTCCAGCGCGTCGAAGCGGTCGAACCCGTGGAAGCCGCCAAGTATCCCCGCTATCGGCCCCCATTGTCGGGCCGGCTGCATGAGTTCATCCACGCCGGGGTGCGCGCAGCCGGTCAGCAGGTAAACCCCGTCGCGAGCTTCAACCACCAGGGCCTGCTCGTTCATCGGACCCCGCACGGGACCGGTGCTGTAGACTCCCTCGGCTATCCGGGAGGGGCCCTTTACCTCGTGCAGCCGACCGGAGCCCACCTGTGTCCGCATGGTCTCCCCGAAGGAAGGGAGGATGTAGACCTCGAGCCCGGGGTTGTTCTGGGCCAGGTAGGGCAGCCCGCCGGTGTGGTCCCAGTGGTCGTGGGAGATGACGAGCCGATCGATCTCGCCGGGGGCCAGGCCGGCGGCCCGCATGTTGTGCTCCAACACCTCGGGTTTCGCGCCGGTGTCGAAAAGCACCCATTCCCCGCCTTTCACCAGACAGGAGAAGCCCCAGTCGGCCTCGTAGCCCGGGGCGGCTTCGTTATCGTACAGGACGTGCAGTCGCATGGCTTTTCCCTCCATCCTTAAGTATTGGGTACGGCGAGAAGTTTTCAAGCGGCGGCGGCTGACGGGGCGTTTTGCAGGAGAAGGGGGGCTTCCGTGCTTGCTGCTTGCGATAACCGCCGTCGGAAGGTAAGAGTCTCCTGCACCATGTCTGAGGTGCAAAAAGCTGGTGTGCGTCCGTTGCGTGGGAGAACTGAATGCGTCGGGAAGGCAAAGCCGGTAAGCGAGTCCTGACGGCGGCTGCGTGGGCGACCCTGTTCGTGTTTGCCACTACATCCGCGTTGCTCTCCGTGTCGCTGCGACGGATCGGATCGGAGTTCGCCGTCGGGCTGGAGCAGCGGGGAGTTCTTTTCTCGGTGCGCGCATTCGCACTGGCCCTCGCCGCCCTGGCGGCCGGATGGGGGGCCGACCGCATCGGCAAGAGGTGGTTCCTCACCGGGGGCATGGTTCTCGTCGGAGGCGCTCTGGTGTGGATAGGCTCCGCCGCGAGCTACCCGTCCGTGCTGCTGGCCACCGGACTGATGGCCCTCGGCCTGGGCCCGGCGGAAGCGCTGACCAGCCCTCTGGTGGCCGAACTCCACCGCGACGACGTGCCCACCCAGATGAGCATCCTCCACGCCTTTTACCCGGCGGGGGCTGTGTTGCCCGCACTGCTGGTGGGATGGCTGCTGGACGCGGGTGTCCAGTGGCGGATCCCGTTCCAGTACGCGGCCCTGCCGGCTCTCGTTCTCGCGCTCGTTTTCCTGGTCGGCCGCTATCCGCGACCGGACGTGAGGGCAACTCAACGGGCCTCTGCGCGGAGCTTCCGGCGCATAATGGGCCGGCCGGTGTTCTGGATGCTGGCGGCGGCCATGGTCCTGAGCGCCGGGTGCGAGGGGAGTCTGTTCTACTGGATGCCGAATTTCGTCGAGCGGGAATACGGCGCCGGCGCCGTGGTGGGTGCCGGCGCCCTGACGCTTTACAGCGCTGCGATGGCGGCGGGGCGGCTCGGGCTGGGGGCCGCCACGCGAAGGCTGCCCCTGAGCAGCCTGCTGGTCGGTCTGGCCGCCGGGGGGGCGGCGGTCAGCCTCGGCCTGGCTCTTCTGCCCTCGCTGTGGGTCACTTTTCTGCTCGCCGGTGTGGCGGGGCTGTGCGTGGCGGCCTTCTGGCCGGGCATACTGTCGCTGGCCGCCCGGCGAATCGGGGCGGGTTCCGCCACGCTCTTCGCCCTGCTTTCCGTGGCCGGTATCGCCGGGTTCGGGCTGATGCCCCCGATAGTGGGCGTTGTGGGAGAGCGGTTCGGCCTGCGGGCGGGGCTCTGCGTGGTGCCCGGCGGCTTCATCGGTGCCGCGCTTCTGCTGAAGGTGCTCTTTGACCGGGAACCTGCTTGAACCGACCCCGTACGAGGTCTTCACGCGTTGAGGCAGCGGGCTGTTTGTGCTATATTCCGGAGTTGCCTGGCGAGCTTCGTGTGGTTCTGCGCGCCGGTAGCTCAGTGGATAGAGCAACGGACTTCTAATCCGTAGGTCGAGGGTTCGAATCCTTCCCGGCGCGCCAGTTCCGTCTCCGGCCTGAGGCCGACGCTCCGCGGCGCGCGGGTCGCCGCTGATTCAGAAGTACATGCGTTCGGCCATCTGGTAGGCAAAGTCCGGTTCGCGTTCGTTGGGTTTTGTGTGCTCGATGGCGGCGGAGAGTTCCTCGGCTTGCCGCCGGAGTTCAGCGGAGAGCAGCATGGCCCGCGCGCCGGCCAGGGCGGCGTTGCCCACCCGGACCACTTTCTCGGGCGCCCCGGGCAGCAGGCCGATGGCCACGGCGTTCTCGGGGTTGATGAAGTTGCCGAATCCGCCGGCCATGTAGATCTTCTCCACCTCCTCCAGAGCCACCCCGTAGTATTTAAGCAGCATGTCCTGGTCCGCCCGCAGGCCGGCCTTGGCGGTGATGAGTTCGTAGATGTCTTTCTGGGTGAGTTCGATTCCCGGGGCCACTGTGAAGTTGCCGTCGATCCTGGCATTGCGGTCCATGATGCCGCTGTGCAGCAATTCGGCCAGCAAGTCAATCAGCCCGGAGCCGCAGAGGCCCACCGGTGACTTGCGGCCGATGGTCTCGTAGTCCACGTGGCCGTCGTGTATCCACACGCTTTTGATGGCGCCGGCTATGGCGCCGACCCCGCACCCGATGGTCGCCCCCTCGTAGGCACCCCCGGCGGCGCAGGAGGCGGTCATGATGTGCTCTTTGTTGCCGATGGCGACCTCTCCATTCGTGCCGATGTCGATGAGCATGGTGACGTCCTCGTCCCGGTGCATGCCGCAGGCCAGGATGTCGGCGACGGCGTCTGCCCCGGCGTGTCCTCCGATGAGCGGGCCTCCGTAGGCCCTGCAGGCGGGATTCGTCGTCAAACCCAGTTCGCCCGCACGGACCAGAACACTGTCGATGCTGACCGGTTCGTAGGGGATTACCCCGAGAGTGCCCACCTCCCGGCCGAAGAACACGCTGCGCATGGTGCTGTTGCCGACGATCACCGCCTCGTAGACCCGGTCGCGAAACTCGCCCATCTTATCGGCGCAGTCCTCCAGGTCCTCGTTTACGCCTGCGATGATGCTTTTCTGCAGTTCGGCCAGGCCCTCCGGATGCTCCATGGTGTGGCCGATGCGCGAGATAACGTCATTCCCGTAGACGATCTGCGGGTTCTTGCGCGTGAGTGTGGCCAGGCAGCGGCCGTCTTCCAGGTCCAGTATCTGGGTTACCAGCGTGGTGGTGCCGGCGTCGATCGCCAGGCCGTAGATCTCACCCCGGTAGGCGTCGAGGTCGCCTTCGTCGGAGTGGACCACCCGCCCGTCGACCTCCCGCACCGCCGGGGACAGTTCCAGCCGCGTCTCCAGGCTTTCGCTCAGGACGGTGTAGTCTCCAAAGTCCTGGATGAACACGTAGATGTTGAGTTCGGGATTGACGACCCGCGCCTGGCAGGCGAGCCGTTCGTCCGGGCCCATCCCGTGCTCCTCTTCGCTGCCGGTGCGCGGGCCGAGGGCCTCGGCGCCCTTCTCTATCCGGACAAGGCATCGCCCGCACTTTCCAATGCCTCCGCACTCCGAAGCTATCTCTACGCCCAGTTTGCGGGCGTGCTCCAGCAGGGTTCCCCGGAAGGCTTCGACGCCGTTCCGGCCTCTCCGGTACTGGGGGAAGTAAACCCGGCCCATGGTCGGCCTTTCTATGGTTTCAGTTAACCCTCGGATTCCAGTCCAAATCGCATTGCGGCAAAGCCCCAGCCCGGCTTGAGCCCCGCGGCAACCTCGGCGGAAGGCAGACCAGCTTCGCTTCCCGGCGGCAGTGCGCTGGCCGCCTCCACCATGCGAAATCCTGCAGACGCGGCCAGCTCGGCCGCTTCAGAGCAGGTGTAGAAACGCGCCACGGAGTAGAAGGGATGCCCTTCCTCCGCCTTCTCGCGGTAGTTCCGGCCCCAATGGCTGTCGGCCGGCACGATGCCCACCGTCAGCGCGGCCCCGGGCTTCAGTGTCCTGGCGAACTCCTCGAAGCAGTCTTCGGGTTCGTCCACGAAACAAAGCGTCACCACGAACAGTATGCCCCCCAGGCAGTCGTCGGGGTAGGGCAATTGCTCGGCCCTGGCGCGGACCGTCCGGATTCCCCGGTCGGCGGCGTTGCTGAGCATGGTCGGCGAGGGATCGACTCCTTCCGAGACTCCGAGCGCGTCGGCGAAACGGCCGCTGCCGACGCCGACCTCGACCCATCCGGAGGTGTCCGCCGGCATCAACGTCCTCACACATCCCACCTCGGCTTGGAATATGGCGGCGCCCCTGGGGCTGTCAAACCAGGCGTCGTAGCGGTCCGCCAGTCTGTCGAACACGTCGGAATTCATGCTTGCTCCACCGGGGCTTGCATTCAATTTGACACCCAGTATAATGTTCGAAGACTCAAACTTCAATCTGCTCTGCACAAATGATCGGCGACCGCCCGAGCATGCGCTCTCGATGTCATTGTGGGCGAGCGCACTTTCAGCGAGCGAAGAATCTCGTCGTTCGGTTCAACGCACATGGCCCGCCGGGAAGCAAGGGCGGCGGAGCGGGAAACTGCGGCGCGGCAGAACGGCGAGATGCGTTCGGCGCCGGAAGAGAAGGCGCCTCAGCATGACGGCGTGGCAGGCGCGGGGCCGATTTGGTTCCGACGGATGCTTTCTACAGAGCCACCTGAATCGGGACGCACCCAATGGGCCGGATCATCAGCTCCACCCTGGAAGATTACCTGGAGGCGATCTTCCGCATCGAGAATGAGAAGCGCGTCGCACGGGTGAAGGACATCGCGGCGGCCGTGGAAGTAGCCAAGTCCACGGTGTGTTCGGCCCTGCGGAGCCTGGCCGAGAAGGAGCTGGTGAACTACACCCCCTACGAGGTCATCACTCTCACGGCGGAAGGTCGGGAGGTGGCCGGGGAGATCGCCCTGCGGCACCGCATCGTGACGGATTTCCTTCGGGACGTCCTCGGGGTGGCCCCGGAACGCGCGGATTCCATCGCCTGCGGGATGGAGCACTCGCTGGACCGAGAGGTCCTCCGGCGCTTCGTCTGCTTCCTGGCGTTCCTCAAGCAGCAAAGCCGAGGCGAGCGGTGGCTGGAGGAGTTTCAGAACTTCGTGGCCGACGGCACGGAGGGTGAAAGCTGCGAGGAGTGCGTGCGACGCTACATGGAGGCCCTGGAGGCGGAGGGTGACTGATCCACTCGGCCCTCCGCGGTGGTGATCTTTCGGCGGACGGCAGACCTGCGGAAACTCGGCACAACGACTGCGGAAAGAACAACATGGAATGGGTGGAGAGCCGCGATCATCTGGAGGAGCTTCTGGAGCGCCATGAGGATTTCCTCGTGCTGTTTTTCTACGGGGGGTTTTCCGAGGCCGCTCAGCGTGCCCGGGACGAACTGCGGCAGTTCATCGCGGATAACCCGGACATCCCACTCTACGGGCTGGACGTGACCCGGGTGAAGGGCGTTCACCGCCAGTACGACGTCGAGAACGTGCCAACCGTGATCGCGCTGGAGAACGGCGAGGCAACCCGATCGGTCGAGGGCGTTCAGAGCGCCCGCTTCTACGAGGTGGCCTTCGCCGGCGGGCCGTCGACCCGGCCCGGGGGTGAAGGATCGAAGCAGCGTCATCGGGTTGTGGTCTACAGCGGCCCGGGATGCCCCGCCTGCGGACAGGCCAAAACGTATCTTCGTCGACACCGCATTAGCTTCCGGGAAGTCGACATAGCCCGCGACCAGCGTGCGGCCCGCCGGCTGAAGCGGCGCAGCGGTCGCATGGCCGTTCCCCAGATAGACGTGGACGGAGAACTGGTGGTCGGCTTCAATCAATCGAAACTGGACAGATTGCTTGGGATTGAGCAAGAAGGGAGCCAAAAGTGAACATCCGCCCGATCAACAGCCGAGTCCTGGTGAAACCGATCGAGCCCGAGGGCGAAACAGCCGGCGGCATACACCTGCCGGACACGGCCCGGGAACGGCCTCGGGAAGGAGAGGTGATCGCCGTGGCCGAGGATGCCACCGAGGAAGTGGCCGTCGGCGATCGAGTCATCTACCGGACACTCAGCGGCACGGAGGTGAACGTCGAGGGGGAGGACTACCTGCTGTTGCTGTCGGAAGACCTGTTGGTCAAATACGTGGACGTGGACCGCATCCCCGAGTGATTCTCACGCGTACGGATGCCCCCCGAGCCGGATTTTCCCCCGTCCTTCCGCTGTGCTATACTCGCCATCGCCGTCTCTGCAGAAGGAGGGCGATGGGTTTCTTCCGGAAGATCAGGCGGGCGGCGGGCCGACTGCTCCCGCGCCGGGTGAAGGATCTGCTGTGGGCGATCTGGGACCTGCCCGCCACGCTTCGGTTCCGCCGCAGGGGCTTTCGCGTGCCGCCGCGGCGCCTCCGGCGATGGAACCCGCCGGCGGCGGATTTCATCCGGGCGGGGCGCAACTGCGCCGAACCCCTCGTGCAGGCGGTCCGGGACCTGGGGCGGCCTTTCGACGAGTTCGAGCGGGTGCTGGACTTCGGCTGCGGCAGCGGCCGCGTGCTTCAGCACCTCTACGGGCGTTTCGAGTGCACCTTCTACGGCTGCGACGTCGATGAGGCCCCCGTCCGATGGGCCGAGCGCAGTTTCCCCGAGGCCGTCTTCGAAGTCAACGAGTTCGCTCCGCCTCTTCCGTTCCCGCCCCGGTTCTTCGACATGGTCTTTTCGGTTTCGGTGTTTACGCATCTTGACGAGGAGGCCCAGTTCGACTGGCTGGATGAAGTGCACAGGGTTCTGAAGCCGGGCGGGCTCGCCCTGCTGAGCGTCAGGGGAAAGCACGGCCTGCGGAAAAGGCTTTCCGGCGAGGCGGAACTCACCCCCACCCATCGCGCGGCGCTGGAGGCGGAGAAGAACCTGGAAGAGGCCGGCTTCACCTTCCAGGATTACCTCTTCGGTAATGAAGGGGCGGACTCCTTCCGGCGGCGGGGCATCACGGGCAAATGGGGGCTGGCCGCCCACAGCGAGGAGTACATCCGCCGTGAATGGGGGCGGCTGTTCCGAGTGGTGGACGTTCGTCCCGGGGTGGTGGACGACATTCAAGACCTGGTGCTCCTGGAGAAACCCGACTCCGATGCCGAGGGCCGCGAGGGCGGTTGAAGCGGATCGTGGGCTGCCGTAGAGTGGTCGGCCGAGGCGGTGAGTCCCCCAAATCGGGAGGCAGAGAGCATGTGTGCCGAACAGTCGGAGGTGGCCCTCGTGACGGGCGCCGGCAGGGGAATAGGGCGGGGCATCGCCCTGAAGCTCGCCGAGCGGGGCATGACCGTGATCATCAATGATGTCCTCGCCGACCCCGAGAACACCGAATCCGGCGCCTACGAGGTGAAGGAATCCGTCGAATCCGCAGGGGGAAGGGCCGATGTCTTCAAGGGCGACGTCTCGGTCGCGGCAGACCGGGAGGCGATGATTGATTACGCGACGGAGCGTTTCGGGCGGCTCGACCTGCTGGTCAACAACGCCGGCATAGCCCCGCCGGAGCGAAAGGACATCCTGGAGGCCGGCGAGGAAAGCTACGACCGGGTGCTGGCGGTCAACCTGAAGGGCCCCTACTTCCTCACGCAACTGGCCGCCCGGCGGATGATCGAGTTCAGCGAGTCGGGCGTGGTCCCCACCCCGAGGATAGTGTTTATCACGTCAATCTCCGCATACACCTCCTCGCCCGGCCGGGGCGAGTACTGCGTCTCCAAGGCCGGCCTGAGCATGGCGGCGCGGCTCTACGCCGACCGCCTGGCCGAGTTCGGCGTACCGGTCATCGAGATACGCCCGGGCATCATCAAGACACCCATGACCGCCGGGGTCCGGGAGAAATACGACCGACTGATCGCCGAGGGTCTGCTGCCGACCCGCCGCTGGGGGCAGCCCGAGGACATCGCACGCGTGGTGGCCGCGGTCGCCCGGGGCGACTTCGACTATTCCACCGGGCAGGCCGTGGCCGTGGACGGTGGATTCAGCGTCCGTAGACTCTGAGGAGCGGGAACCGCAGATGGTGTGCGAGGAAGCCGTCCGGATCGCCGGCGCGTCCATCCCCGTCTTCTCGGTCAACACCCTCGTGGTGGGGAGCGGTGCCGCGGGGCTGGCCTGCGCGGTGCGCCTTGTTGCGGAGCTGGAGCGCTGCGGCTGCCCCGAGCCCGCCGAGCGGGTGGCCCTGCTGACTCACGGCCTCGGGACCGGCACCTCCCGGAACGCGGGCTCCGACAAGCAGACTTACTACAAGCTGGGGACCGATCCGGCCACGCCCGATACCGTCCTCGATCTCGCTCGCACGCTGAAGGCCGGCGGCTGTGTGCACGGCGACGTCGCCCTCGCCGAGGCGGCCAACTCGCTCCGCTGTTTCCACCACCTGGTGGAGATCGGCGTTCCCTTCCCCCACAGCAAAGAGGGCACGTTCGTCGGATACAAGACCGACTTCGACCCCAGTCGCCGGGCCACGTCCGCCGGCCCATGGACTTCTCGTTTCATGGTGGACGGACTCCTGGGCGAACTTCGCGACTGCGGCGTGCGCGTCTTCGAGCGGCATCACATGCTGTCGATAATCGTCGACGAGGACGGCACCGCCTGCGGCGCCCTGTGCGCCGACATGGAAGGGGGGGAGGCCGGGGGAAACCGGCTCGTCCTGTTCCGTGCCGCGAATGTTGTGGTTGCCGGCGGCGGGCCGGGCGAGCTGTTCGAGATGTCGGTTTATCCCCGCGGCCAGATGGGGCCCTACGCGGCCCTGCTGGAGGCCGGTGCCGCCGCCCATAACCTGACCGAGCTGCAGTTCGGCCTGGGTTCGCTCCAGCCGCGCTGGAACCTGTCCGGAACCTACCAGCAGGTGATACCCCGCTACTTCAGCACGGCGCCGGACGGGGGAGACGTGGAGGAATTCCTCAACCCCTGGTTTGACTCCATGGCGGAACTTGCCACCAGCGTTTTTCTGAAAGGCTACCAGTGGCCGTTCGATCCGGAAAAGCTTCCCGGCTCCTCGCTCATCGACGTGCTGGTGCAGCGGGAGGTGACGCAGCGGGGGCGGCGCGTGTTCCTGGATTTCCGCCGGAATCCGGTGGCAACAGGGGGGCTTGAGGAGTTCGAGCTGGATGATCTGGGCGAGGAGGCCCGCGCTTACCTGGCCAAATCCGGCGCCGACCAGGCCACCCCCGTTGAGCGGCTGGCCCACATGAATCTCCCCTCCGTCGAGCTTTACCGGCAGATGGGCGTGGACCTTGCAGAGGAGCCGCTTGAGGCGGGCGTCTGCTGCCAGCACTGCAACGGGGGCTTCGCCGTGGACTGGTGGTGGGAGTCCACCGTGCCGCATCTGTTCGTGATCGGCGAACTGGCCGGCACCCATGGTATCAGTCGGCCCGGAGGGGCCGCGCTGAACGCCGGCCAGGTCGGCGCCCTGAGGGCCGCGCAGCGCATCGCGCACGTCTATCACGGAGAGCCGGTTCCTTCCCCGCAGTTTCACCGCGCGGTGCGGCGGGAGGTGGAGAGGTGTTTCGAACGGATTGAGGCCACCCGCAGGGCCGCCGACGGGGCGCCGAGCTGCGAGCAGGCCCGCTCCGAGGTCCGGCGCCGGATGAGCCGGAACGGCGGCATGCTCCGCTCCGGGGAAGGGGTCAAGCAGGCGCTGGAGGCCGCCCGCGAGCAGCGGGCGCGGATGCGCCGAGAAGGCCTCCGCACGCAACGCGGTTGGCTGGAGGCCGCCCGGACGCATGAACTCGTGCTGGCCCAGCTCGCCTTCCTGGAGGCCGTTCGGGCGATGCTCGAGCGGGGCGCGGGATCGCGCGGCTCCCACCTGGTGTTGGATCCCGCCGGGAGACTGCCGCATCCGGGGCTGGAGGAGCACTGGCGGTTCCTGCCGGAGAATGAGGAGTTGAGGGAGGAGATTCTCCGCGTGCGGTACGACGCTGCCGAGGACCGATTCGGGGTGGAGACGGTTCGGCCCCGGCCGATCCCGGAAAGTGAGCACTGGTTCGAGCAGGCGTGGTCGCGTTTCCGCAGCGGGGAGGTGTTCCGGGAACGGGACGGGGACACCCCCCGCGCCTCCCGGGAGCCCGACGGCAAGGAATGAGAAATGCCGCCGGGGCGGCAAAGTACGGCGCAGCAGAACGGCGAGATGCGTTCGGCGCCGGAAGACAAGGCGCCTCAGCATGACAATCTGCGGGACGCCGCCCAGGATGTCTTTCTGAGCGAGCGCATTCTCAGCGAGCGAAGAATCTCTTAGTTCGGTCCAACGCGCAGTGGCCGCCGGGCCGATTTGACTGCCGAGGGATGCTTTCTTCAGGGCAGCGTCAAGGGTCAAGGGACGGCTTTGCTATGCGGCTCGAGCCCCCATATGCCACGCCCCTTTCTTGTTTGATCCGTGTAAATCAGTGTTGATCTGTGTCTGAATTCCGTTGCAGACCGTGGGAGGAGCCGGTGCGGGACGGCAGAGAAAGGCTGGCATGCGGGGACGTAGAGACCCGTCTTGCCGCCGTCGTTCTGATCAGCGTCGATCCGCGTCCGTCTGCGGCTCCCCTTCGTTTTGGGACACCGGGACGGGCCTGTCGGGGAAGGCTGGGCGGAGGGAGACCGGTTCGGTGCCCGGTGCCTTGACGCCGCGCCGCTCCAGCAGGGAGCCCTCCACCCGGTAAAGCTCCACCAGGGCTTTGAGGAGATTGACGCGGGCCTCGACCTCGGCGATTCGGCTCTCCACCAGGTCCCTTTGCGCCTGGGCGACGAGGAAGGAAGTGGACTTCCCGAGGCCCAACTTCTCCTCTTCCGCGCGCAGTGACTCCTCGCGGTAGCGGCGCGTGGCGGCCGTAGCAGCCACCTGCTGGCGGGCGCGTTCGACCTCGATAAGGGCGGAGCGCACCTGCACCTGTATGGCGTGCTCGAAGTTGCGGAGGGCGGCCAGGGCCTCCCCGCGTCGCCGCACGGCGCGCCGATGGCGGGCCCGGGGTGCGCGGTTTCCGACGGGAAACTCGAAGTCCAGCACCCCCCGTGCGTTGTATCGGTCGTTCTCTACGTCGCCGAGGGAGCCGGAAAAGGTCTCCCCTTCTCCACTCTTTCCGAGCTGCACGAAGAAGTCGAGCTTCGGAAGAAGGCCGTTCTTGGTCTTCACCACCTCCAGGTCCCCGCGCTTGACCTGTATGCGGGCCTCGTTGAGGTCGGGCCGCATCCGGAGGGCCAGCTTAACGCGCTGGTCGCGTTCGTCCAGTTCGACCTCCGGCGCCGTGGGTTCATCGAGGAGGTGGAGCTCGCGGCCCCACAGCTCCGGCACCTCGGGGTTGATCAGCCGGAGCAGTTCCAGGCGGGTCCTCAGCATTTCGCTGCGGGCGTTGATCAGTTCTTCCTTCCGCAGGGCGACCTCCGAGAGGGCGGCGGCGCGTTCGCTCTGAGGGAGTTTGCCCACGCTGATGCGTTCCTCCGTCTCCCGGAGCTGCTGTTGGGCGAGCTGCAGGGACTCGGTGAAGATCTCCAGACGGCGCCGGGCAAGCACGAAGTCCCAGCTTTTGGACTCAACCGATGCCACCAGCGATTCGGCGGCCGCACGGACCTCGTACTTCGACGCCTGGGTGTCCAAACGCGCCTGCCGGAGGCTTGCCAGGTTCACGTCGCTGCCGTAACCCCTGAGCAGAGATTGGGTTACGGTGAGGCCGGCCTGGATCGTGTGGCTTCCCTGCCGGCTGAAGTCTCCGTGGGCCAGGGAGCGCTGCCACTGCGCGGTCAGGTTCAGTTGGGTGCCGAGGGGGAAGAACTGGGAGAGTGCCGCCGCCACGGCCGCCTCCGTGATGGTGACGTCTTCTATTCCGCTAAGGGGGAACTCCGCCTCCTGCTCCGTCCGCTCCCGGGCGGCCTGGGCGCGGGCGCGCAACAGAGGGTCGAAGCGGGCCAGCTCCTCCTGCTCGAAGGTGCGCTGAATACCCGGAGCCAGCCGTTCGACGCGAAAGGAGCGGTTGTTCTGAAGTGCCCGAACAACGGCTTCATCGAGGGTAAGGCTGACGGGACCCTCCGGCGGCAGCGCCTCAGCCGGCGGAGCGGGGCTTATCACCACCGAACGCGGTTCAACGGGTTCCACGTAGGCCGGGGCCGTGCAGCCTGCCAATGCCAGTGCGGCCAACAGCGAGGTAAGGACAGTTGGGAATTCTCCGTCTCGTTTCATCGCTTTTTTGCCTTGCCCACTGCTTTCTCTTTTCCGATTGCGGGCCGTGCCGGCCCGTCGGGATGCTCTCCGAAGGGCAAAGGTCGGCAGTGAGCCCGGTTCTGTCCAGGGCTTTTCTCCGGCGTCGAGTCCACGGGCGCCCCGGGCCTCCGGAAGGGCTTACAGCGGAGGAGCCGGGCGGTGCCCGTGACTGCGCGCGGCCGGCCCACCCACGGGGAGCATTTATACAGGCGAGAGGCCGAATGAATCAAGTGCGGCGAAGCCCGTGCCGCGTTCCGGTTGCTTCCACGAGGGGGCGACCAGGCAGGGCCGCGGACCGGCTTGAAAACACTTGACAGTGCTTGCGCGTATGGTTACACTTGCGCACGTGGGTAACTGGCGGGTTCTGTGAATGCATCTCAGGGCTGCTGTGTATGCCGTCGGTGCCCATGTTGGGCGTGGAAGTGATGGCGTATGCTCGGAAAAACCCGGGAGGAGAACCACATGATATCTCAGGGATCGACGGGGTCCGGTTCAGCTGCCGACAGGGTGTCTTTGTCGCTGGAGCCGCTGGAACGTCGGCTTCTGCTCCAGGCCGACTGGACCTTTATGGTTTACATGGACGCGGATAACGACATGGAGTCGGACGCCATCACAGATTTCCTGGAGATGGCCCACGTCAACACCGGTCCCAGCGTAAACATCGTGGCCCAGCTCGACCGCGTCAGTGGCTTTTCCACCTCCTTTGACAACTGGACCGACACCCGCCGCGGCGCCATCAACCAGGGCGACGAGCCGGACCTGACCTGGGGGAGCAGCATAGGGGAAGCCAACATGGGCGACCCCGCCACCCTCAGCAGCTTCATCGACTCCGTCCTCTCCACCCCCGCCTACGATGCCCATAGCTACGCGTTGATCCTGTGGAATCAGGGAGAAGGCTGGACGGAGATGTGCATCGACGATACGGATGCGGACTCCCTGGAACTGCCCGAGATCGGCACCGGCATCAGCAACGGGATAAGCCCGTTCCCGGGGGTCGGCAAACTGGACGTGATAGGCTTCGACGCCTCCCTGATGAGCATGATAGAGGTGGGCCACGAGGTGAAGGACCTGGGACGCTTTATGGTGGGCACCGAGGGGAACGTAGAACAGGCTCACCTTCCCTACGATGACATATTCGAGGCCCTCGCCGTCACTCCCGACATGACGGCGGCGGAGGTCGCCGACCTGATGGCCGCCGAGTATTACGAGGAGTTCGCCGGCAACGGCGTGAGTATGGGTTCGATCGACCTGATAGAGCTGGGAACGCTCTCCACGGCTATGGACACCCTGGCCACGGAGATGGAGTTGAACAGCACGGGGGCCGACCGCTCGCTCATAGCGGACCACCGGCTGGATTCTCCTTCCTTCGGCACCGCTTCCAAGCGAGACCTCGGCATCTTCCTGTCGGCCATGGCCGGGGACGCGAACCTGACCACCAGCATCCAGAACGCCGCCGCAGACGCCTTCAGCGCTTACCAGAGTTCCATCGGCTCCTTTTACGGTGACAGCGGCCAGGGGACCGGCCTCTCGATCTACTTCCCCCACCGGGGGGACAGTGTCGATGCCAATTACGTCGCGCTGGACTTCTCTTCCGACACGGGATGGGACGAGTTCCTCAGCTTCTGGACCGCTCCCCCGCAGCAGGACTGGACCTTCATGTTCTACATGTGCGGGGACAACAACCTGGAACAGCTCGCCCTGGAGGACTTCCTCGAGATGTCCCGCGTCGGATCGTCCAACGACGTCAACATCGTCGTGCAGTTGGACCGTTCCACCGGCTACACGGACAGCTATGGGGACTGGACGGACACGCGCCGTGGACTGGTCAGGCTGGGAGATATTCCCGACGACCAGTGGGGCAGCAGCATCGGCGAGACCAACATGGGCGACCCCGCCACGTTGAGCGCTTTTGTCAACTGGGCCATAGGAACCTATCCCGCCGACCGTTACTCCCTGACCCTCTGGAACCACGGGGACGGTTGGCCGGGAGTGATCTTCGATGACGACACCGGCACCAGCGAGCCGGCTTCTCCCCAGGACATCGTTACGGCCGATTTCAACGGCGACACCATACTGGACCTGGCCGTGCCCAACGCCGCCGACAACAGCGTGGCCGTTCTCACCGGTGTGGGCGACGGCACCTTCAGCTCCCCGGCCATCTACGATGTCGGCGAGCTGCCTTCCGCTATCGCTGCGGGCGATTTCGATGACGATGGTGACACTGACCTCGCCGTTACCAATGCCGGCGACGACACCGTGAGCATCCTGACCAACACCGGCGGCCTGTTTACCACTACGGAGCTGGAGGTCGGTGACAGGCCTTCGGCAGTTGTCGCCGAAGACCTGGACGGGGACAGCGTCGCCGACCTGGCCGTGGCGAACGAGAACGACGATACGGTCAGCGTGCTGCTCAACGACGGGACCGGCGCCTTTGCCGCTCCCGTGGACTATTCGGTAGGCGACGCCCCGGGCTTCATGGCAGCGGCCGACTTCGACGGAACGAACGGCTCCGACCTGGCCGTTGCCAACAGAGACGACGGCACCGTGAGCATCCTCCTGAACGACGGGGTGGGCGTCTTCGCGGCGGCGGGCACCTCGCCGGAGGCCGTCGGCACTGAACCCGTCTGGGTAGAGGCGGGGGACCTGGACGGGGACGGCAATATTGACCTGGTGGTTACCAACCGGGCGGATGACAACCTGAGCCTGCTGGCGGGAGACGGCACAGGCGATTTTGCGGCGAAGCCGACGGTGGCGGTCGGCGATCAGCCGACCTCGGTGACCATCGCCAATTTCGATGAAAGCGTTGACGACCCCGACACCGTGGACCTTGCGGTAACCAACGCCGGAGACGACAACGTTACTGTTCTGCTCGGGTACGGGGATTTCACCTTCCAGCCGGCCCGCACCTACGCTGCCGGTGACGCTCCGATCGCCCTGACTCACGGCGACTTTAACGGCGATACTCACATCGACCTGGCCGTGGCCAACGAGGGCAGCGACGACGTTACGGTGCTCCTCAACAACGGCCCCGGCACCTTCGCCGAACCGGTCGATTACGCCACGGACGACCGGCCGTCGGCGCTCAGACTTGCGGACATGGACCAGGACGCCAACGGCGTGCTCGACCTGGTCGTCGCCGAGAGCGGCACGGCCGACGAGATCGGGATACTTCTGGGGGTCGGAGACGGCACCTTCGGCGCGCGGACCGACTTCAGCGTTGGGGAGGACAATCCGGTTTCGGTGGCCACGGCCGATTTCGACGGCGACGGCTACCCGGACGCGGCGACCGCCAACCGGGCTTCCGACAGCGTCCAGATCATGCTGAACGACGGCCTGGGCGGACTGACCGCGGGCAACACCTACACCGTGGGGCACGCTCCCGTCTCGATCACCATGGGGCAGTTCGACGGCGGTGGCACGGTTGACCTGGCGGTGGCGAACTTCAGGGACGATTCGGTCAGCGTGCTGCTGGGGAACGGCGACGGCACCTTCACGCCGGTGGGCGTGGATTTCCGCGTCGGCGACGGACCCTCCTCCCTCATCGCCGCCGATCTGAACAACGACAACTACATGGAACTCATCGTCACCTGCGCCAACAGCGACCAGGTGGCCATCCTGCAGGCTGTAGTGGACCCCAGCACGCTTGAACTGGACGAGTTCACCACCGCCGCCCTCATCGACGTCGGCGCCCGCCCGACCGGCATCACCGGCGACGACCTCGACGGTGACAACGACCTCGACCTGGTCTTCGCCCACCAGGACGACAACAACGTCGGCGTCCTGCTGGGGGAGGGCGGGTTCTCCTTCGGCGACCTGGCAACCTACCAGGTTGGTGAGCCGCCCTTCACAGAAGAGCGGACGCCCCGCTCCATAGCCATCGAGGATTACGACGGCGACGCCAATCTGGACCTGGCCGTGGCCAACGAGGGCACCGATACCGTGAGTATCCTGTTCGGCGACGGACTGGGGGCCTTTGGAGCGCCAACCGATTACGACGTGGGCAACGGGCCGGTCGCCATCCGCGCAGGCGATCTGAACGATGACGGGCACATCGACCTGGCGGTCACCAACGTGCACGATGACGATGTCAGTATTCTGCTCAATAACGGCCCCGGCTCCTTCGCGGCTCCGGTCTCCTATCCGGTGGGTCAAACGGTGGCCGACAACCTGACCACTGAACAGGTGCGGGAGGCCCTGGAGGACGTGCCCGAGAACATCGACCTGCTCCACTTCGAAGCCTGCACGATGGCCATGCTCGAGGTGGGTTACGAGGTGCGTAATGAAGCCAGCATCATGGTGGCCCCTGAGTGTCTCGGCTGGGGGGTCTTCGGGGACGGCGTGCTGACGCCCTACGACCTCGTGCTCTCCGACGTTGTGGCTCGGCCCGAGATGAGCGCCGCCGAGGTGGGCAACACCTTCGCTGAAAGGTACTACCACTCCTGGCCTGCGGGGAACGAGTGGTCTGACCTGGACCTCGCCAAGTCCGTGGTGGACCTTGGCCAGGTCGGCACGCTCGCCGGCGCCGTGGATACGCTCTCGGACGAGTTCCTGGTCAACGGGACGATCGGCGACAGGCAGCGTGCGGGAGTGCACCTGGAAAACGCGTGGTTCTTTGCGAGCGGTGGACGTGATCTTGGCCAGTTCCTTGAGGGACTCAGCAACGATTCCCAGTTGACCTCCAGCATCCAAAATGCCGCCGGGGTCGCACTGAGCGCTTACAACGACGCGGTTCTGTACAACTACGCGGACCCCGGGCAGGGCACCGGCATCTCGGTCTACCTGCCGTCGGACATCGAGGCTTTTGACTCGACCTACGACTGGCAGGCCTTGCTCTTCCTGGACGACACCAACTGGGACGAGTTCGTCGACTGGCTGCTGGCGGACGTCACTCCAGTGGTCAGCTTCAGCAGCGGACCGGTCACGGTGAGCGTCTTCGACATGTGGGGCATCAGCGACGTTGACCCCGACGGCATCTCGGTGGATATCGACGGCGACGTCGTCCAGAGCATAAACATCTCCGGGTCCTCTCCGATGGGTGGTCTGGGCATTGTCATCACCGGCGCCTCCAGCGTGGGGAGCATTCAGGACAGCCGGAGCGATCCGGCCGGCATCGCCTTCATCGCCTCGGAGGCCCCCGTGGACAGCATATCCCTCGGCTCCGACCTGGTCGGTGAGAACCTGAACGGCGTCTCGGTGGGCGGGCTGATCTTCCCCAACGACATCGACGGCGACGGAAGCACCGGCGACCTCACCGGCCTCTACGCCGAAGGGTCCATCGGAGCGGTGGACATTAACAGTGACATGCTTGCCGACGTGTGGGTTGACGGCGACCTCGGCAGCTTCCAGCTCGGAGGCGGGTCGATCTTCGCCGAGCTTGTGACCACCGGCGACCTCGGAGACCTGGTGGTCAACGGCGACCTGATGAGCAACATCTTTGTCGGTGGCTCGCTCCAAAATGCCCGGTTTGTGAACGGGACGATCTGGGACCCCTCTGTTATCGACGTGGAGGGCTCGATCGGAACGGTAGAGGCGAGCGTGATTTACGGCGGCAATCCTCTCGACATCCCCGCCCCGGGCCAGACGGTCACCAACAAGGGCGCCACAATCCAGGCCGGCGGGGACATCGACTCCCTCAACTTCGATCGGGTGTGGACCTTCGTCCTTGCCGATGACGATTTCGAACCCTTCCGGCCCTACTACGGGCTGCCGATGGTCAATATGATCGCCGGCGGAGACATCGGCGAGGTGAACGTTGAGTCAGACATGTTCGGCGCCCGTCTGATTGCCGGGGCCGACTTCGGCGCGGATTACCTGCCCGACTCCTTCGGCGACACTTACGGGGCCAACGCGGGTGCCATCGAGAACACCGACAGCTACAACAGCGGCACCATCGGCACCGTCAACGTGGGCTGGAACGTGTGGGACTGCCTGATCGCCTCGGGCATAAACCAGTGGGGCTTCGACACGTGGGCCAGCGGCTACAATCTCGTCACCTTGCGGGACGGTCTGCTCTACGACGACTTCTCGAGCGTCGGGACGGTCACGATCGGGGGCTACATGCTCTCGACGTGGAACGAAACGGACTGGGTCGGCGACCCCACGGCCGATCCTGTCGAGCCTCCCGTCTTCGTTCCTTACGGCATCGGCAGCTACACCGTGACCGACGAGGTGAGGATCCACGGCGGGGCCGTGCCGCTCGTCACCTCTCCGCCCTTCCTCAGGCATCCTTACATCCTGCTCGAGGACCCCTTCGACTCCATCTGGTGAGGACGGAAGCCGGGTAGACGAGCAGAGCGGTTCGGAACTCCCTCGTCCTGGGGTTCGCGAGCGCCGCCGTCGTGGCGGTCCCCTTCCAAGTACTTGCACCCTCCGCGAGGGTACTTTATCCTTCAGAATCCGTTCTGCATGGGCGGCGATGTCCCGGCGAAGGGGTTCTCGGAGAAAGCCCGACCGGAATGCGCCAAAGTTGTGAGGAGAGCAGATTGAGTTCGTCCCGCTTTTCGGTGGCTGCCCTTGTGCTCGTTTTGGCCTGGACTGTGCCCCTGGCAGCCGCCGGGGCCGCGACCGCCCGGAGCCGCACCGTGCAGGTCGAGGCCTTCACCACCCCGTTCCGGGACCTTCAGATCGCCGCCGAGGTGGGCGGCGTGGTGACTGCCGTCGAGGCTGAGGAAGGCGAACGTGTTGACGCGGAGCAGGTGCTGGTCAGGCTGAGGGCCGACAGGCTGCGGGCTGAACTTCAAGTGAGCAAGGCACAGGTGGAGGCCGCCAGGCTGGAGGTCGAGGCGGCCACCGTCAACTACAAAGACCTGGCCAGGGAGTGGGAGGACGTCCGCAAACTGGTCGCCAAAGGGGTCGAGGCTCAGGAGGCCGAGGACAAAGCCAAACTGGAGATGGACCTGGCCGAACTGGGTATCCGGCGGGCTGAGGTGCGTAAGAAGATCGCCGACCTGACCGTGCAGCACGACGAGGCCGCCCTCGAGGAGACGATCATCAGAGCGCCCTGCGACGGAGAGGTCCTGCGCGTTATGGAGCGGCCCGGCGAGGCGGTCAAGCCCCTCAGTCCGGTGGCCCGGCTGGTGACGCTCGACCCGCTCTACGTCATCGCCCAGGCCGTCCCGATAGAAACCATGGGCGATATTCGGGTCGGCATGAAGGGAGAGTTGGTGTTGGAGAACCTGCCGGACCGTCCCCTGGAATGTACCGTTGCCGTGGTCGACAGGGTGGCCGACCCGGCGAGCGGGACATATCGCGTGAAGCTGACTCTGCCCAATCCGCAGAAGTCCCTCCCCTCGGGAGCCAAAGGGACCCTTACGTTCGCCCTTGGTGAGTCGTAGGGCCTGGACGGCCGGAGGGAGGATTAAGAGAAGATCATCGGGACACAGGAATCGAACGGTTCAAGGAGGCACAGATGAGCGACGAGAGCACGACCGGAGGGGACCAGCAGGCGCGTCGGTCCGTCAACCTCCAGATGGAGGACAGCGAACTGAACTACGCCAATACGGCGATCGTGACGGGAACCCCCGAAGAAGTCATCCTCAACTTCGGGATCAACACCATGCCCCCGGCCCGGGAAGGCCGGACCACCGTGCAGGTCACCGATCGGGTCATCCTCTCCTATCCCTCCGCCAAGCGGTTGGCGGTGACCCTGGGGAACATCATCCGCCGCTACGAGGACGCCCACGGGGTGATCGAGATTCAGCGCCAAACCCCGCCCCCCACGCGGGAACAGGCGGCGCCGGGAGAGGCCGGAGAGTGACGGCGCTTCCCCCGGACCAACGGCTCTGATCCGCATCGGGGTTTCCAGATGACAACCCGCCAGGAAGACCAACCCAGCCGGCAGAAAGTGGCCGATACCAAACTGCCGGCGCTCGGCCTGATAGAGAACCTGGAGAAGGTCTGTGGCCCCGAGACCGAACCTTCGGAGTTCGTCCGACAACTCACCGCCGGGTTCGTCAGCTTCGCGGAGGCCGTCTACGGGTCCTACTGGCAGGTGGACCGCGAGGAGGGGGAGTTGAAGTGCGTCGCGGAACTGTCCCCCGGAGTCTCCGGGGCGGCAGCCGCCCAGTGGACCACGCCCCTGCGGGAGCTGGTCTCCGGGGTGCTCCAGCAGGCCATCATCCGCTACCGGGGGGTTGCCGAGCCGGCCGACCCCGTGCTGACCGGTAAGAACTACGTGGCCCTCGGTTTCCCAATCGAGGGGGAAGAGCAGGTCGCCGGCTGCGTGACGGTCGTCATGGAGCGCGAAAGCGCGGTGCTCTCCGGCCCGGGAATCGCCCTCCTGCGGCTGCTGGGGGAGTTCGGACCGCTGTATTCATCTTCCCGGAGGGCCGCCAGGTTCGAGGATTTCTATCGCTCCCTCTCCGGCGCCTGGGAGACCATCGGAGAGATGCTGACCTTCACCGAGCCCCGGGCCATGGCGCAGGTGCTGGCCGACCGGACGCGCTCTTCGCTGGAGGCCCGGAGGGCCAGCGTGGGGTTCGTCAACGGGGAGAAGGTGCGGGTTGCGGCCATTTCCGGAGAGGACATCATCGACCGGCGGAGCAACGTGACCCGGACGATCCGGGCCGCTCAGACCGAAGTGGCCATCTCAGGGGAGTCCGCACGATACGTCGGTTCGGCTCCTCCTGAGGAGCGTTCCCGCCAGGTCTCCGCCCATCCGCAGCAGGAGCGGCTGGCCCGGCTGGGCGGGGCCGACGCCGTTTACAGCGTGCCGCTGTGGAAGGAGGATGAGCTGGTCGCCGTCTTCACCGTCGAGTTCCCCGAGGGCCGCCTTGACGAGGAACTCCGACGGGTCATCGACATCACGGGTGGGCAGGTCGGCCCCGTGCTTCACCTTGCCCGCCGGAACAGCCGGGGCCCGATCCGCCGAACGCGGGACGCCCTGGCCGCCGCGGCCAGGTGGGTCTTCGGAGGAGAGCATCCCTGGCGCAAAGCGGCGGCGGTGGCCGCCGTTGTCCTGGTGGCATTTGCCATCTTCGGAAAGGTGGATTTCGAGATCGCGGGCAACTGTCGGTTGGCCCCTTCGTTCCGTCGAGTTTACTCCGCTCCCTTCGACACTACCATAGCCGCTGCGCCGGTGCGGCCAGGGGACACGGTCCAGGAGGGGCAGCCCGTGGTGGAATTCGACCGCGAGGAGCTGGAAATGCGCCTGCGGGAGGCGCGCAGCAAACGCAGCAGCGTGGAGAAGGAGATGTCCACCTATCTGGTGCAGGAGGAGAAGGTTTCCCAATACGCGGAGGCCCGAGCCCGGCTGGAGGCGTTGACCGTCCGGGTCGAGCTGCTCCAGCGGCAACTCGACCAGACCGTGCTGAGGGCCGAATTCCCGGGTATAGTCATCAGCGGTGATCTGAGCCGGGATATCGGTCGCCCCGTCCACATGGGCGAGGAACTGGTCGAGGTGGCGCCACTGGGCAGTTTCCTGCTGGAGGTGGAAGTCGCACAGGGGGACGTGACCTACGTGGAGCCGGGCCAGCAGGGGAACTTCGTCACCCAGGCGCGTCCCAACGTCCCCATTGCCTTCACGGTAGACAGGGTGCGGCCGCTCCCCGAAGCGCGGGAGGGGGACAGCGTCTACGTGGCCGAGGCGACCATTCCGAACGAAGAGGGGTGGCTGCGCCCGGGGATGGGAGGGGCCGCGCGCGTCAAGGTGGACCGGCGCAACGTCACCTGGACCCTGGCCCGGAAGGCCGTCAACTGGGTCCGTTTGCACGTCTGGTGGTAGCGCGATATGGCTCCCCGAAGTAAAAGGCCGGAGTTCGATCTTTCCAGCGAGCTGGAGTTCGAGGAGCACGCCCCGGAGCTTCGCCGCTTAACACCCCGCCTGCGGGAAGACGCCGACATCGTCCCGCAGACCTTCGGCGGTGAGAAAAGCTTTGTGCTGCAGGACCCGGTGACGCTCCAGTTCTATCGCGTCCGCGAGCCGGAACGGGAGATCCTGGAGCAACTGGACGGGCAGACCACCCTCGGGGAGATCCACCGCAATCTGCGGGAGCGCTTCGGCGGGCGGGCCCCCTCCTTCCGCGACCTCTCACGGTTCATTTTCATGCTCCGGCATGCCAACCTGATCGTCTCGGAGGGCATGGAGGAGTCCCGCTGGGCGGTCAAGCGCGCCGACAAGAAACGCAAGCAGCGCATCCAGCAGAAGTTCAGCAGCTTCATGTACCTGACCATTCCGCTGCTGGACCCGGAGCGATTCCTCGAGGCGCTTATACCCTACCTGCGCTGGATCTACACCCGGGCGTTTTTTGTGGTCTGGCTCCTGACCATCCTGGCCGGCCTGGCGGCCTTCGCATACAACGCGGGGGATCTCACCCGACCGGTCCACGGCATACTGGCGCCGTCCAATCTGCCGCTGCTGTGGATCGCGTTCGTGCTCATCAAGGCATGCCACGAGTTCGGGCACGCCTTCACCGCCAAGAACTACGGGGCGGAGGTCCACCGCATGGGCATCATGTTCCTGATCTTCATGCCCGTCCTCTACGTGGACACCACGCCGGTGTGGGCGTTCCCGCGGAAGTGGCCCAAGGTGGTGGTCGGCTGCAGCGGGATGATGGCCGAGCTGTTCATCGCCTCCTGGGCGCTGTTCGGATGGCTCATGTTGGGACCCGGGGCGCTTCGGAGCGTGCTCTACAACATGGTCTTCATTGCCAGCGTCTCCACGATTTTGTTCAACGGAAACCCTCTGCTCCGCTACGACGGCTACTACATACTGGCCGACGTGGCCGAGATACCCAGCCTGCGCAGCCGCTCCACCGAGTACCTGAAACACCTTCTCCGCCGTTACGTGCTGGGGGAGCGGATACAGCCGAAGACCCAGTCCCGGCGCGAGAAGCGGTGGTTCGTCACGTACGGCATTCTTGCGGGGCTTTACCGCTGTTTCATCGTGACGAGCATCATCCTGTTCATAGCCTCCCATCTGTTCTTCCTGGGGGTCGCCATCGCCGCAGTTGTTGGCACCCTGTGGATCGTCATACCCGCCGGCAAGATGATCCACCACATCTTCCTGGCCCGGGAGACCCGGCCGGTGCGGCTGCGCGCGGTCTCGACTTTTGTGGTCGTGTTCTCGGCCGTGGTGGTGCTGCTGGGGATGGTTCCGTTGACCGCCGCGGTCAGAGCGCCCTGCGCACTGGAGCCCCACGAGCTGGCCGTCATCCGGGCACAGTGGCCCGGCTTTCTCTCGGAGGTGGAGGTTGAGAACGGCCAGCGCGTGGATGAGGGAGAGGTGCTGGCCGTCATGTCCAACGAAGAGCTGGACAGCCTGATCCGGCGTCGGGAGCTGGACGTCCGACGAAGCGCCGCGAAACTCCGACGACTGGCCACCGGCGATCAGGCCGCCGCACAGGCCGAGCGATACCACCTGTCCATGCTGCGACGGGACCTGGAAGCCCTGCGCGAGAAGAAGGCGGAACTGACGGTGAGGGCTCCCTTCGACGGCCGCATCATCGCGCCGGAGTTGGAGCGCGTGCGGGGGCGCTTCCTCCAGAAGGGGGAGCGACTCTTTGCGGTCGCCGCCCTCGGCAAGCTCAGGGTGACCACCGTGGTCGACGACGCGGATGTCGCCGCCGTCCGATCGGCCGCGGACAGGGAGGTCCGCATCAAGTTCAGCAGCCACCCGGACCGCGTCTACACAGGCACCATCGAACGCCTCCATCCCTCCGCCACCCACCAGGTGCCGCCGCTCTCGCTGACGGACAAGGCGGGCGGGCCGGTTTTGCTCGACCCGGAGGCGTCCGGGGAGCCGCGGGCGCTGCTGCCCTGGTATCGGGTGGACGTGCTGCTGGAAGAGGGTGAGTCACGGCCACCGGTCGGCACGAGGGGCACGGCGCGTTTCCGGGTGGGGCGGGAGCCTCTGAGCGTTCAGATATGGCTGCGGGTCCGCAGGATGCTGCACCGACGCTTCCTGATCTGAGGGGCGCTCAACCCCAGGCGGGAACCCCCACGCTGCCCTTCATCTCCTCCAGCTTTTCATCGTGCTCGATCAGGTCCAGCCGTATCTGCAGGTGCCGCCGCTCGATCCACCGCTGGGCCAGGTGGAATAGGGCCAGGCAGAGGCGACTGAACAGGCGGCTGTTCCTCCGGCTCAGCCACCGGGCCAGCGCCGTGTTCCACCGGTAGAGTAGCTCGTCTTCCAGGCAGAGGAAAAACTCATAGCTGCCGGGGTCTCCCTGCCGGCCGGCGCGCCCCCCGAGCTGGCGGTCTATCCTGCCGGCCTCGTGGATCTCGGTGCCCAGCACGTGGAGTCCGCCGAGTTGGGCGACTCCCTCGCCGAGCACGATGTCTACGCCCCGCCCCGCCATGTTGGTGGAGATGGTGACCCGTCCCGGCTGCCCGGCCCGGGCGATGATAGCCGCTTCCTCGGCGTCGTTGCGCGCGTTGAGAACCTCGTGTTCGATGCCTTCCTCGCTCAGTAGCCTGCTGAGTTCCTCGCTGCGCCGCACCGAGCGGGTGCCCACCAGCACCGGACGCCCCTCCCGGTGCAGACTAATGATGCGCTCCATTACCGCCTCGTATTTTTCCTCCCAGCCGGGCAGCACGCGGTAAGGCATTCTCCGGCGGCGCAGCGGCTTGTTGGTGGGGACGCTGAGCACGGGCAGTCCGAAGACCTTCCCGAATTCCCGCCGGGCGCTGCGGGCGGTTCCCGTCATGCCCGCCAGCTTGCTATAGAGCTGGAAGTAGCGTTGGAAGGTCACGCTGGCCAGTGTGCGATTCTCCTCCTGGATCGGCACATCTTCCTTCGCCTCGATCGCCTGGTGGAGGCCCAGCGACCAGGAGCGGTCGGGCATGCGCCGGCCGGTGAACTCGTCCACTATGCACACCTGGTCGTCTACCACGAGGTACTCCCTGTCCCGTTCGAACAGGTGCTCGGCCCGCAGCGCCTGCTCCACCAGGTGCTCGAAGGGCCGGTTGGGTGGAGTACCCGCGGGGGCCGCCTCGCGGGCGCGCCCGACGCCCTCGACGGTAAGTCGAGCCTGGCGCTTGTCCGGTTCCAGCAGGTAGTGTTGTCCTTCCTCAAGCTCCGAAGCGACCTCCCGGGCCGCCCGGTAGGCCGCGGCATACGGCGATTCCTCACCCTGCTGCTCGGAGATGATCAGGGGGGTCCGGGCTTCGTCGATGAGGATGCTGTCCACCTCGTCCACGATGGCGTAGTTGTGCATCCGCTGCACGACGCCGGCGCCCCTCTGTCCCTGCTGAAGGGCGCGTTCGAAGACCCCGGTCGTGTCCCGTCGCTGAGCCGCGTGGCCCCGGAGCTGGTCGCGCAGGTGGTCGAAGGCGAATTCCTTGTTCGTCCCGTAGGTAACGTCCGCGTTGTATGCCTCCCGGCGCTCCCTGTCGCTCAGCCCGTGGACCAGGCACCCCACCGTCAGGCCGAGCGCCCGGTATATGGGACCCATCCATTCGGCGTCCCGGCCGGCCAGGTAGTCGTTGACGGTGACGATGTGCACGCCGCGCCCTGTCAGCGCGTTGAGGAAGGCCGGCATCGTGGCCGCCAGCGTCTTGCCCTCGCCGGTCTGCATCTCGGCAATCATGCCGCGGTGAAGTGCCACGGCTCCCAGGACCTGCACGTCGAAGTGGCGCTCTCCGATTTTCCTCTCCGCCGCCTCCCGCACCAGGGCGAACGCCTCCGGCAGGACGTCCTCCAGGGTTTCTCCTTCGCTGAGCCGGCGGCGAAGGGCCGCCGCTGAGCCGCGCAGCTTTTTGTCGCTGCGGTCGGCAACCTTCCCCCCCATCCCGTTAACCTGCTTCACCACGGGACGCAGCCGGGCAAGTCGCACGCGGTTGGCGATGAAGAATGGCAGATCGGTGAGCATCGGATCCGTTCACCTGTTGGGGCGGAGTTCCCCGTTTGATTCAGGAGGTTGTTTCCTCGGTCCCTCGGGGGTACGTCCATTCAGTCAAGATAACTTCTGTGGCGTCTTCAGTCAACGCGGCCGCAGACTGATCCGTCGCCGGGAACAGGAAGCGGCCGGGCCAGGGATCCGCCTCAGGCGGACTGCGACCTGGAAGCTTGCCCGCCTCGGGCGGGGTCGCGCTACACTCCGGCGCTGTAGCGCGGGCTGCGAGGCGCCCGGAAGCATTCCCAGGATTGTTGAAATAGGGGCTCTGCCCGGACTCCGCCCGGCCGCTTCTACTCCTTTGCTGAGCCCCGAGAGACCCTGCGAGCGAACTCCCGGGTGTTCAAGCGCGGTTTTGGTTGAACAGTGCGTCGCGGCAAATTAGGCTGAGTTTGGTCGCCCAGGGTCTTCCGGAAGCCTTGAAGAGGAGGGGGAGGATGCGTAAGCTATGTCTGTGTGTGGTATTGCTCCTGGTTGCTGCGGGTGCGGTCGCCGCGGAGGAATACGTCTGGATCGAGGGGGAGAACCCCGCCTCCACCGATTTCAACCATCACAGTTGGTTCGAGGACTTTAACAACCTCAACAAGCTCAACAAAGACCTCATGTCCCCCGGCTATCCGGAGACCACCAGCGGGGACTGGTACGCGCACTACGCCAACGGCAGCAGCCCCGCCTACGCAGAGTACACCGTGAACGTAACCGAGGGGGGTGACTACACCTGGTGGATACGGGTGGCGTCGCGGATGGCCGCCTATACCTGGTCTGTGGACGGGGGCGCCGCGCAGGACCTCGACATGGCGCAGGTTCACGAGACCCTCAACCTCATCCGCCCGGGCATCAACGATGTGCATTACATGGCCTGGGTGAAGGTGGGCACGGTCAACCTCAGCGCCGGCTCCCACACCGTCCGGGTTACGGCCGTGGTGAACGGCGTTGACAACCGGACCATCGGCGGCATCGACTGCATGTGTTTCGTCAACTACGACTGGGCGCCGGCCGGCGCGGAGCAGCCCGGAGGAGGGCCCTCACCGGCGCCGGCAACCTGGTTCTCCCTCAACGTCGCGGACGACCCGTTCAGCTCCGCCTCGATCGTCGACATGCAGTCGCTGCTCGATCAGACCACGGGCGTTCCGGCGGGCGAATACGGACACGTGCAGCGCGTGGACGATCACTTCGAACTGTCCGAGCGCCCGGGCGTGCCGGTCAAGTTCTGGGGCATGTGCGCCTCCCATCCCTCCTCGGAGACCGTGTTCGACCAGCAGGCACGGTTCTACGCCAAGCACGGCGTCAACCTGGTGCGACGGCACTTCATGTTCGCCGAACTGGGGGAGGACATGTCCAGCGCGGACCTGGACACCTACGATCAGTGGTTCGCCGCCCTGAAGCAGCAAGGGGTATACACTGACTGGTCCGTGTTCTATCCGGACAACAAAGGCGTCAGCGAGAGCTTCCTGCCGGACGCTATCGATCCGGACTTCCAGGCGCTGCTCAACCGGGTGGGCCTTACGATGAACGACCTGTGGACCGAACTGCCCAGCGGGGGCGGTAGCACGCGCAAGCTCGGCGGGTTCGACAACTTTGTGCAGCCCTACCAGCAGGGACAGTGGGAGTGGCTGGAGTCACTGCTGCAACACACCAATCCCTATACCGGCATGGCTTACGTGGACGATCCCGCCCTGGCCATCGTCGAGGTGCAGAACGAGGACTGTCTATTCTGGCACTGGCCGCTCAACAACCTCGCCAACGACACATATCCCGATCACGCGCTACTCCTGAGGCGGATGTGGTTCGAGTGGCTCGGGAATCTGTATGCGGACGACACAGAGCTGGCGGCGGCCTGGGGAGACGGCATGCGCTCCAACGACAGCGTGGAGACGTTCCACTCCGACATGAAGCTCTATGGCGCCTGGGAGATGGAGGCCGACGGCCCCTCCTCCAACAAGAGCACGGAGAAGGCCCGGATGGGGGATTTCATCCGCTTTCTCGCCGAAACCCAGCGCGACCACTACCAGCAGCGCTTCCAGCACCTTCGGAACCTCGGCTACCAGGGCGTGCTCGTGACCACCGCCTGGAAGTCCGGGGGGCCGGCAGCCGCCGCAGCCAACCTCTGGGCCGACGACGCGGGAGACGCCATCGACCGCCACGCTTACTTCGGCGGCGGCGAGGGAGGCCACTACGTCGCGGCTCACGACGTTGACGAGGACGGCACCCCGGGCGAGGTCAACAACGCCACCCACCTGACTCAGCCCGGCTACGGCATCCTCGGGGGAGAGAGCATCGACGCGGGCGGCCAGGACGTCACCGCCTTCCAGGTGGAGGATAAGCCCTGCCTGATGAGCGAGTGGAACCAGAACCCGCCCAACCAATGGCGCGCGGAGATCGCACCCCTGTTCGCCTTCTACGGGATGGGGCTCCAGGGATGGGACGCCTCCCTGCACTTCTCCGGCTCCCGCCCCTGGATGGAGAGCGGCTGGCCGGGCTCCGGGGTCGGCCCGAGTTCCTACGTCAGTGAGACGCCTCTCTACATGGCCCAGTTCCCCGCACTGGCCTTCGCCATCTACAATGGGCACATCCAGGAGGCGGGCGCGGCCGCGGCCCGCCGCATCTCCAAAGACGATCTGTTCCGCGGTATAGACCCCCTGAGCCAACCTCTGCCCGACGGCGGCTATGCGGGCCAGGACAACATCTATACCCCGCCCGAAGTGACCGCCATCGGCAGGCTGAGTTTCAAGGCGGACCCCGCTTACGCCTCCTCGGATTCGACGAGGGTCGACTGGGGCACTTACTGGGACCAGGGCGCGGAGGTTATCGACAGTATGACCGGGGAGCTGTTCTGGAACTACGGCGACGGCATCGTCACCATCGAGAGCGACAAGACCCAGGGCATCGTAGGGTTCGCCGGGGGAGGCGTTTACGACCTGCCCGACGTCCAGGTGGACGTTGACACCCCGTTCGTCAGCCTCCTGTTTACGCCGCTGGACGACCGGCCCCTGGAGACCTCCGAGCACATACTCATCACGGCGATGGCACAGGACAAGCAGGCGGGTACCGATTACAACGTGGACGGCAGCCAACTGCTTCAGCTCGGCGGGCCTCCGCTGCTGCTGCAACCGGTGCAGGCGCAGATCACCATCAACGGGGGCGGCATCGACAGCGTTGGCGTTGTGGACGTGTACGGCGTGCCCACGGGCGCCACCGTGTCCAGCACGGATACGACCTTCACCATCGACGGCAACTACGGGACCTACTACTACGAGGTGAACCGATCCGGCGTGCTGCCGCCGGATATATCGGTCTCTCCGACGGGACTCACGCCGACCTGCACCCTGGGCAGCGACGCGCCCTCCGAGACCTTCGACGTGTGGAACTCCGGCGAGCAGACACTCGACTACACGGTCAGCGTGGACGAGCCCTGGCTGAGCGTTGACCCCACCAGTGGCAGCTCGACCGGCTCCGGCGACGCTGCCACCCACACCGTCAGTTACTCGACCTCCGGGCTGTCCCTCGGCTCATACTCCGCCTCTATCACGGTCAGCGATCCCGCCGCGACCAACGACCCGGTCGTCATCCCGGTGTCCCTGACCGTGGTCGAACCCCCGCCGGAAATATCGCTGGATCCCTCGACACTCAGCCCATCCTGCGCGGCCGGCGACGACGCGCCGGGCCAGAGCTTCGACGTGTGGAACTCCGGGGGCGGTACGCTGGACTACACCGTCTCCGACGACGCCGGATGGCTGAGCGTCAGCCCGACCAGCGGCTCCTCCACCGGCGAGCAGGACACCGTCACGGTCAGCTACCATACCTCCGGTCTCTGCGACGGCACCTACGGGGCGACCATCACCGTCAGCTCCCCCGACGCCGGAAACAGCCCGCAGACCGTTTCGGTGTCCCTGACGGTCAGCCCCCTCCACGGCGGTCTCGTCTGGGGCATGACGGGCGAAGAGGCCCTTTACCGCCGCTGCGGCATCAGCGCCTCCCGCCCAGCCGGCAGCGCCTGGTGCCGGGTATGGGGTCGCCTGGCGCAGTTCTCCTGCGGGCAGGACCGCCTGTGGGGTGTCACCTCGAGCGACAACATCTACTTCCGGGCCGGCATCTGCGAGAGCGATCCCGGCGGGACCGCATGGGAGCGGGTGCCCGGCTGGCTGGACCAGGTGTCGGTGGGACCCACCGGGGTGCTGTGGGGCCTCACGGGCGGCGACATCTACTGCCGCACCGGAGTGAGCGACGTCGACCCGAAGGGCACCGGCTGGCAGAAGGTCCCGGGCAGGCTGGCCCAGGTTGCGGTGGGTCCGGATTGCGCCTGGGGCGTGACGACCGACGACTGGGTCTACTTCCGCTCCAACGTGACCACCGCCAACCCGGCCGGCGATTCCTGGCAGCGGGTGCCGGGGTTCCTGGACAGCATATCGGTCGGCCCCACCGGCGTGGTATGGGGGGTTACGGGGGGCGGAGCCCTCTACTGCCGGACGGGAGTGACGGAGGCCGATCCCGTGGGCACCGGCTGGCAGCGGGTTCCGGGTGTGCTGGAGCAGGTATCGGTGGGGGAGGAGACGGTCTGGGGTGTCACCGCGGGCGACCGCATCTACCTGCGTTTCGGGGTATCGCTGGCGAGTCCCGCCGGCACGGGCTGGCAGAGGGTTTCGGGCTGGCTGGAGCAGGTTTCGGTCGGCACCGCCGGGCCGTAGGCGGCGGGACATCCGGTGAATGGCAACGAGTGCATACGCTTAAACTGTGAAAGGGGCCTGTCGATGAGGCGCTTATCCTGTCCATTGTGGTGTTTCGTGTTTATCCTGCTGGGTTCTGTTGCATGTGGGGACGCCGGTGCAGCGGTTCTGAGCGACGATTTCAACGACAACTCCAGGGATGGGATGTGGCAGGAGATTACCGAGAACTCCTTCCGAGTCCGCGTGGTGGAGACAGACGGGCGGCTGGAGCTGCACGCAACTTCCAGCTCCGCGGGCGAGGGCTCTTACTACGGCTCTAACGGCTGGACGCTGGACACGGATCACGATTTGAAGCTCCGGGTGGACTGGCGCTTTGCGGTTTCTGACGGTGAACTCTCCTGGGTCGAGCTGGGCTTGGTGGTACCCGACTTCGGCGACTGGATCTCCCTGGCGGCCGGCACAAGGTATGACCCCTACTGGGATGCCAACCGGGCGTTCATGGCTGCTTTCGACTTCCGCGGCGCGACCAACGAGGACGTCTACCGAAGCCCGGATTCCGGAACAATCTATATCACCTACGTGTCCGCTACCGATACCCTGTATCTCAGCACCAACGATTTCTATCCGGACATCCCCGACAGTCACAGCCCCGGGACGGGGAACTGGAAGTACAGCGGCCTGGTCCAGGGCTCCTGGGGTGCTGCCGGGCTGCAGCTATTCCTGGGGGGAATGGCCTCCGCAACCAGCCTGGACGGGAATTCGTCCTATCTGGATGACCTGAGCCTGGAGGCGGGAGAGATACTTCTGACCGGATCCGGCCCGGTCTGGGGACTGGTGCCGGCGCCGGCGGAGGACAAGGAGATCTACCGCCGGGTGGGCTTCAGCCCGAGCTATCCCGACGGCACCGGTTGGAAAAAGGTCCCGGGGAGGCTGAAGCAGCTCTCCCGCGGGACGGCCCGCCTCTGGGGGGTGACCGCAGCGGAGCGTGTCTACTATCGGCTCGGCATCTCGGAGACCGATCCCGACGGCACCGGCTGGGAACGCCTGGCCGGCTTCCTGCGGCAGGTGTCAGTCGGCCCCGACGGCGTGGTCTGGGGGGTTACCGGGACGGACGCCATCTACTGTCGAACGGGAGTGAGCGATGCCGAGCCGATGGGGACCGGTTGGCAGAAGGTCCCGGGCAGGCTGGCCCAGGTCTCGGTCGGTCCCGGCTGCGCCTGGGGCGTCACCGAAGGGGACCGGATCTATTACCGCTCCGGCGTCACCACCTCCAACCCGACCGGTGATTCCTGGCAGCGAGTGCCCGGCTGTCTGGACAGTATCTCGGTGGGGCCCACCGGCGTGGTGTGGGGAACAACCGCCGACGGACAGCTCTACTGCCGGTGGGGCATCACCGGAGCCAACCCCACGGGCACCGGCTGGCAGCGGGTCCCGGGACGGCTGAGTTGCGTTTCGGTGGGTCCCGGATGCGCCTGGGGATGCACGGATACCGGCCAAATCTACCGCCGCTCGGGTGTGTCGCTGAGCGTCCCTAAAGGGGATGCCTGGCAGCGGACATGGGGGAGCTTGAGCGAACTCTCCGCCGGTCCCGCCTGGCAGTAAAGGACGCCTCGGGGCGGGCCGGCTCCCAGCTCCGCGGCTCAGCCTGCCAAGCCGCGAACTGGTGCGCTTTTTCTTCGCCGGAAAAGTCTTGACAAGGCGCGCGCTCACCGTAGAATGTTGTTGCGCCTTATGGAAGTGTGCTATTGGTCGACGGAGACGAGGGATGAAGACGAGAGGCAAGTTTGGCGGGTTGACGGCGCTGTTTTTGGCTGTGTGTCTGCTGGCCGGCGGTGCGGGTGATGTTCTCGGCCTCAGCGATGACTTCGAGGACGGCGAGACGGCTCCCATCTGGCAGGTCATTGAGCAGGATTCCGCGGTGGTCTCCGTGGAAGAGACAGATGGTCGCCTGGAACTGCATGCTGCGGCGTCCTCGGACGGGGAAGTGGCGGGCTATGGCTCCAGCGGGTGGGTCCTGGACGTGGGGGAGGACTTCAAGTTCCGCGTCGACTGGCACTTCGCCGTGACCCACGGCGACGAATCGCGTGTGGCGGTGGGTCTGATTCTGCCCGATTTCAGCAACTCTATCCGGTTCGAGGCGGGGTTCGCTTATGATGACGCTGCGGGCGGTCAGATATCCTACTCCGGCGTGTTCGATATCAGCGGGCTCATCGCTGACAGGGTGGAGCGCGCGGCGGATTCCGGCACCGTTTACGTCACGTACGTCGCGGCGACCGACACGCTCTACGTCAGCCTCAACGGCTACTACCCGGCAATTCCCGACGAGCACGACCCCGCGGCCGGCAACTGGCGCTACTCCGGGATCGTCAAGGACTCCTGGGGCGTCTCGGGTGTCCAAGTCTACTTGGGAGGCGCCGCGCAAGCCACCGAGTTGACCGGTGATGCCTCCTACCTCGACGAGTTTGTGGTCGATACCGGGAACGTGGTCTGGTGCGGCGACATGCTGGTGTGGGGAGTGACGCTTGCCGAACAGATCTACTGCCGCACCGCCGCAACCTTCGGCAGTCCCGAGGGAATCGGCTGGGAGCGTGTGTGGGGCGCGCTCAGCCGGGTTTCCGCGGGGCCGAGCGGCGTGTGGGGCGTCACCAAAGATGACGCCGTTTATTATCGGGGAGGGGTCTGCCCCGGGAACGTTGCGGGCGATGCCTGGGAGCGGGTCGATGGTATACTCGACCAGATCGCCGCCGGTCCCACGGGCGTGGTGTGGGGCCTGACCGAGGAGGGCGCGGTCTACTGCCGCACGGGAGTCAGTGGCGGCGATCCCAAAGGCACCGGCTGGCAGCGGGTTCCGGGCTGGCTGGCGCAGGTCTCGGTGGGCTCGGATTGCGCCTGGGGCGTAGCCGCAAACAAGAGGGTCTACTACCGTTCGGGGGTAACCCCGTCCAACCCCGCCGGCACCGCCTGGGAACGCGTGCAGGGCTTGCTGGATGCCGTTTCCGTCGGTCCGACGGGCGTCGTCTGGGGCCTCGCGGGCAATGACATTTACTGCCGCAAAGGTGTGAGCGCGGGTAATCCAACAGGAACCGGGTGGCAGCGGGTTCCGGGCATCCTCAAGGAACTCTCGGTCGGCCCGAACTGCGCCTGGGGGGTGGCATTGGACGACACGGTCTACTTCCGCTCCGGCGTTACCCCATCCAACCCCACCGGTAACTCCTGGCGCCGGCTGGGTGGCCGACTTGTGCAGCTCTCCGCACAGACCATGGGCGTAGAGGACGATTAGCGCCCATTGCCCGGGAAGCCGGCGAGCGCTTGTTGCGCGCACGATGTCCTCCGAAAGGACGGCGTACCCGTGCGGGCTAGGTTCTGCGGTCTGTAGTCGTAAGCCTCTCGCCTTCTCCGTGTCTGCCCGTCGGAGGAAGGGCATGTTTCCGGGTCACAAGGGCGGCCCGTAGTGCGACCCCGCCGGAGGCGGGCAAGCTTCCAGGTCGCAGTGCCGGGCCATCCTGTCCCGGCGCCTTCTGGACTCGAGGGAAAGGGCGGGGGCAAGATGCCCCCGCAATGCGGGCAAGGATGCCCGCGCCACAACCCCGCCTTTCGTAGGGCGAGTCGCCGGGGATGGGGCAAACGTGCCCCGGGCGGACATGTTCCCAGGTCGCAGTGCCGCTCCGCCTCTGTCCGATTCCACGCGGTCTTCGCGGTGGCCCGCAGAGAAGCTCCCAAAAGTGGGGATGAACCAGAAGCCGCCGTGCTTGACGGGCGAAGGCTCCGCTGATTACAATGGCTTGATTATGGCAGAGACGATTTCCGCCAGCGCGCGCGTGCTCCTGCTCGCCGCCGCTCTGTGCGTCGTGACGGCGGTTGCGACGGCCGATACGGCGGTGATGAAGGACGGACACCGCCTGCATGGGGAGATTACGGAGCGGCGGAACAGCGTGCGCATCCGGAGCGCCGCGGGAACCCTGACCATCCCTCGGCGGCGCGTCCAGCGCGTTGAGGTCGGCGAGGAGCGTGAAGGGAAGCCCGCACCGAGCGCAGAGGCGGGACGGATGCAGGCCCCCGGAGTCTCACCCCCGCGGTCCGCTGTCGTCGAGAAGTTGCTGAGCCGCCGCATCGCCGTGAATTTCGAGGACGTGTCCCTTCGTCGGGCGCTGCTTTACGTCCGGGAACTCACCGGCGTGAACGTGGCGCTGGGACGCGGCGTGGAGGAGGCTGAGCCAGTCAGCTTGAAGGTCAGAGACGTGCCGGTTCGGACGGTGCTGGAACGACTACTGGAGCCCCGCGGGCTGCACTGCACCGTGCGGCCGGGGCGGGTCCTCTACATTGACGAGAGGCAGGCTGTCGACAGATACCTGTGCCGACTTTATCCTGCGACCGACCTCCTGATCGACCGGGGGGATACGGTGCGTTCTGGCGGGCCAGGGGACTCCGGGGGCGGCACTGCGCTCCCGCAGTTCGAGGCCGTGCCGGGCGGGGTGTCGGGCGCCGCGGACGGCGCTGCACAGGGCCGCGGCGAGACGGCCCGGCGGGCGGCGGAACTGACACGACTGCTGAACGGTGCCTGCGGCGGGCGGCCATGGCGTGACCTGGCTTCCTCCGGGCGGGCATCGGTCTCCCGCTGAGCGGCTTCAACTGTTCGGCCCCGGGGCACGTCGGCCGAGGCAGGTCTTCACGGCGGCCTCGGGACACTTCCATTTGTGGGACGAGAAAGTTGTCGGAGAGTCATACACACAACCGGGTCTGGGAAGCGCTGACCGGCGGGCCGGACGTGGTAATAACGTCCCACGTCCGCCTCGACGGGGACGGTGTGGGTTCGGCCCTCGCGCTCTGGCACGCGCTCCAGGGGCGGGGCCTGAACACTCACCTGGCTTTCCAGCCGCCGACGCCCTCGATGTTCGACTTCCTGCCGGGCATCGACACGAATCTCGAGTCGGTCGAGCGCTGCCCGGAGGACAGCGTGCTTGCCGTCATAGACTGCGGCAACTTCGGGCGGGTGGGTGAGGTGGCCGAATCGCTGAACGGCCGCGCGCTGATGGTCAACATAGACCACCACGACTCGAACACCCTCTTCGGCGACGTGAACTACGTGGACAGTTCGGCCAGTTCCTGCGGCGAGATGATGTGGCGATTGTTCGGGACGGTTGCTCAGGAGCTGACCCCGGAGATCGCGGAGTGCCTTTTTACCGCCGTGCTGAGTGACACGGGACAGTTTTCCCACCAGGACACAACCGCGGAAGCTTTCGCGGTGTGTGCGGATTGCGTGGCGGCCGGCGTCCGGCCGCACCTGCTTGTAAGGAAGCTTTTCCTCTCGCCGTCTCCCGACCAGGTGCGCCTGCGCCAGCTCGCCCTGGGAACGCTGCGACTGCATGCAGAGGGCCGCGTGGCGACCATGCGTGTCACGCTGGAGATGTTCCAGCAGACGGGCCTCGGTCCGGTCGATACGGAGGGTTTCTCGGAGATTCCGATTTCTATAAGGGGGGTGGGGGCTTCGGCCTTGTTGAAGGAAATGCCGGGCTGCGACTATATTAAGGTCAGTCTCAGGAGCAGAGACGAAGTGGACGTTTGCGAAGTTGCCGATGTCTTTGGCGGCGGTGGGCACACTCACGCGGCGGGCTGCGAGATGGAGGGCAGCCTGCAGGACGTCGAGCAGAAGGTGGTCGCCGAACTGATGAGCCGCCTCTCCTGAAGCCGGCACCGAGCCCCCACCCGCAATCAACCCCACAACGGAAAGAACCGCCATGGGACGACTGCTGGACTCCATAGAAAGTCCCACCGACCTGGAGGGCCTGGAGCGCGAGGAGCTGGACCAACTGGCCGGGGAAATCCGCCGGCTCATCGTCGAAGTGGTCTCGAAGAACCGGGGGCACTTGGCCAGCAACCTCGGCGTCGTTGAGCTGACCCTCGCCCTTCATCGCTCTTTCGACTTCCGGCGGGATCGGCTGGTGTGGGACTGTGGCCACCAGACCTACACCCACAAGATCATCACCGGACGGCGGGACCAGTTCGATACCCTCCGCCGGGAAGGCGGCATCAGCGGTTTCCTCAATCCTCGGGAAAGCGACTATGACACCTTCCGCTTCGGCCATACCGCCACCAGCATAAGCGCGGCGCTGGGATTGGCCGAGGCGGGGCGCGCAGACGGGAAGGACCGACGGGTAGTTGCCGTTATCGGCGACGGCGCGATCGCCAGCGGTATGGCCTTCGAGGCGTTGAACGACGCCGGCGTCCGGGCCCCGAATCTGCTGGTCGTGCTCAACGACAATCGCATGAGCATCTCCAGCAGCGTCGGCGCCTTCGCGCACTACCTGCGGAAGTTGCGCTCACGGCCCCCATTCGCCGATATCCGGCGAGAGATGCAAGACCTCATACCGGCTATCCCCGTGGTGGGCCGCCCGGTGGACCGTGTCCTCTCCCGGCTGAGGGACGGCATACAGACGGCCCTCACTCCGGGAGGCCTGTTCGTGGAGCTGGGCTTTCACTACTACGGACCGGTCGACGGACACAACATCGGGGAGCTGATCGACGCCTTCGAAGACCTGAAGAACGTGGAGGGACCCGTTCTTCTCCACGTCGTGACCGAAAAAGGGCATGGCTTCCGTCCGGCCAGTCGCAACCCGACACGCTACCACAGCAGCAAACGCTTTGAGCTGGAGAATGGGACCGTGCGAACGGAGGAGACCTCGTCCGGGCTCTCTTACTCGTCCGTGTTCGGCGCGGCCCTGTGCGAGCTGGCCCAAGAGGACGCGGACGTGGTCGCCATCACCGCCGCCATGCCCGACGGGACGGGACTTACCGACTTTGCGGACCGCTTCTCCGACAGATACTACAATGTCGGCATCTGCGAGCAGCACGGCGTGGGCCTGGCCACGGGCCTGGCGGCCGGTGGGCTGAAACCCATCTGCGCCATCTATTCCACCTTCCTCCAGCGGGCCTTCGATCAGCTCTGTCACGACATTGCGCTGCAGGAGGCGCCCGTGTTGTTCTGCGTGGACAGGGCGGGCCTGGTCGGGCCCGATGGTCCCACCCATCACGGGCTGAACGACATCGCCTACTGCCGCATCATTCCGGGCTTCGCGGTGATGGCCCCTGCTGACGGGGCGGAGCTGCGGGGCATGTTGAGGCTGGCCGTGGAGGCGGGCCGGCCCGCGGCCATCCGCTACCCGCGGGAGAACGTGCCGGATGCTGACCCCGGCCTGGAGGCTTCCTGCGGAGGGGTGGAATTCGGCCGCGCCGAGGTCCGCCGAGAGGGCGCCGACGCATGCATCATCGCCTATGGAGCCCTGGTCGAGCGGGCCGTGGAGGCCGCCGCCATTCTGGAGGAAGACGGGCTGGAGGTCGGCGTGGTCAACGCGCGCTTCGCCGCTCCGCTGGACCGGGAGGCCCTCTGTTGCGCCGTCCGCGAGCATCCCGTGGTACTCACCGCCGAGGATCACTGTGTGGCCGGCGGATTCGGAGCCGCGGTGCTGGAGATGCTGGCCGAGGAGGGCGTCGCCGCGGGCCACCTGCGCGTGGCCGGAGTGCCGCGGCAGTTCATCCCCCACGGACCACGGGAGAGTCAGCTTGCCCGCTGCCGCCTCGATGCGTCCGGCCTGGCCGAACGCGTGCGTCGGATGGTCGAAGAGGAGTCCTGAAAGATTGCGGCACACTCCGGCTGCGGGAGCCCGAAATGAAAGCTGTTGATAAACTCCGAGAGGAGACGGTCTGCACCGCCCGGCGGATAGTGGTCAAGGTGGGCACGAACGTCCTGGCTGCGCCCGGCAGGCCGCTGGACGAGGAGCGGGTTCGGGCTATCGCCGAGCAGATCGCCGCACTGCTCAAGGACGGAATCCAGGTGGTCCTGGTGAGCAGCGGGGCAATCGGCTGCGGGATGAGCGAACTCGGCATGGACGTCCGCCCCCCTGCGCTGCCCCTTCTGCAGGCGGCCGCCAGCGTGGGGCAGGGCACCCTTATGGCCCGGTACGAGGAGCACATGCGGCGCCACGGCCTGCACGCGGCGCAAGTGCTTCTGACCCGCGATGACTTCGACGACCGGGAGCGCTACCTGAACGCCAGCAACACCATCCACGCCCTCATGGACTTTCCCTGCGTGCCGGTCATCAACGAGAACGACACCATCAGCACCGAGGAGATCAAGTTCGGGGACAACGATCTGCTCGCCGCCCTGGTGACTCACATGGTCCGCGCGGAACTGCTCGTTCTTCTGACCACGGTTCCCGGCCTCTACGAGGAGAAGCCGGGGGAGGGGTCGGAGGGCCGAATCCGCGAAGTGGTGCGAAGCGTGGACGAGGACGTGCAGGAACTGATCTACGAGGAGACAAGTCCCGACGGCCTCGGCGGCATGGAGAGCAAGGTTGAAGCCGCGCGGATCGCCAGCGAGGCCGGGGAGGCGGCGATCATTGCGGACGGCCGGGACCCGGAAATACTCCGCAAGATCATCTCCGGCGAGCCGGTGGGTACTCTGTTCCCCCCGTCGGCCGATCGGCTGAGCAGCCGCAAGCGGTGGATCCGGTTTACCAGTCGCCCTCAGGGGGCCGTCCGGGTGGACAAGGGAGCGGCCGCGGCTGTGGTGGAACGGGGCAAAAGCCTCCTGCCCAGCGGCATCACGTCCGTGGAGGGGGAGTTCGAGCGGGGCGACGTCGTCCGCGTGGAGGATGCCGGCGGGCTGGAGATCGCCCGCGGCCTCTCGAATTACTCCGACGAGGAGGTCGCTCGGATCAAGGGTTGCCACTCCAGCGAGATCGAGGGCATCCTGGGCCGCCAGCACTACGACGAGGTCATCCACCGGGACAACCTGGCCCTGTTGAGCTGACTCGGCGCTGCCGCGTGGGCTCTCAAAGGCTCCGCCCCACCGCCCCGGCCACTTTGCCCAGTTCCCGCATCAGGTCCGCGAAGCCCTCACAGTTGAGGCTCTGGTGCCCGTCCACGCGTGCGCTCTCGGGCTGAGTGTGCACCTCGATCAGCAGGCCGTCTGCACCGCAGGCCACAGCCGCCTTTGCCATGGGGGCAACCAGGCTGCGGCGTCCGGTGCCGTGGCTGGGGTCGACCATCACCGGCAGGTGGGTGAGTTCCTTCAGGAGTGCGGCGGCGCTGAGACTGAGGGTGAAGCGGCTGTGCTCCTCGAAGGTGCGGACGCCCCTGCAGCAGAGGATCAGTTGGTTGTTGCCGGACTTCAGGATGTATTCGGCGGCGAGGAGCAACTCTTCGACGGTGGCGCTCATCCCGCGTTTCAGCAGAACCGGTTTCCCGGCGCTTCCGACCTCTTTGAGCAGTGAGAAGTTCTGCATGTTGCGGGCGCCGACCTGGAGCACGTCGGCGTACTGGCAAACGACCTCGACCTGTCCGGGTGCCAGCACTTCGGTGACCACGGCCAGGCCGACGTCCCCGCCGACTTCGCGCAATATGCGCAGCCCTTCTTCCTGAAGTCCCTGGAACGTGTGGGAGCTTGTGCGCGGTTTATAGGCTCCGCCTCTCAATCCAACGGCGCCCGCCTTCTTCACCGCCTCGGCGATGTCCAGGGTGGTGTCGAAGTCCTCGACGGCGCAGGGGCCGGCGATGACCTGCACCTTGTCCTTGCCCAGCACACTGCCGTTGAGGCGGACCGGCGTTGCGCCGGGCGAGGCTTCCCGGCTGGCCAGTTTGTAGGGACTGAGGATGGGGATCACTCGCTCCACTCCGCCGGCGGCCATCCATCGGTCCGTTGGAGCGTCACGCCTGTCGCCGATGGCGGCGATGACTTTCCTCCTTTCCCCGCACAGAAGAATGGCCTCCAGTCCCGCCTCTTCCACTTGTTCCACCACCCGACGCAGGTCTTCCTCCGTGGCCGTAGCTTCCATGACGATGATCATTTCGTCGCCTCCTCGCAGGTACGCAAAAAAGGCCCCGAAGTCGGCTGGACTTCGGGGCCTGATCGGCTCTCCGGTCGGACTCAGGCTACAAGCCCGTCACCCAGCCTCCCTCAAGAGGCCAAAATAAAAATACCAGAACGCACCTCCCGTGCGGACCGCTTCCGCGGCCGGCGTCAAAATTTTCTGGGAAGCGTGCGCTCTCATGTTTCCGCTCCGTTAGAGGGAGGCCAACTGTCGCCTATGGTATCCGTTCGGCACTTAACTGTCAAATGCTCGGAACCCTGGTGTTGCTCTGTAGAAATGATGGGTGATCCGGCCGAGCACCGGCTCCCGATGTCCTCCTGAGCGAGCGCACTTTCAGCGAGCGAAGAATCTCGCCGTTTGGTCATGTGCAGATGGCCGGCCGGAGCGGGGAAGTACGGCGTCGCAAAACGGCGAGATGCGTTCGGCGCCTGAAGAGAAGGCGCCTCAGCATGACGGCGCGGCAGACGCCGGACCGATTGGAGTGCCGACGGATGCTTTCTACAGAGCACCTTGATGTCGGTTTTGTGCTTTACGTCTCTCCGGGGTTCTTCTTGGCGTTGGGCCGCTCTTTTAGCTCCCGGAGCAGCCGGCGCACCGTTTTGTCCAGCACGGGATGGACGGCCTCCGGGGCGATCTTGCGGAGAGGCCCCAGCACGAACCGCCTCTCGTGCATCCGGGGGTGGGGTATCCGGAGATCGGGCTGATCGACGATTCGTTCTCCGTACAGGAGAATGTCGAGGTCCAGTGTACGCGGGCCCCAGCGTACCGAGCGCTCCCGGCCGAATTGCTCCTCCACCTCCTGCAGGACTTCAAGGAGTTCTCGCGGGGACAGAGGGGTGCGCACCCTTGCGGCAGCATTCAGGTACCTCGGCTGGGGCGGGCCGACCGGCTCGGTTTCCTGGAACGGCGAGACCTCGACCACCTCGATGTCCTCGCGTCGACGCAACGCCTCAAGTGCCCCCCGCAGGTTGGCCGCCCGGTCTCCCAGGTTGGAGCCGAGGCCGATGTATACCACGGTATATCCGGGTTCGCGGTCGCTCACGGGTGGTTCTCCCCTGAGGGTCGGAGTTTTGGACACCCCGTCACGTGGGAACGCATGCCAGGCGGCGGGCGCGCAGAAACACTGCTCGGATTGCGCGCAGTGGGCTTTGCTGATATCATAGGCGTTCTTGTGGCGGTTGCGCCAGTTGAGGGAGGTGGCGGTGTGATTCTGGAGGACCTGTTCTACACCGAAGACCACGTGTGGGTCCGCCCCGAGGAGGAATGGGTGGAGATCGGCGTGGCCGAACCTTTGATACGGAAGCTGGAGCCGCTGGTCTCCATCGACATGCTGCAGGCGGATGACGCCATGAAGTCGGTGGTGCCGTTCGCCGAGCTGGAGGGGATCGGAGAGACCCGGCAGCTCTACCCCCCGGCGGAGACCCGCATCCTCGAGGTGAACGAGGAGCTGCTGTGGGACCACGGCAAACTGGTGGAGGACCCCTACGGGGATGGCTGGCTGATGCGCGTGGAATCGCCCGAAACCTCGGAACTGCTGCACCTGATGACCGCCACCGCGTATCACGACTTCTGCGTCGAAGACCTGGGAGAGGATTTCGTAGATGAGTGAAGGTCGCTACAGAGTCGGAGTGGTGGGTGCCGGCCTGGTCGGGGAGCGCCTGGTCCGGGTGTTGGAGGACCGCGGATTCCCGTTGTCCGAACTCCGTATTATGGCCACCTCCACCCGCCGCCAACAGATCGGCGGGCAGGAGAGACAGGTCATCGAAGCCTGCGAGGAGGCGTTCGAAGGCCTGGACATCGCCCTGTTCGCGGGCACGGAAGGAGAGAGCGGAGCCAGTCAGCTCTACGGCTGGAGCGCCGTGGAGAAGGGCGTTCTCGTGGTGGACAACGGCAGCGACTTCCGCATGGACGAGCGCGTGCCGCTGATCATCCCGGAGGTCAACCCGGAGGCCATGCGCCGGCACCAGGGGTTCCTCGCCAACCCCAACTGCAGCACCATCCAGATGGTCGCCGTCCTGGCGCCTCTCCACCGCGCGGCCGGACTCAAAAGGGTGGTGGTCAGCACTTATCAGGCCGTCAGCGGCACCGGTCGGTCCGGGGTCCGTGCTCTGCGACAGCAGCGGCAGGCGGCCGCCGAGGGAGGCGAACCGGACCTGGGGCCGTATCCACACCCCATCTATGACAACGCCCTCCCCCAGGTGGGCAGCCTGCGCGAGCGTTATCCCGGCTATTACAGCGAAGAGATCAAGATGATCGAGGAGACCCGGAAGATCCTCGAGCTGCCCGAACTTCCGGTGACCGCCACCTGCGTCAGGGTGCCCGTCGAGAACAGCCACAGCGAGGCGGTGAACGTGGAGTTCGAGCGGGAAATCTCAGCCGTGGAAGCCCGCAGGCTGCTGGGCCAGACCGACGGGGTGGTGGTGATCGACGCTCCGGAGGATTCCAGCTATCCCCTGGCGGCGGCGGCCACCGGAAAATACCCGGTCTACGTCGGCCGGCTCCGCGAGGACCCCTCCCGGAAGAACGCCCTGGACCTGTGGTGCGTCTCGGACAACCTCCTGAAGGGGGCGGCGCTGAACACCGTCCAGATCGCGGAGAAAGCCATCGAGATGGGCCTGGTCTGAGGCGTGGCAATCCCCGCAACATCTTCCACCCGGACCCGAGGGAACCGGCGGGGGTATTCCATCCGTCCCGCGGCCGGGACACCAAAAGGCACTGCAACACCGCGGAGGCCTGCTGATGGATGATCTACAGGAGAAAGTCTTCGGCTGCCTGGCCGCCAGCCAGATCGGCTCGGCCATGGGCGCACCCGTGGAGGGCTGGGACTGGCGACGGATACAGTCGGAACACGATTACCTGGACCGGTTCCTGGCGTACGAGCACTACGGCAACGGCTGGATGCGAGAGCCGGGAACCACCGAGGACGGCATCGAGCGCCAGCGCATGTTCCTGCGCGCCATACGGAGGGCCGGCGGCCGCATCGGCCCGGAGGACGTCGCCGCCGTGTGGCGGGGAGAAGTCGACCTCGATCAAGCGGGCTGGTGCATGGAGCCCTTCGATCGCCGCCTTATCGGTCTGGCGCGGGCGGGCGTCCCCGCCGTCAGGATAGGCGGATTCAGTCCCTACACCAACCTCGTCTCTCTCTCCCGGTCCTGCCACCCCATCGGGCTGATCAATGCGATGGACCCGGATGGAGCATGGGAGGACGTCCACCGGGTCGGGCTCGTGCTGCAGGCGCCGCTCGGGAACGGGCTGGACTGGGCCGGTCTGGTGGCCGCCGTCATCGCGGAGGCCTGCCGGCCGGAAGCTGACTTCGAGGGCGCCCTGGAGGCGGGCCTCTCCTACGTCGGAGCTGGCATTCGGGACGAAGCCGAGCGTGCGCTGGAAGTCGCCGCGGAAGCCGCCGAGCCCCTTGACATGCGACAGACGTTCGAACGCTTCTACGCCGGTCACGGCATCCCCTACGCTGCCAGCTACGCCAACGAGGTGGTCTCCAAGGCGCTGGCGGTGGTCTGGGCCACCGAAGGGCGGCCGAAAGAGGCGGTGCTGACGGCGGTGAACTTCGGACGCGATACCGACTGCCTGGCCGCCGTGGCCGGGGGCATAGCTGGCGCGGTGTCCGGAGCCGACGATCTGCCCGAAGGGTGGATCGATCAGTTGGACAAAGCCACCGAAGCCAACCCGCACACCTGCCTGCGTTTGACGTTGCGGGAGATGGCGGAGATAGTGACCGAAGGACTGCGCTCCGAGATGCGGCGTGCGGCGGAGCGCGCCGACGAACTCGGTGGTTCGCTTGGCTGAGCTACTTAGAGGGAAGGAGCCGACGTGGACATCATAGACGGTCTGAAGGCCGAAGAACTCATCTGCGTTTACATGGAACGGGGCGATGACTTCCACGAATGCATCGTGAAGGCCGCCGAGGAACTGGACATAGGGACGGGCGTCATCGTCAGTGCCATCGGCACCTTTGACCGCGCCCGCATTCACCACATCGTGCACACCGATTTCCCGGCCGAAGACAAATTCGTGACCGTCGAGGGGCCCGTCGAGCTGTGCTCGGTGGACGGCATAATCGCCGACCATCAACCCCACATGCACGTCACCATGGCCCTGAGGGGTGATGAACTCCTCGCCGGTCACCTGGAGCCCGGCTGTCGGGTGCTCTATCTTGCCGAGGTGATGATCGCCCGGCTCTCCGGCCCCGAACTGATCCGGGACACCCATCCCGAACACGGCACGCCGCGGTTGCGCGCCAGATGAGAGACGCTCACCTGAGCTGAAGGGACGTTCCGTCGGCCGGGGGCAGCCATGACTCAGGACCTGATCCGGGGGCTTCTGCCCCTCTCTTCGGTCCCGCGCGAATACCGACAGCGGGGCTACCGTCACGCGGCGAGCTGGGTGTTTTACGGCATCTTCTTCGCCGTTGTGCTGGGACAGGGCAGGTTCGTCATCCGGCAGCTGGGCGGCAGCGCGCTCCAGACGGTGCTTCTCAGCATAGGGCAGGGCCTGCCGCTGCTGCCGGCGGTGCTCTGGGTGCCGTTCGTGGAGCGCCGCAACCCGGTGCGCCTGACGGGTCTTCTGCTGGCTCTCGGCGGGACGATTCTGCTTTTCACCGGCCTGGCCGACACGCCCTGGTCACTCTCGATTATCCTCACCGTCGGGCTGATGCTCACCACGCTGTACCGGCCGGTACTCGGCACGGCGCTTCGGCAGATTTACCCGCAGAAGTGGCGCGGCAAGCTGATGAGCCTTCCCAGCACGGTGGACATGCTGGTGCGGGGACTTGTCCTTGCGGGTTCGGGGTGGATGTTGACGGCGGCCCTGGGCACTTATCGCGTGCTTTTCCCGGCCGCCGGGCTCTCACTGATCGTCGGGGCACTGCTTTTCCGGGGCATCAGCGGCAGCCGCGGTGTCCGACGGGACGAAGCCGCGTCCTCAGGGATTGACAGGATGAAGGGGGCCGTGCGGCAAACGGGCGGCAACCGCCCGCTGTTGGTCAGCCTGGTGGGCTACTTCCTGGTTGCCAGCGGCGGTGTGCTCTACGGGAACGTGCTTCCCCTGTTCGCCAGCGACGAGATCGGTCTGACCCCTCAGCAATGGGGCTGGGCCCTGGCGGGATACCTCGTCGCCATAGTGATCAGCCTGTGGCTCTGGGGCCGATTCCTGGACCGCTTCGGCGCGCCGCTGACAATGGTGCTCTGCTGGACGGCCATGGGCCTGGCCATGGGTGCGCTCTTCTTCGTGCGCACCTGGCATCCGTTCCTCGTACTGGTCACCGTGCGGGGACTGTTCATGTCCGGCAACATGCTGGCCTTCTTCCCCCTGGTAATGCATTTCACGGACTCCGATGACACCATGCGGGGTATGGGGCTTCACTTCTCACTGTGGGGGCTCCGTTGGGTCACCATGCCGCTCGTGGTGGCCTGGGTGGTGGACGGGGGCCTATGCCCGATGGAGTACCTCTTCCTGGCCAGTCTGGCGCTGACCGGTCTGGGGGTGTTCACCATGACGCGGGCGTGGTGGCGTGACCGCACGACTCAGCCCGCCGAGTAATGGCCCCGTTCAGGATGCCCCCTGGCGTGTTCCGTTCCCGTGCTCCTGCCGAGGCGTCGCTCCTTCAGGCGCCGGCTGCATCTCGTTGTCCTGTGACGTCGCAGCTTCCGGTTCCCCCGGTCTTTACCGCTCTCCGTCGCAGCCTTCAAGCGCCTTGATCCACCCTCCGAATGCGCACGGCGGGCTCCCGTCCGATGGAGCCGTTCTCACAGCGGCCAGGGACCGGCCAGGATGCGGGCCAGCCGGGGATGTTCGAATATGGCGGCGTTGACCAGCGCGCCGAAGGCCGCCGCGGCGTCCCTTGCCTCAGAAAGAGGACCTTCCGGCCCACCCCAGATATCCTTCAGTTCCTTTCGGAGGACCGCCTTGAGTTCCTCGGACGACATCTCGTCCAGCTCTTCTTTCAGGTGCTCCATGATCTGGAGGAACTCCTGGCTGTCCAGCCAGATGCCCCGGCAGGAAGGGCACCAGTCGATGATGACCTTCGTCTCACCAAAAGCGGCCGAGAGCATCTGCTGGTCGGCGCATTGCGGACACGACCGGTCGCTCTCGGTGAAGTGGGCGGACTCGATCCCTTCGATCTCGTCGTCCAGCCAGCGCAGCGAAGGACTCTCCCTGTCCTTCAGCCGGCGCAGGCGTTCGGCGTCGAGCCAGATTCCTTTGCAGCGCGGACAGCCCTCGAACTCCACCCCGTAGGCGCGGTAGCGGGCCAGGTCGGCCCCGCAGGCCGGGCACGGCTCGTCGGTCTCATCGCAACGTTCGGCCTCCCGCAGCGGAGGGGGGTCCACTTCCACGGCCTGCTCCCCGGCCGTCGGTTTAAGCCTCTTGCGCCAGTAGGGCAGATGCATTCGGTCGAGGAACCGCGAGAAGCCTTCGCCGCGGACCGGCATGATATCTTTCAGCTCGCGGTTGATCAGCTCCAGTTCTGGACCGTCCAGCCAGAAGCCCTCGCAGTTCGGGCAGCGGTCCAGCACGATGTCACCGGCTCCGAGGAACCGGACCTTCTCCAGACCGACCCCTTCGCAACGGGGGCAGGTCCTCGGTCTTTCGGGCTGTTCGGCCGGCTCGGCGGAGGAATACTCGATGCTGCCTTCCACGTCGGCGGCCATTTTGTCCAGTTCTCCGGCGTCCAGCCACAGGCTGCCGCAATGCGCACAGACGTGGCAGGAAATACGGTCGCCGCGGCTGATGACGGTCTGATCGACCATTGCCGTGCCGCAGTTCAGGCACTCCATGGCGGTTCCTTTGCACAGTGTGTGTCCCTGGGGAGTGTAGCGGGGCAGGGCGGCTCGGTCAAGCCGCCTTGAGGCGGCAGCCTGCAGGCCGGCGGCCACACTACATCTTGCTCCCGTGCCTCCTAATCTGCGAGCCGCCGCTGCGCCGACGCGAGGGCGAAAACGGGGACCGGATGCGGAGCAGTGTTGAAGGCCGGCTCACACGTTGTCGGGCGCCTCTTCGTAGTCCGGGAAGGCGCCGATCAGCCGACGCACAAGCTCCATCTGGCCGAGGTGGTAGCCGTTGTGGTCCGCCACCCCACTTGATCTCGGCGTACAGGTCGGTTTCGGGATGCTCGACCAGCTCGGCCATCGCCTCGGGAAGGGGCTTTCTGAACCCCCGGCAATTCAGAAGATAGGGCCGCTCACGTGTTCCCCTGATAGGTTTCGGTCTCTGCGGGGACACGCGTCCCCCTATCTACTCTTCTTCATCCCGGGAACGCTTTTTCTTCGCCAGTTCCTGCATGTCGATGACAGAATCCGTCTCATCCACGATCTCCGCGCCGAGGAGCGTTTCGATAAGGTCCTCCAGCGTGACCAGACCCTCCAGAGCACCGTACTCGTCGACCACCATGGCAATGTGCTCGTCTTCGCCGAGCATTTGCTTGAGGGCGCTGCCAACTGTTGCGAGTTCGGGGAGGAACATCACGGGACGCCGCAATCCGCCGACCGGGTCGTTCCCTTGTCCGCGCACCGACGCCCGGTAGATCTCGAAGCGCGGCACGTAGCCCTTCACGCGCTCCGGCAGTTCCTCGTAGACCGGAATCCTGGAGAAGCGGAAGGGCATGTGGCGGGCGATCGCCTCATCTACCGTGGTCTCTTCCGGCAGTGAGAACATGACGGTTCGTGGCGTGAGAACGCGTGAGAGGCGTATGTCGGGCAGGGCAAGCACGTTCGACATGACCTCATGTTCGTGCTGCTCCAGGGCGCCTGTCGTGCGGGCGAGCCGGAGCGTTCCCTTTACCTCGACCCGTCTGACTACACCCCCCTCTACGTAACCCAACCGACGCTTGATCGATTGTACGATTATCACCAGCGGCAGGCACGCCAGGACCATGGTCCGCGTCGCGTATGCCGTGAAGCCGGCCAAACCGCGGCTGTGCGCGGCGCCGAGCGTCTTGGGTATGATCTCGCTGACGAAGAGGATCGACAGCGTCATCACTGCGGTAGCGATGCCGGTGGCGGCGCCGCCGCCGAACACGACGGCCGCCTGCGCCCCAACCCCGGCCGCGCCGGCCGTGTTGGCAATGGTGTTCACTGTCAGGATGGCCGCCAGAGGCCGGTCAATGTTCTCCTTCATGTGTTTCAGCAAGGCTCCCGCGCGAGAGCCCTGTTGCGCCAGAGCTTCCACGTAGCCCTCGGGCACACTCAGGAGTGCGGCCTCGAGCATAGAGCAAACGAACGAAATACCAACCGCGAGCAATCCGTAGAGTATCAATAGCTCCATAATGAGCCGGTCACCCCCGTCGTGAAGCGAATTCTGCTCCTTCAACACCCCAGAATCCAACCTACCACGATCGTGTGAATGCCTCAACCATCGGGCCCACGCCAGTGTGGCGCGAGGGTTGCCCGGCGCTCGGCGGTCGGTATAATCTTCTTTCCGCCGGATGGCGGATCAGCGGGTGACTTCTGCCGGCAGGAAGGACGCGATGGAGCAGCCACTGGAACGGGCGGAGATGGAGCGGGTCAAGGAGTTCTTCGACGCCTACTGGCAGCGGGAGGTGCCGGGGCGACCTCTTGTGGGCATCACGGCGCCCCTCGACGATGCGGAGGAACGGGGCTTCCCCGTGCCGGAGACCCCTGCCGGCAAAATGACCGACGTCGGCTACCAGCGGAACGAGGCAGTCTGGCGCGCCCGCAACACGCTTTATCTCGGGGAGGCCTTCCCGATGGCGCTGCCCAACATCGGGCCGGATTCCTTCACCGCCTACCTCGGAGGAGAATTGGAGTTCGTCAACGAATACACCTCCTGGATCCGTCCGTTCGTAGACGACCTGGAGGACTACGCCCCGGCCTTCGACAGGGACAATCGGTGGTGGCGCCACATGTGCGAGCTGATCGACGCGCTGTGCGAGGCCGCCCCCGGCAACTTCCTGGTGGGCATTCCCGACCTCCACGGCGGCGGGGACGCGCTGGCCGCCATGCGCCACCCCGACCGGCTGGCGCTGGACCTCTACGACAAGCCGGCGGAAGTGAAGCGCATCATGTCCGCCCTGACCGAGATATACAAGGAAATCTTCGACGCCTACGAGGAACGCATCTCTCGCGTGCAGGAGGGCTGCACCACCTGGCTGAGGGCCTATTCGCGCGGCACCTACACCGCCCTGCAGAACGACTTTTCCGGACTGGTCTCGCCGGAGATGTTCGTTGAGTTCTTCCTCCCCGACGTCCAGCAGATGGCCCGTTACCTGGACAACTCCCTCTACCATCTGGACGGCCCCGCGGCGCTGGGCAACCTTCCCCATCTGCTGGAACTCGAAAAGCTGGACGGCATCCAGTGGGTGCCGGGAGCCGGGGCCGGCACGATGGGGGAGTGGGTGGAGGTGTGCCGCCGCGTGCTGGAGGCCGGGAAGTGCCTGTTCGTGGGGTGCCCGTCGGCTGAGCTGCTGCCGCTGCTGGAGCAGCTTCCGCACGAGGGGCTGTGCCTGCAGACCGGCTGCGGGTCGGAGGGGGATGCCCGCAGGCTGCTCGCGCGGGTGGAGGAGGAATTCGGCACCTGAGGCGGCGATTTGCAGGGGCAGGGGCCTTCCCGTATAATTCCTCCTTTCACTGTCCGGAGTATACCGCTCCATGCGCCCCGACAAGGCCGAACAAGGCGAAACCGCCGAAGACGAAGTGCTGGCGGCCCTCGAACGCGTCAAGGACTTTCTGTGGGAGAATGCGCTCCACCTGCTGGTCGCGGTGGGCGTGATATTCCTGGGCGTTCTGGGCTATCAATACTACACACTGAGCCGCGAGGCCGAAACCCTTCAGGACTGGCGGGCCCTCGGCGGAATTCCGGGGAATTTCCAGCTGCTGTTCACCCCCTCGCCCGGCTCGGAGCAGATGCGCAAAGAGGCCGTTGCGGCCTGCCGCCGCATTCTCCAAACCGGCTCGGAGACTTCCGCTCACCCGTGGGTCATGCTCCGTCTCGCCTCGTTGCTGGCGGGAGGGGAGCAATGGGAGGAGGCCGCCGAGACCTACAGGCAGCTGCTGGAGGAGTATCCGGACGGTCAGGCGGCCAAGACCGCCCTCCCGGGCTACGCCGCGGTGATGGAAGAGATGGGCGACTATGAACGGGCCGCCGCGCTCTACGAAGAGCTTGCCGCTGGGGACAGGAAGCTCCATCTTTTCGACGCCGCTCGTTGCAGGGAGCTGAACGGCGAATTGGAGGCCGCACAGGCGCTCTACAGGAACTTCCTCCAAACCCCCCCGGCCGATCAACTCGGCGACCTGGCCCGCTCGCGGCTGACCGCGCTTGCCCGGGGAGAGGTCCTCCAGCCCCCGCCCCGGCCGCCGGAGGCAAAACAGCCCACCATCGAGGCCCCGGAAGCTCCCGCCGAGACGCCCCTGGAGTTGTTGCGTCCCGTGCCGGCGGAAACGCCTCTGATGGAGTGAGGCAGTCTCACGGCATGCGCTCGACCTCGTCCCAGATGCTCTCCAGCGCCATCTGCACGATGGGCGCGGCGTGGCTGCTACCGTGCCCGGAGGTGCGCTCGTTGAGCACGGCGAAGGCCACTTTGGGACTTTCGGCCGGGGCGTAGCCGGCGAACCAGGCGTGGTAGATTCCCTCGGGTCCCAGCTCCGCGGTCCCGGTCTTGCCGGCCGCCCGGAACCTCTCCAGACCCGCCCGCCGGGCCGTGCCGCTGTCCACCACCAGGCGCATGCCTCGCCGCACGGCTTCCAGGGCCGACCGATCCAATTGAAGGTCGACAAAGTCCGGCCGGTAGACCTCTACGGTCTCCCCACTCGAGTCCGTGGCATGGTGGAAGAAGTGCGGCGTGTAGAGCCGGCCGCCGTTGGCCACGGCGGCCGCCATGTTCGCCACCTGCAATGGGTTACAGAGCAGGCCCCCCTGGCCGATCGAGAGGTTGACCGTCTGGAAAGTGGACCTGGCATCAGGCACCTGGCCGGCCCGCTCGTAAGGCCAGTCCACTCCGGTGGATTGGCCGAGCCCGAACTTTCTTCCCCACCGGGCGAGTGCTTCCCCACCGGTCGCCAGGCCGGTCTGATAGAAGTAGATGTTACAGGAGTTCTCGATGGCCGGCACCAGGGACAGGGTGCCGTGGCCCCCCGGGTAGATCCAGCAGTGGAAGTTTCGGCCACGGAAGGCCTTCCGCCCGTGGCAGGTGAAAGTGGTGTTGGGCGTGATGGCGCCCTCATGCAGCGCCGCCATTGCGGTCACAATTTTGTAGACTGACCCGGTCTGAAGGGCCGCCTGGAGCGGGCGGAACAAGAGCGGGGCGCGCGAGTCGTTCGCCAGTCGGTCGAACTCCGCCCGGTACGTGGACCTGTCGAAGCTCGGATAGGTGGCGGCGGCGAGAACGGCGCCGTTGCGCGGATCGAGCAGAACCAGTGCGCCCCGATCGAAATCCAGCTCCTCGCTGGACGCCGCCCGTTCGAGCGCGCCGGTTGCGGCCTCCTGGAAGTCCTCACGCAGGGTAAGGTAGATGTCGCGGCCCGGAGTGGGGGGCACCTTTTCAGACTTGCGCTCGATGCCGAGTATCCGGAAGGCCAGCCGGTTGACCACGTAGCCGCGGCTGCCCCGGAGCAGCCCCTCGTGAGCCGCCTCAACGCCGCTGAGGCCGAGGCGGTCGTCCTTCTTATAGCGACTGCCGATCCGGGAGACCGGCATCGACATGGTCCAGTAACGGTCCTCGGCGCAAAGCTCCCGCCACTTCTCCGGACTGACCGCCCCAACTTCGCCGACGACGTGTGGGGCCAGATCGCCGTTGGGGTGCAGCCGGCGGGTGCTCTCCATCACCACTACTTCCGGCCGGCGCCGCGCGTGCGCAGGCGCCGAGCGCACCGCGGCCGCCACCTCCGGCGAAACCCCGCGCACCACCCAGTGAGGCTGGTTTTGCTCGACCACCCGTACGTGTTCGAGGCCCGTGTTCTCCTGCACGGCGCGGTGTATGCGCTCAACGCGCCGCATGATCGAGTCCACCCGTTCCTGTATCTGCTCGACGGGGGTGGAGCACAACCTTGCCACCCGCGCTCTCCATCCCGGCTCCTCCAGCCGATCGTAATAGACACCGATGTCGAAGCAGGGCTCCTGGACGGCGAGCGGGGTGCCCCAGCGGGTGTAGATGCCGCCCCGGACGGTGTCGACCACGTGGTCGCCGCCGGGACGGGTGTAACGGTCCCTGCGGAAGCGGTCGTGCCAGAGCAGCTGCACCTGCGCGAGACGGGCCAGCAGCACGATACCGGCCAGGAGAAGTAACCCCAGCGTCACGTAAAGGCGCCGTCTGAACAACGCAGATACCTCGATGGATGCCGGCCTGGAGGGGTTGGCGGCTGCCACCGCCCGACGCGGTGACCTTCATCAAACAAGGTACCCTCCTCCGAAGGAGGATAGCAAGGGCGGCCGAAGCCGCGAGGGAGCACCGGGCGATCGGCTACCTTTCCCGACCCGTGAAGCGGTGGGGCTCCTGGAAGGAATGCAGGTTGTGAACACCGCCTTCCATCCGCGCAGAGGCGGTCCTTTTCTCGAAGCGGAGTCTACCGGATTCGGCCGCCTCGTGGAGTTCGGAGATGGTCCGACATCCGACGTCCTGCAAGGCGTGCTTGACCCCCTGGAGGAGATAGGGCACGTAATCCTCGACCGAGCCCTTGTCGACGACGGTTCCGCTGACTCCCTGGGCCACCCGGAGCGGCCCTTCCTGTTCCTCCTGCATGTAGCGGCGAATGCCTCGGTCCTCCATGGCTTCCCGGCTGCCCATGCCGCGGTAGCGCTTGACGCGCACCCCGCCTTCGTAGAAGTATTCGCCCGGGGCCTCGTCCGTCCCCGCCAGCAGCGAGCCGAGCATCACGGTGGAGGCGCCGATGGCCAGCGCCTTGGCGATGTGACCGATGGAAGTGACGCCCCCGTCGGCGATGACGGGCACTCCCAGCTCCTCACCCGCAAGGGCGCAGTCGTGAACGGCGCTGGCCTGAGAGCGACCGACGGCCACGGTTTCCTGGGTTATGCAAATTGAGCCGGAGCCCATGCCCACCCGAAGGGCGTCGGCACCGGCCTCCACCAGCCCGCGACACTGTTCGGCGGTCACCACGTTCCCCGCAACGATTTGCAGGTCCGGATACCTTTCTTTGGCCCACTGGAGCGCCTCGATCTGGAAGCGCGAGTAGCCCTGGGCGCTGTCGAGTACGGCCACGTCGACGCCGGCGTCCACCAGCGCCTCCAGACGCTCCCGGTCCTCCTCGTGGGTGCTGACCGCGGCGCCGACCAGCAACTGCTTGGCGGGGTCTTTGCTGGCCAGGGGGAAGCGCTTGTTCTTGCGGAGGTCGGTCCGGCTCATCAGGCAGACCAGGTTCCCATCGTCGTCCACAATGGGGAGCTTGCCCTTCTTGCTTTCTTTGAGGATGCGGTTGCCTTCCTCCAGCGAGATGCCGGCGGGGGCGGTTACCAGGTCGGTGGTCATCACTTCCCCCAGGCGTTTACTGCGGTCCGGCTCGAAGTCGATGTCGCGGGCGCTGACTATACCCACGAGTTTGGAGCCGACTTCTCCGCCCTCGGTGATGGGGATTCCGCTGAATCCATGTTCTTCTTTGATACGGTCCACGTCGGATATGCGGTCTTCGGGCGACAGGCACACCGGGTCCATAATGAAGCCGTTCTCGAAGCGTTTCGTTTTTTTGACTTCGGCGACCTGCTCCTCGATGGTGTTGTTGTAGTGAATGACCCCGATGCCCCCCAAAAGCGCCATCGATATGGCCATGCTGCTCTCGGTAACCGTGTCCATGGGAGAGCTGACCAGTGGTCTTTTTATTCTGATCTGCCGCGTCAGTTGGGTGTCGAGGGAGACATCCGAGAGGGCGCACTTTATGTAGCCCGGCAGCAGGATGAAATCGTCGTAAGTCAGGCCCCCGTCGCCGAACAGTTGCTGGGCGGTAACACCGTTTCCGTGATTCATCAGCTCCTCCCGCGCAGGAACAGAACGACCGTTGGCGAGGAGTTTGGTATCAAGCGCGGCGCCGAGAGCGCCCGCGCGACCGAGGCCCTTCCCCGATTGTCCTATTCTAAGGGCTCGTCCCGGCCGGCGCAACAGCATTCTTTCCGGCGGACTCGAAACGCGTCTTCAGCGGGGAACGCCCAGCGGCATGACGTAGAGAGCGTCCAGGTCGCGGGGCAGCCGGAAGGCGTCCTCCACGGCCTCGTCGTTGAAGGCCCCCACGGCTACGGTGCCCAGGCCGAGGGCCTCGGCCTGCAGGTAGATGTTCTCGCTGATGTGACCGGCTTCCATGGCCACGTAGCGCCTGCCCCGGTCGCCGTAGCGACCGGTCGTCCGCGAATAGTCGGCCGCCATCAGGACGTCGACGGGGGCGGCGGCGAGGAAGTCCTGTCCCAGTGCGGCCTCCGCGAGTTCTGACCGTATGTCGCCCTCGAAGGCCTGCTGAAGGGAGTGCTCCTCGGGCAGATAGCGATACACCGCGGCTTCCATTCCTTCCACGCCATCGGTTCCCACGGCCACGTAGAGTTCCATAGGATAGGTGGCCCCGGCGGAGGGCGCGGCGCGCTTGCGCCCCCTTGGGCCGGTGGTGCCCTGGGCGGCCCAGAGTACCTGTGCAAGTTGGTGCTGGGTGAGGGGCTCACCGGTGAAGCTGCGGCGGCTGCGGCGTTCGGCAATGGCCCGTTCGACCGACACTTCCCCCGTTGTTTCCGGTTCCGGCAGAGTCAGCGGTTTCATGCTTGTTCCTCCTCCCTGTGTGTTGCACGTGGAAAGAACACACGCACAAACTGTCGCAAACAGCAAGAGTCTGGCACGAGGCATCGGTTTTCCGCCTTTCTTGTGACCGGTACTGGTTGCCCTCCTCACGGACCGGACGGGGCGGTGATCTCGGCCGCCTCCTCGGCCGGGAAAATCTCCCGCATCTGCGTCACTTCCTCCTGCCCCATCGGACCGGCCGCCGCGAGGTTGGCTCCCGACTCCACGAACACTTCTTCGGCTACCTCCGCCAGGTCCTGGACGGTCAACTCCTCCTGGCGCTGGACGAACTGCTGCGGCGTCAGCACGCGGCCGATTCCCAGCAGCAGTTCCTGCTTGCCCAGCCACTCCACCAGGCGTGAGGGGCGGTCGCAAAGTATGTCCATGCCGCAGCGCGCGCTCTCCTTGTAGCGCTCCAGTTCCTGGGGAGTAAAGCCCTCCGCAGCGGCCTCCTGGATCACCTCCAGTCCCGCCTGGAGCGCCTTTACGCTGTTCTCGACGCCGGCGGCCATCTGCACGTTGAGGGCGCCGGTATCGCTGAAAGCTTGCAGGTGGCTGTGGACCTCGTAGACGAGGGCGAGTTCCTCCCGCACCCGGCTGAAGAGCCGGGACGTCAGCCCCCCGCCCAGAAGCTCGCTGACTGCACGCAGGGCGTCGAAGCGGTCGTCCCCCAGTGGATAAGCTCGGTAGCAGAGGAGTGCTTCGACCACCGGCAGGGCCTCGGTGCTCCGGTAGAACGCCCGTGCGCGCTGTCGACCCACCTCGGGTTTATGCAGTTGGGGCTTTTCGTCGGTGGGCTTCATGCTTCCGAAGGTGGACTTCACTTCTCCGATAACCTCGTCGAAATCGAAGCCGCCCGCCAGGCACAGGACCATGTTGTTGGGCCGGAAGAACTTCTCATAGTGCCTGCGGACGAGCTGCCGGTCGAAGCTGCGCATGATGCGCGGGCTGCCGCGGGTGCCGGCTTCGTTGAGCTTCTCTTCCAGCAGGAGCCCGCAGGCCAGCTCGTATACGCTGATGTTGCGGCCCTCCCGGTCTCGGTGGCGCGATATCTCCTGGGCGATGATGGACTTTTCCTGTTCGATCTCCTGCTCGTCCAGCAGCGGGTGGAGCAGCACGTCGCCGGCGATGGCCATCACCCGCCGCCAGTGTTTCCGGTGGACGCCGAAGATAATCTTTACGTATTCGGGGTAAGTCTGGCCGTCCACCACGCCGCCCAGGTCTTCCACCTGCCGCATGATTTCAGCGAACGTGGGGTAATCCTCCGATCCCTGCATCAGCATGTGTTCGAGGAAGTGCGTCAGGCCGGTTCGCTCGGGGGGCTCGAAGCGTGGGCCGGCGTGCACGGAAGCCGAGCAGACGAAAGAGTGCAGCGCGGGGTTCTCCACCCCCACTACGGGCAGACCGTTAGGGAGGACTTCTCGTCGAAACTCCAGGGACACCTGTCGCTCCTGTTCAGAGGATCGGCGCAGTGGGCCGTTCAGATGGTGCGGTCCATCACCGGAGCCAGCTTCTTGAGCAGTTCCATGCTGCGGGCGAACTGCTCGGGCCGAAGCTGCTGGGCCGGGTCACAGCGCGCGCTGTCAGGCTCGGGGTGCACTTCCACCAGCAGCCCGTCGGCACCCACGGCGAGGGCTGCCCGGGAGACCGGCGGAACCAGGCTGCGTCTGCCGGACGCGTGGGAGGGGTCCACGATGATGGGCAGGTGGGAGAGTTCGCGCACGACGGGCACGACGGCCAGGTCCTGGGTGAACCGGACGGCCGTCTCGTAGGTCCGAACCCCGCGCTCGCAGAGGATGATGTTCAGGTTGCCTACGCTGGCGACGTACTCGGCCGCCTTCATCCATTCCTCCACGGTGGAAGCAAAGCCCCTCTTAAGCACCACCGGCATGCCGGTGCGGCCTGCCTCGGTCAGCAGGTCGAAGTTCTGCATGTTCCGCGCGCCCACCTGGATGGCGTCGGCGTAGCGCGCCACCAGTTCTACGTGCTCCGGGGAGCGGGCCTCAGTGACGACCGGCAGGCCGGTTTCTTCGCGGGCGGCGGCCAGCAACTGAAGGCCCTCCTCCCCCAGGCCCCGGAAGTCGTAGGGGGAGGTGCGTGGCTTGAAGGCTCCGCCGCGCAGCACGCGCGCTCCGGCGCGGCAGACCACCCGGGCCGCCTCCATCAACTGCTCTTCGCTCTCCACCGCGCAGGGGCCCGCCATCACGGTGAAGGTCCCCGGTCCCACCGGAACACCCCCGATCTCCACCACGCTGGGTTCCGCCTGTGCCTCACGGCTGACCAGCTTGTAGGGCTTCAACACCGGCACCACGCGGTCCACGAAGGGGTAGCCTTCGAAGACCTCGATCAGGTGCGGCCGCATCTCCGGGGAGGTCCCGATGGCCCCCACGATGGTACGTTCCTCCCCGCGGGAGATGTGCGCCCCGAAGCCGGCTTCCTCTATCGTGTCGACGACCCTCTGGACCTGCTCTTCGTCGGCACCTCTCCGAAGTATGACGATCATCGTTCAGCCTCTCCGGGACCCGTACGGCCCCACTGGTGTGATAGAAGGCCCGTAATGAATACTATAGAATGCTCTGTTCGCGGTCAAGTTACAGGCCCTCAGAGGCGCCGATGGATGCCAAACCCACATACGTCTCCATGATCACGCCCCTGGGCGAGGGCGGCATCGGCGTGATCGCTGTATGGGGGCCGGGTGCCGTTGACCTTCTGGAAGAGTTCTTTACCGGCACGAAGGTCCGCACCGCAGAGCTGTCTCCGGGACGGATAGCCCACGGAACTTTCCGTCGCGACGAAGAGGTGATCGACGAGGTCATCCTGGCCCGTCCGGACAGTCCGCCGTTCCAGGTGGAGGAGCCCTACTTCGAAGTCAACTGTCACGGGGGCGTCGCGGCCGTCCGGGCGGTCCTGGGTTGCCTTCGGGACGCCGGCGCCCGGTTGGTCGAGGGGCGGCGTCCGACCTACGGTCCTTCCGATCCGCCCCTGGCAGGGAATGCCCTGAGGGCGCGTGCGCTGGAGGCCCTGCCGGGCGCCCCAACGCGTCTGGCCTCACTCATGCTGCTGCATCAGGCCGAGAGGGCGCTGGCCGGGGAGCTGGACCGGCTCGCCCGCCCCCTGCGGACCGGCGAGGGCTCGGAAGCCGAGCGACGGCTGAAGCATCTCCTGCGGACGGCTCCGCTTGGACGAGCGCTGCTCTCGCCCCCGCGCGTCGCCCTCGTGGGTCCGCCCAACGCGGGGAAGTCCACGTTGTTCAATGCCCTCCTGGAGGAGGAGCGCGTGATCGTGCACCACGAGCCGGGAACGACGCGGGACATCGTGCGGGAAACCGTCTCCGTGCGCGGCGTGCCCTTCGAGCTGATGGACGCCGCCGGTATCGGCGCCCCTCGGGACGAGCTGGAGCGGGAGGCGGAGCGGCGGGCCAGGTCCCTGATGGAGGAGTGCGACGTGGCGCTGGCCGTCTTCGACGCCACCGAAGGGGTTGCCCTCGAGTCCCTGCCCCCGGCGCGACCGGAGACCCGTGTCATACCGGTGGCCAACAAGATGGACCTGCTCGACGAGGCGCGGAAGGAGGTGCCGGGGGACGACCTGCCGGAGGGAACGGTATGGATCTCGGCCCGCAGCCGGCAGAACCTGAACGCCGTGGAGGAGGCTTTATTGAAGCCATACCGAGAGACGCTCGAACGCTGCCGCGACGGGGGGCCGGTCGTCTTCGATAGGGCGGGGGAGGCGGCTCTTCGGGAAGTGGCGGCGGCCCTGCAGGAAGACTCGGCCGAAGCGGCGCTCCGTGAACTCCGCAGGCTGCGCGGGGAGAGCTGATGCGTGGATTCGTCGCCGGCCTCAGAGACCGAGTCCGGTGAGAACCAGGTTGAGCAGTCCGCCGACGCTGAAGGCCACCACGACCATGATGCAGGCGGATTTGAGCATGTCCCTGGCGCCGAGTTCGCGGAACAGCACGAAAAAGGTCGCCGCGCACGGGAAGTAGGCGGCCAGGACCACGCTGGCCACGATGAGCTGCTTCATGCTCAATCCGAGGGGACGGAGCATTCCAACGGCCACGTCTTTGCGCAGGAAGCCCACCAGCAGCGCCCCCACCGCTTCGGACGGCAGGCCGAGCAGGTGGGTGACCACGGGCCTGAAGACTTTGCCGAGCAAGGGGATGACCCCGGAGACGTAAAGCAGGTTGACGAGGAACACCCCGAGAAGCACGTAGGGTATGGCTTCCCTGACGAAACCGCGCATGCGCATCAGCAGTTTCTGCAGCAGAGCCTTCCAGTAGGGCAGCCGGTAGGGCGGAATGTCCACCAGAATCTCCGGCGTGGCGCCGGAGGTGAAGCGCTTGAGCACCATCCCCAGCGCGACCCAGAGCAGGAAGAGGGTACCGAAGACGGGCAGGAAACCGGCGGCGCCGAACTGGCCCAGCAGCCCGGCAATCATGGCGATCTGCGCCATGCAGGGCACGCAGATGGCCAGCAGTGTGGCCCCGATGAAACGCTCCTTCGGGGTCTCCAGCACCCGGAGGCCCAGCGCACCGGGGACGTTGCAGCCCAACCCCAGCATCATCGGCACGATGGACAGCCCGTGGAGGCCGACCCGGTGCATCACGTTGTCCACCAGCACCCCCAGGCGCGGCAGGTAGCCGCTGTCCTCCAGGATTCCCAGCACCAGGTAGAACGCGAAAACGTAGGGCAAAACCGCCGACAGCGGGATGTAGAGCCCCGTGGTTAGCACGCCAAAAGATTCCCCCAGTTCGATCTCGCCCTCGACGAGTTGGCCGATCAGAAGATCGTGCAGTATCCCGCCGGGACCCATCACGGCGGAGAGCCGGTCCATCAGGGGGACCCACCACCGCTGAAAAGCCGGATCGGTAAGGTGCCCGATGATCCCCTCACCGATGAGCCGCACTACCTCGAAGGAGGCGGCCAGCACCAGCAGGGCGAAAATCGGGCCGATGACCGGATGAACGGTGGCGTGACTGATGCGCTGGCCGATGGTCGGATGGCGGTGCTCCACCCGCTGCACGTCCTCGATGATGTCGCCGATCACCTGCCACCGCTCGCCCTCTTCGTATTCGAGGTCTCCCGGCCTCGCTTCCTTCAGACTTTCCCGGAGGTCCTTTATGCCCTCGCCGCTGATGGCGCAGGTGGAGACCACCGGGACGCCCAGTCGGTCCTGAAGCGCCTCCACCTCGATGCTGATGCCGTGCTCCAGTGCCTCGTCCCACATGTTCAGGGCGACCACCATCGGGACGCCGCGCCGCAGGAGCTGAAGGGTCAGGTTGAGGTTGCGCTCCAGGCTGGTGGCGTCGACAACGTGGACCACCACGTCGCCGCGCTCGAGCATCTGGACGGCCACCTCCTCGGCCCGGCTCAGCGGCTCCAGGGTGTAGGTGCCGGGCACGTCGATGACGCGCCACTCCGCCCCCTCCAGACGCATGCGGCCTTCGCTGAAGCTGACCGTCGTGCCCGGGTAGTTGGAGGCGATGACGTCGGCGCCGGTCAGCCGCGAGAACACGGTGCTTTTCCCCACGTTGGGGTTGCCCATCAGCAGGATGCGCCGGGGTGCACCCGGGGCTTTCTTCTCTGTGTCGGGGGAGTCGGCCATGTTCAGGCGCCCGTGGTTCTGACCTGGATCCTCCTGGCAATCCCATGTCCCATGGCCACCTGCCGGCCGTCGATCAACACCGTGATCGGCCCGGCCATGAACTGGGAACTTAACTTCCGCACCTGCTTGCCCGGTCTGAGGCCCATCGCTTCGATCTTCCGCATCATGCCCGCGCCGCCCTGAAATCCGACGACTTCCGCCGTTTGGCCGGCCGGCAGTGTTGCCAGGTCAGTCAGCATTCTCTGTTCCCTCGTTGGCTTTTGGGCGACGACATTCGCTGCAAACTCCGCGGATACCCATGCGGTGGTCCAGGGCCTGGAACCCCCGTTCCCGACAGACCTTCCGCTGGAGTTCCTCGATGCGTTCGTCGCAGAACTCTATCACCTTTCCGCACTCCACGCACACCATGTGGTCGTGGTGGGCGTGCCCGTAGGCCGCCTCGTAGTGGGTGGTGGCGTCGGCGTGGACGGTCTCCCGGATCAGACCGGCTTCGTGCAGCAGGGCGAGGGTCCGGTACACGGTGGCGAGGGAAACCGCGGAACCGTTCCTCCGCAGTTCCTCGTGGAGGCTCTCGGCGTCGAAATGACCCTCCTGCCGCATGACTTCTGCGAGGACCACCCGCCGCTGGGAAGTCGAGCGGAGCCCCCTTCGCCGGAGATAACTGCTGAAGGTCCAGAGCGCGGCCCGCACCCGCGGGTCCAGGTCGGCGACGGTAGAGGCGCTGTCTTTATTGAAAACCATTCTCAACAGCCATGATACCGGCCCGTCCCGCGCCCTGTCAAGGGCTGAGGGCAAGTGACGTTCAGGAGGGGCGCTACCCGATGATGCCGGCGTCAGTAGGTGATGACGATTTTGCCGGTCTCGCCGGGCATTAGGCGGGGCAAGGCGTCGGCATCGAGGGCGACGTCCACGGGGATTCTGGCCGGCTGGTCGCCATCATTCCCGGCGGCCAGCGTGCGAGGCAGCGCTTCGGCCCGACGGTGGATGTTCTGTATTCGCCCGGGAATGGGCTGTTCCAGCCCGGGGGCGTAAAAACGCAGGCTTTGGCCCTCGGAGAGTCGGTCCCTGAACCGCAGACGGACGTAAGCCCGGGCGGCGACGGTGCCCCGGCGATAGAGAGTCAGAAGGGGCTCTCCGTCCCTGATGTGTTCGTGCGGCAATGCCCGTCGATGGACGAGGACGGCGTCGAAGGGAGCTTCGACCTGCTCGATCTCAGTCTGCTCGGCCATGAGGGCCTTCTGCTCCTCGATGGCTTCCTTGAGGCGCTGGCGTTCCTCGGCGGCGCTGCGAACGGTCGTGGCGGCTTTCTTCTCTTCGGCCTTCCGGCTTTCGGCGAAGCTTTCCAGCGTCTCTCGCACGCTTTTTCGCTCTTTTCGAAGAGCTTCCAGCTTTGTCTCGGCCTTCCGGACGGCGGCTTCAGCGGCGGCGACGGCTTTCTCTTTCCGGCTGTGTTCGGCGTTGGTTATGGCTCCGACGCGCATCAACGGGGCGGCCTCGTCGTGCTCTTCTCGGCGCTCATTGAGGAGGCGGCGGGCCTCCTCGAGATCGTTCCGGGCGACGGCTGTCCGCCCCCCGAGGCGCTCCAGATCGGCCTTCAGGGCGGTTTCTCTCTGGGCGAGGGACGCCTCAAGGGCGCGGGCGGCCTGCCGGCGTTCCTCGACCATTGCGGCCGCTTCTGTCGCGCGGAGCTTGAGGTCGACAAGACGCGCCCGGGCCGAGGGCCCTCGGGGCGGGTCGGGCAGCACGCGGGCCAGGGGCTGTCCCTCGGGGATGCGGCCGATGGAAGGTTCCACCATCCACTGGACGGTCCCGGAGACGGGCGCCGCAAGAGGCACTTGCTCGACGCGGATCAGGGCGGGCGCGACGATCCGGGGGGACCGCATCCAGAAGTAAAGACCGAGCCCGAAGACGGCGAACACGATGAGGATGATGATTTTGGGCAGCACTCGCCGCCGCTCCCGTTCCTCGTCCCTGCGTCGGCGCATCTGCACCACGGATTCTTTGCGGTCTTCGATGCGTCGGAACTTAATGGCCATGGTCTGCCTCGATGAGCTTGCGCAGTCCTGCGTAGTCGTGAAGGGCGAAGCCCCGGAAGCCGGGCCGGGGGCTCAGGCGTTCCCACACCCGGTCCAGCGCCACCATAAGTTCCTCCATGCTGCTTCCGGCGAAGGATATGCCTTCCTGCGGCACGGGCGCCGTCTCGACGGCCACCTCGACGGGGGTGTCCGTCTGTTCGGCCGCTTTCAGCAGGGGGGCCGCCTCGCCGACGATCTCCTCCGCGGAGTCCCGATAGGCCATGAGTGTCACTTCGTCGAGCCGGGCGCAGGCCTCGCGGAAGAGGTCGCCCTTGTTCATTTCGACGTCGGCCCAGGTGTAGGGCACCGCGGCGCTCAGGCGGAGATCCTCACCTTCCCGTCCGAGCTGCGCTCTGACGTAGTCGAGGGTCTCCAGGTATTGCTCTGCCAGGCGTTGGCGCTTCTCGGGGTCTCTCCAACCGGGCAGGGCGTGGAGTTCCACGTCGACCTGGACGCCGCTGAATCCGGCCTGGTCCCCCTGTTCCCGCGCGTTGAATTCGACAATGCTGCGGAGCAGAGCGCCGATTTCCCCCCGGTAACTCGGCCTGACCCACCGGGGATTGCCCACCAGGGCGTGGACCTCTATCCCATGCTTCCGACAAAGGTCCAGGAAATAGCCAAACTCCCAGTGGTGCTTTCGCAGGTAGAGGGAGTTCTCCACCCGGGAGACGAAGCAGTAGATCCGGGTGATGCCGTGCCGCGTGCAGGTTCGCAGGAGTTGCTCTCTTTTGGCGGGGTGGAGTACGGTTTCCAGCGAGTGCCACAGGAAGAGGGATCGATGGCGGCGCTGTGCGGGCTCCTCCGTCCGCTGGAGCACGCTCAGAAGCCTGCTTCCCAGGCCGGCCCGGTGGTAGTAACGCGCCAGACGGCGGCAGAAATCGGAGCGGGCCTCAATGAGAGCCATCACCTGGCGGAGATACTCAATCTGGGCGTCGATCGGTTCGCTCACGTCGGGCATCTCTGCGGAGGGCAGAGCGCCGCCGGCATGGTAGATTCTGCTGACCCGGAGCCTTTCGTCGGCATGGTCACGCCATTTCCGGGCGCTGCGGAAGTGCTCGCGAATCCGCCCGAGCGCCTCAAAGGTGGTCCGGAGGTCGGAATTGACGTCCAGCACGGCCTGGCGGCGCTCCCTGCGGTAGGAGAGCATTTCGTGGGTCCACTGTTCGGCGTAGGATTTCTCCAGTCCGATCTTCTCCAGTGGGATGGTGTGGCTGAGGCCGAGGCTGATGAAATCATCAACCACCTCGCTGAACAGGTGCTCCTCACCGAGCCCGTAGTGGACCTGCAGGGCAGGGCGTCGGCGCGTCTCCGGGGCTCCCATGTCCCGGACGGCGGCTGCGCGGAGTTCTAAAAACCGGAGTCGGTCCAGGTCCGGGTGGTTCACCTGGGCGAGGGCCTGCAGTCGTTCCACGGGAGGGACGTCCCAGGGGATCTCCTCCCAGTCCAGGGGTGCGGGGGTAATCCGGAGCGCTTCGCTCTCCTGGAGCCCCGCCGCGGCGAGCAGGCGGGAACGGGCCTGTTGGGCCTTGCCCCGGGCGGCTTCCAGTTCTGCCCGGGTCTCCTGGACGTATCCGGCGGCTTCGGCGGATTTTCCGGGCATCTCTTGTCCGGCTTTTATTCGCCTGTCCCAAAGGAACTTGCGCCTCAGGTTCAGGTCCAGAATCCGGCGGAGGACCCGAACGCGAGCTTCCTGCTCGCTATAGTTGTAGAACTCCCGCACCACGCGGTGGGCCAGGTCGTTACACTCCATCCGGTAAGTCTGGCTGTAGACGGCGGCCTGCCAGAGGTCCTGTTGGCGAACGGCCTCATCCAGAGAGCCGGTGAAGAGGGGAACCGACAGGCTGAGCAGGTAACGCGTGAAACCCTCGACGGATCTGTCCCCCGGGCTGATGTCCGGCTCGGAGACAAAGGTGCCGGTGTCCAGCATATGGGTGGCCCCGAGGGCGATGGCGGGACCGCGGCGTCTCTGATGGTAGTCGGCTTCGGCCCGTGCGGCACGAATCTTCTCCCGGTACTTCCGCAGGCGAGGGGAGTTGTGCTCAGCCAGCAGGAGCAGTTTCACCAGGTCAAGGCGGGGAGGCAGTTCCAGGACCTCCCGGATACCGCCCCGGCGGCTGAAGCTCTCGGTGATCAGGTACTTGTGGCGAGTGGCGTCGTCCCAGGAGAACAGCATTTTTTTGAGTTCCTGGGAGGAGGCTCTTCGGTGGCCGCGCCCATCCAGGCCACAGACGTAGAAATCGGCTGCGCCGTCCGGTCCGGCGACGTAGAGACACCGGGAGTTATCCGGCAGAACGACGGGATGACGGGAACTTACGGCTTTCTCGCGCGTGAGTAAGCGAAGGAACTCCCCCTGGCTGTCCATCAGAGCGATGTTGCCCGGCCCGAGCCGTTCAGTGACGAAGACGATCCAGTTCCCGTCGGGGCTGAAGGCCGGGGATGTGTCGTCCCACCTGTTGAAAGTAAGCTGGCGGACTTTCAGCAGTCGGGCGCAGTTTCCTTCGGGAGTGACCTCAAGGAGGGCCTTGTAGATTTCGTAGTCTCGCTCCGTGGAGAATGGAAACAGTGCCGGCTCGGCGGCGGTGAAGACTACCTCGAACCGCTTGCTTGCCCCGTCTGTTTCCACGCTCCGTGCGTAGAGGGAATCCAGACGCAGGGCCAGCGTATCGATCCGCCCCTCGATCCAGTTCCACAGGTTGATGCTGGGACCGTGTTCTTCCACCGATAGCCCTATGAGGGCCTCGGAGCCGTCCAGGTCCTTCAGTCGATCTCCGTCGTCGGTCACTACTTCGCGGAGGCGGGAAGTCCGCTGGTCGAAGACGTAGAGCCGGTCGGCAGCTTTCTGATCGGCGGAGGGCCGGGCCAGCTCCAGGAGGCGCTCGCGGTCGATCCTGGAGTAAAGGAAAGCCCTTCGAGCCTCCTGGAGGCCAACGGCCACATCTTCGGCGCTTTTGTGTCGAGGGGTGCGGCAAGCCGGGACGGCCAGCAGCAGCATGGCCAGCACCCACAGGCGAGCTTCAGCCATTTTCGCCCTCCCGGTCTCTGGTTGCGGGGGTTACGATGTTGCCTGGCTTGTTCTTCAGTGCCCACAGCAGAAGGCGGTAGGCGTATTCGAACAGCTCCATCCCGTCGGCGTGTTCTTCCTTGAGGGTTACAGCCGCGGCGGTGACGCGGAGCTGTCCCTCCATGTTGACCGACTGGTACTCACGAATTGTCGTGCAGGCCCGGTGGGCCACCTCGAGTGCGGAGTCCAGCGAGGTCTCCGGCAGCAGGATTGCTCCCAGTCCATCCTCCAGGGAGCTTACCACGTCGAGGTCGCGGAGGGCGTCGGTGACGCCCTCAAATATCTGTCCGTAGAGTTCAGCGGTGGAGGTTCCCGCCTCGGCGACGCGATCCTCGTCCAGGCCGTCCACCTGGATCAGCAGGAACGTGAGGGCGTTGTCGTATCTGCGCGCCCGGTAGATTTCCCGGTCCAGCTCGTAGATCAGGTAGTCTTTCCGGAAGGTGCGGGACCGTTCCTGGAAAAGCACCGAATGGAGGTCGAGCCCGTAGAGACGGCCGTACTCCACCGCGCGGTTGGTCTTCGCATTGGGGGTGTAGGCGTAGATAGAGGTCGGCACGAGGTCGCCCGCCGGGGTCACGTGCTCGCAGCGGAAGCAGCGGGCCTCGACGGCCGATTCGTTGAAGACGTAACCGCAGTTGCGGCAGAGATAGGTTTCGCTTGGCTTCTCGTAGTCCAGGCCCATGTGGCGGAGCCTATCTCCGCACTTTGGGCAGACCAGTTCCACGCCCTGTTTGTATTCGTTGATCGGCCCCACGTGCGCACAGGCAAAGTGGTGTACGACTTCCTCGACGTGGACATCCATATCCCCGCAGCGGGGGCAGACCTCCACGAAGTTCAGGGCATGCCATCCGCAACTCGGGCAGAGGTGCACCTTGTCGGCGAGGCGCCTGTCCAGCAGCCCGAGAGCCATGAGTTCCTCCAGCAGTCCTACCGCCTCCTCGGTGCCGAAGCCGAAGTAACCCTCGGCGACGGAATAGGAATAGCCCAGGGACGAGTCCGGGTTATATTCGGGGGCCACCCGGGGCGAGGGGCCGTCCAGGAGGGTGCGGAGGAAACTTACGATCTCCTGCTCGCTCCTGCCGGCGATGCGTTCTGCATCGGCGCTGGTCCCCTTCTCGGGCGGGCAGACCTCTTCGAGTTGGGCTACAAGGGCGTCGTAGTCGAACGGCCGCATCAGGACGGCTTCAGCCCCGGCCCGCAGGGCTCGTTCGGTATACGCCGGGTCCTCCTTGGGGACATGCACGATGATGTGCAGCGCCCGGGTGTCGGCGCGATCCTGCAGATCGCGCACCACGTCCAGAGAATCTTCTTCTGTCAGGTTACTATCCAGCAGTATGATGTCCGCCCGGGGTGCACGGCTGAGGGCCTCCTCGCGGTCCGAGGCGTGCAGCACCCGGAAGCGGCGTTCGGCCAGGACTGAGGCCAGCGACTCCCGCAGGGCGTCAAGTCTGTCGGCCAGCAACACCGTGCCCCGCATCCGTTTTCTCCTTTGGAGTTCAGCCGGTGAGAACCGGCATTATAGGCTCCGTCCCCGGCAAAATCAACACTTTCGTTAGTTTGCCAGGGGATGGTTCCCACCCACGCGAGGAGGGAAAAAACTCCGAAACAGGCGGGCCGTGCCTCCCGCGGGCGAGAGGTACACGGCGCAAGGTAGGGCTTCAAAGCAGGGCAGTTCTGTATTCCACAGTCACTTCGTCCGGTCGATGGCTTCGACCGGGTGAGAGGAAGGTCAATTGTTTTCCTCCTCGGAGCTTTGGCCATGGGCAAGCCACCGGCAGAAGTTCAGCAGAAAGGCCCAGGAGGTCGCGGTTGCCAGCACAAGCAGCCAGAACAGCAGCGGCTTCCCTCCGGGGAGACGTCGCCCCGTGGTGTCCAGTATGAGATAGGCATAGCCCAGCCCGACGACGGCCGTCTGCAGGCAGAACTTGGTTTTTCCCATCCAGTTGGCGCCGATCACGCGGTGGGGCGTGCTGAAAGAGTGGCGGGCGGCAGTCACCACGAACTCCTGGCCATGTTGAGTAGCACGAGCCACAGCGGAAACAGTCCGCGGTCGGCCAGGACGAAAAGCACGCTCAGGATGAGGAGCTTGTCCACCACCGGGTCCAGCAGCGTGCCCAGACGCGTCCTGTTTCCCAGGCGGCGGGCGAGGAACCCGTCCAGCCAGTCGTCGGCCGCTTCCGCGGCGAACAGGGCCGCGGCCGCCCCGAGCGCCCAGGTCTGCCGGCTGCAGGTAAGGGCAACCAGTGGAAGGATGAGTATCAGGCGGGACAGCGTTATGGCGTTGGGTATCGTCAGCATGACAGTGGCCGGGAGTCAGTGGTTAGGGGGCGGCGGCCACTGGTCCGTTGGGGGCGCCGGTTCAGCTCTCTTCCTCTGGGGGAGTTCCGATCTCGATGGGCTCCAGCTGCCGGAGCAGGATGTCGGCGTAGTTGCGGTACCTCCACAGCCAGCCCCGGTCCCATCTGCGGTTGCCGTTCACGTCCCGAAACGCATCGTTGGGATCGGCCCGTCCGTTGTTGTTGAGGTCTTCGACGAGGGGTTCATCTTCCAGCAGGAAGGGAGTGTTGCCCCCGAGCCGTCCGGCTGCGTAGTCGTAGTAGGTCAGCATGGCCGCACCCGTGTCCAGAACGGAGGGTTCGATGCGGACGCGTCCGTAATCGGCCGGTATGTAGCGGGCGAACGGGAAAAGGGACCAGAGTATCAGGACGGCGCCGCTGATCACGACGGCGTTGAGGAATCCCGCAGTCCCTCCCCAGATGCGGTCCACCCACTGGGGGCAGTGGACGCCGGGGAGGCAATACTTGACCTTCAGCCAGCGTCCAAATGCGAAGACGCCCCCCAGGAGAATGGCGAAGGAGATCGCCACGAAGTACTCCGGAGCCGGATGTTTATCGGACAGCAGGGCGGAGAAAACCAGTGCCATCGGCTGGCAGAAGGTCATCGCGCAGAAAAACGCGAGCGTGTTCCGCACCAGGCAGTACATCGAGAAGAAGACCCCGTCGCGCGCTCCGGCATACGTGTTGAAAATGATGAGGGCCAGCACAGCCAAGACAGCGAAGCCGGATGTCATTTCCTTCTCCTCAACCTTCCTTGCGCAGTCCTTTGTCGCTCAACAGGACTCGGCGGACCTCCTGGAGGGCCGTCACGCCGGCCGCCACCTTGGTGAGTGCGTCGCGGTACATGGTTCTGAAGCCCGCTTCGCCGGCCGCCTGCTTGATGATGCGGGCGTCGACGTCCGGCCGCTTAAGCGCTTGCCGCACCGCGTCGGTGACGATGAGCATGCTGAATATGCCGACCCGTCCTCTGAAACCGCTGTAGAGACACTCCTCGCAGCCGCCCGCCCTGTACCACTCGCCCATCTCCGAGGGTTCGACGCCTATTTTGCGGAGGAATGCGGGGTCGGGCACCACGGGCTCGCGGCACTCGGGGCATAGCCTGCGCACCAGCCTCTGACAGGTGACGCACTGGACCGTGCGGGCGGGCAGTTCCGGGTCGGTCATCTTGGCCAGCAGCAGGAGGGCCCCCGGCGCGGTGCGGGCCTCCACGGTGGTCATCACCTTGCCGTGCTCGTCGGCGAACTCAAGCAACGCGCGGGCTTCCTCGGCGCGTTTGATCTGGCCGAACAGGATGGCATCCGGGTCTTCGCGGAGAACCTCGGCGTGGACCTCGGAGAAGGGCCGGTCTTCCACGGAGATGCGCCGTATCTGCTCCAGTTCGTGCTCCGGCTCCCGCTCCACGCAAATGGCGTCGGTAGTGTAGATGTCCATGGTCCCGGCCGCGGCGTAAAGCGTTGTGGTCTTGCCCGATTCCGGGGGGCTGGAGAATACAAGAGCCCCCTCGGGACGGGTCACGGCCGAGCTGATCCTCTCGGCCAGCGCGTGGTGCATGCCGAGTGTCTCCAGGCCCTGTCGGTAGATGTGGGCGGTCCAGTCGGGCAGTTCCAGCACCAGGGCCGGCTGCTCATTGGTTGAGGTCACGCGGACCTTTATCTCAATCTGCTCCTGACCGGGCATCTCGGCGTACATCGGGGCCGAGCCCTTACGAATCCGCCCGGGCGGCCCGAGACCGATGAACGTTGATGCACAGCCGACTATCTGTTTCCCCATCTCCGGGTCCAGGGCTTCTACCGTGCGGGGGACGCCGTCCAGGATGTGCTGGACCACATATTGGTGGTCGGGGCTGAATATGCGGATCTCCCGACTGTGCGTGGTGCATGCCTGCAGAACCGCGTCCTTCAGCACGTCGGCGGCCTCACCCAGGGAGGGATGCTCGGCCACTGTGGACTCAAGCAGTTGATCCGATTCGTTTCGCAGGCCGATGTCGGTCTCCCGCGCCCTCCAGGTCTTCTCCCGTTCGGCCAGGGCGGACAACAGGGGGATGCCCCTCAACAGCTCCGCCCGGTGGTGCGAACCGAGGAACTTGTAGCGCTCCGGCACGATCCTGTTCCTGGAGATTATGTAGAAGGTGAACACGGCGAGGACCAGGCCGAGCATCAGGAACGCGAATGCCCCGTGGAGCAGAAAGGTGAGAACGAAACCGGCCGTCCCCGCCCCGAGCATGACGGCCGAGGTCAGCTCCGGCTGTAGTTCTACGCCGACGGCGTCGTCGTAGACCCAGGAGGTCATGTAGATCCACACTGCGGAGACAACCATCAGCACGAACAGCCACACCGGGTTCATGTAGAGTGGCACGACGGGCCCGGCGCGGCCCCTGAGCGGAGGCGCCGGTGCGGATGCCTCTGCGGCGGCTTCTTCGGTGCCGCCGGCCTCGGGGGCTTCGACCTGTGCGCCGACCGGCAGGCAGACGGCCAGCAGCACCGCGGCGATCAGGCAGACGGATAAGACACGACGTGCTATCATGTCCGCGCAGGTTCTCCGATGCTTTAGCCGAAGGAGGGTCTGGAGACCTCGATTCCCCTCAGCGCCATGTCGAGCGCGTCCTTGTTGGGGGCATGTTGGAGGGCGACCTTCTTCTCCACGTAGCCCTCCTTGATGAGCTTAACGAAGCTGTCCGTCCAGGTTTGCATGCCTTCCTCGCGGCCGACCTCCAGCAGATCGGTTATATTCTGGTCTTCCCCTTCTTCGATGGCCTTCCGGATGGGTGGATTGGCGAACATCAGCTCCACCGCGGGCACCACGTGGATGTCCTCCCGGTAGGAGGGGACGAGCTTCTGGCAGATGACGGCCTCCAGGTTGAATGCCAGGCTCTGGCGGATGAGGGAGTGCCGCGCGGTGGGGAAGAGGTCGAGGATCCGGCTGACGGTTCCCGCGGCGCTGGAGGTGTGCAGTGTGCCGAACACAAGGTGGCCGGTCTGGGCGGCGATAAGCCCCGCCTCGAAGGTCTCCACGTCCCGCATCTCGCCCACAAGGATAACATCAGGGTCCTCCCGGACCCCCGAGCGCAGGGCCTCGGCCCAGTCGGCACAGTCGATCCCGATCTCCCGCTGGTTCACGATGCTCCTGCTGTCGGTGTGGAGGTACTCGATCGGGTCTTCGATGGTAAGGATGTGGTAGCGGTACTTCTCGTTGATCATCTGAAGCAGGCAGGCCAGGGTGGTCGACTTGCCCGAGCCGGTAACGCCGCAAACCAGGGCCAGGCCCTGGCCTATGTCAACGATACGGGAAAGAGCCGAGGGCAGATGAAGCTCGTCCAGCCCGGGTATTTCCTCGGTCAGAAGGCGCGCGGCCAGCCCGAACTTCCCTTTTTGGAGAAACGCATTGATCCTGGCTCGCCCCCCTTTGCAATCTCTCCCCAGGTCCACACTGCCTCTCTCGCGCAGCGTCGCCATCTGCTCGGAGGTCAGCAGTTCTGTGATGAGGGACTCAATCTGGTCTTCTGTGAGTTTGTCGGTTTTTGCCCGATGCAGTTCCCCGTCTATTCGGTAGATGGGCGGGTTGTCGGCCTTCAGATGGAGATCGCTGGCCTCCAGCTCGCTCATCTGGCCGAGCAGCACGTCCAGCCGGGCCTTCTGCTGGTCCGCCATCCTCATCACTCCTCTGTTTTCTGCAACGGTCTCCCGAGGAACCCCGCTGCCACGGTTCCGTCGGACGGCTTCACTCATTCCTACCACAAACGCACCAACACATTGTAGCACAATCCACCGGCCCATACACAGTCGCCCGGCCGGCTCCGGCACCATCGGGGCTAACTTCCTCCGCCCGGCAGTTCCAGGGGAATCGGCTCAACTCCCCCTTCCCGGCAGAATTGCCTGACTTTGGCGCCGAGACTGTCAAGATACGGGGTCGTCTCTTCTGCCGGGAACCGCCGGCCGTATTGCTCCATCAGACCAGCGACCTCTTTTACGCGCTCGATCGGCGAGCGGGACTCCGCCGCCAGGATGGCGTCGGTGCGTCTATCCAGCCAGCACTGAGCCGCCCGCCTCTCCAGGTCCGTAAGCACCTCGGCGGAAGGGGGCACCGAACCGGAGAAAATGCGGCTGGTTGCCAGGGCGGTGGCCACCGCGTGACGGTCCAGGTCCAGAACCGGCCGGGCGCTGCGCAGGAAGTAGTACCGTTCCATCGCAGGGAACACCACCAGAGCCAGGGAAAGGGCGGCCGCGATGAGCACTCCGTTGAGTGCACCGAACAGCAAGCGGCCCGGCAGGTCGGCCGGCGACGTTGTCTTGATGGTGGTGGGATTGACCCGCAGGACGGTGGAGAGCAGGCGGTTGAAGCTGAGCATAACCCCGATCCAGAGGACGAAAAAGAACCCCGCTCGCAGGTAAGCCGGCGGTACGTCGCCGGTCCGTTCGAAAACAGCCGAGATGGGCCGGAACAGGCCAAAGGCTATCAGGAGCGCGAAATAGGAGCGGCCCAGATGGAAGGTGGCCTCGTAGAGGTTGCTCAGGTAGCCCACGTAGATGCAAACCGCAATGACGGCTACCAGAGCGATGTTGACGGCAGTCAGCATGTAATAGTCGGGCCTCTCTATTGGGTGGCCCGCAGGGCTTCCTGGAGCGACGTCGTCCCAGCGGCTGCTTTGGCAACGGCCTCCTTCCTCATCGGTTGGTAGCCGGCCCGCTCGGCCGTTTCTCTCAGATCCACTATCGAGGGGGTCTGCCGGACCAAATGACGGACCGGGTCGTTGAAGACCAGCAGCTCGAACACACCGGTTCTCCCCCGATACCCGGTGTTGTTGCAGCGCTCACAGCCCATCGGTTTGTGAAAGTTTGCCTCCTCCGACACCTCCAGCCTGCGCAGGATGCGCGGTTGGACGCTGGTCGGCTTCTTACAGTTCTCGCAGAGCTTCCGGACCAGCCGCTGGGAGAGCAGGGCGCTGACCGAACTGGCCACAAGGTAAGGGGGCACACCGAGGTCGAAGAGGCGGAACACCGCTGAGATGCTCTCGTTGGCGTGGAGGGTGCTGTAGACGAAATGGCCGGTCTGGGAGGCCTGCATGGCGATCTCGGCCGTCTGGCCGTCCCGGATCTCTCCCACCATGATGATATCGGGGTCCTGGCGGAGAACGTTTTTCAGCAGATCCGCGAATCCTATGCCCGCTTTCTTGTTGATGTTGTGCTGCTTGACGTTGGCGATGTTGTACTCGATGGGGTCCTCAATGGTGATGACGTTCCGGGTGGCCGTGTCCAGCTCGTTGATTGCGGCATACAGGGTGGTGGTCTTTCCGCAGCCGGTCGGTCCGCAGGCCAGCAGCATGCCGTGAGGCGCCTGCACCACGCGCCGGACCTTCTTGTAGAGGCCATCGGAGAGGCCGAGTTGATCCAGGTCCCTCAGTCCGACCGCTTTGTCCAGGATACGGATTGCGAGGGCTTCCCCTCGTGAAGTGGCTGTTGTGGCCAGGCGGAAGTCGATGCTGCGTCCCGCGAGCTTTGCGCTGAAGGAGCCGTCCTGGGCGCGTCGCTTTTCCGCAACGTCCAGCCCCCCCAGAACCTTCAGTGCGGAGATCATTCGGGGCCCGATCTCCGCCGGGTAGTAGTGCCGGTCCTGCAGCATGCCGTCCACCCGGTAGCGCACCTTCAGGCGGCCCTCCTCCGGCTCCAGGTGTATGTCGGTGGCCCGTTCCTCGATGGCCTCCTGGACGAGTTCGCGCACCACGGTCAGTGCCCGGCTCATCTCCCGTTCGTCCAGGTCAGCCTGAAGGGGAGTGCCGTCTTTGCCTATCAGGCGGATGCCCGGGCCGGCTTCGGACGCACTGTCCTCTCTTTCGGCGCCCTCCTCGACGGTTTGTTGGGGCGTGTAGGAGGGCGGAGTGCTCTCTGTTTCCCGGCTCAGCAGAACGGAAAGGCCGTAGAAGCCGAGGGTGTACATGGTCAGCGTGACACGCTTGTTTGTCTCCTTGGTGCCGACGGAGACATTATGCACCCATATCCCCATGATGAGCCAGAAGACGTATAGGGCCAGCGGGAATATCACGCCAAAGATGTTCACTGCCTTCCCCTTTTCGGCCGGCGTTGTGAGGCTTCGCCGGCAGGGCCGAGGCAATCAGTCCTCGTAGCTCAGCCCTTCCATGGCCGAAGCATTGCGCAGCCGTTCCTCAATATTCACTTCGAAGGCGGCTGCGATGGGCTCCAATATCTGCGGACTTTCCTGCCAAAGACGGCGAGCCGCACCGATGACCACCTGCAGGCCCGCCGGGGTCATCCTGCCCAGCGGCCTGCGTGGTGCTCCGACGGGCATGCCGAGCAGCCGCATCAGCGTCTTGACGGGCAGGGGGTTGCGAGCCTTACACATGCGCGGCCCCCAGGGGCTGTCTTCGCGCGTCTTGACGGTCACGATGTCGAACAGCGGCTGGAGGGCTTCCGCGAGCCGCCTACCTTCCTGGGCGTCCCCCTCCAGCACCGCCCGCGTCATCTGCTGTACGGCGGCGGGGGCTACGTTGGATGCCACGCTCACCGTGCCGCAGGCCCCGATCTCCGGATCGGTCATCATCTGGTAGGTCAGGCCGTCGTCCCCGCTGAGGATGTCAAACTCCAGTCCGCAGCACTCCCGCGTCCTGCGCATATTTTCCAGGTCACCGCTGGCTTCCTTCACCGCGTTCACGTTGGGGCAGTCGCGGCTGAGCAGCGCCAGGTCTTCCGGCAGCAATTGAGTTCCGGAGCGGCCGGGGATGACGTAGGGGATGAACTCCACCTCCGGGAACTCACGGGCCAGCGGCGCCATGTATTCCCTGCGTATCTCAATAGAGCTGGGACCGTTGTAGTAGGGCTCCACCAGCAGGGCGGCGTCCAGGCCCTCCGCGACCACGTGATGGGTGCTGGCAATAGATTCGCGGGTGCAGTTGGAGCCGGTGCCGGCGATCACGCGGCAGCGCCCATCCGCAAAAGCGTGGGTTCGCGTTATGACCTCGCCGTGCTCCTCCCAGTTCAGGGTGGCGCTCTCCCCGGTAGTGCCCACGGCCAGGATGCCGCTGACCCCGCCGGCAAGCTGGAATTCCACCAGTCGCCGGAGGGCTTCGTAGTCGACTTCCTCACCCCGGGGGCCTTCCATGGGCGTGACGAGAGCCGTATAGCAGCCGCTGAAAGTATGGTCCACGAAGAAACGCCTCCTTCCCAGCCGCCCGAGCCCTGATACCGCGCGGGCGACTGCCTGGGGTCTGGGTGGAGGCGTATTATTGGGGGGTTGCGCAGGAAAGTCAAATGGTGGTTTCGCCCGAGATGCCCCGGTGATACTCACGGACCCGGCTTGCGGAGAGCGGGCCCGCTACTTGTAGGGCAGCAGGGCCAGGAAGCGGCCACGTTTGATGGCGCGCTTTACCATGCGCTGGTGCCGGGAGCAGTTGCCGGAACGCTTCTTCCCGAACATGGCTCCTTCGCCGGTCATCAGCCTTTCCAGCATGTTCAGGTGCTTGTAGGTCACCTCGTCGATGCCTTCCCGGCAGAATCGGCAGCGTTTGCCCCGGCCTCCTCTTCTCTGTCTGGCCACGGTGGACGGCTCCTTTTGGGATGTGTCTCCTTGAACAGTTCGGCCCCAGTGCACCGGAATGCGAATGGGGAGGCGTCTCCCCGGGAAGCGGCACCTGAGACTCCCCCCGCCGTCGAGGCGCCGGACGTCTGGGTGACGCCGCGACCTCGGCTGCGGGTAACTGCGGGCAGAATAAGGCGAACGGGGCTGTCTGTCAACTGTAGAAGCGGCCTTGACCCCCTGCGGGCAGCTCTGAAGCCTGGAGCTTGCCCGGTCCCGTCAGGTACCCGGGGTGCCGGTCGGCCCATCAGGCATGTTCGTACTGCTCGGAGGGCGCTGAACCCAGGTCGCCCGGTTCCTCCGGGGCCTTCCAGGCGTCCAGCGGGATGTTGTGCCGTTCCAGCTTGTTATAGATGGACTTCTCGCTGATGCCCAGAAGGACGGCGGCCTGCCGCTTGTTGCCGTCGGTGTACTTGAGGGTCTCGATGATGCAGACCCTTTCGACCTCTTCCAGAGGCGTCCCGGCAGGCACCCGGATCTCGTTGGCCGGCTGGTGAGCGGCGCTGCGAACGGGATTCGGCAGGTTCTTCGGTTCGATGGTCTCCCCCTGGCAGAAGACGGTGGCGCTCTGGATGACGTTCTCCAGCTCCCGCACGTTCCCCGGATAGTGGTAACTTTCCAGCAGTTGCATGGCCGGGGAGGAGATGCGCTTCACCGTCCTGCCGGTCACCCGGGCATAGACCTTCATGAAGTGGTGGGCCAGCAGGGGGATGTCCTCCCGACGCTCCCCCAGGTTGGGCACGCGGATGGTCACTACTTTCAGGCGGTAATACAGGTCTTCCCGGAAGCGGTTCTTTTCGATGGCCTTTTCCAGGTCCTGGTGGGTGGCGGCGATGATGCGCACGTCCACGGGAATGCGCTCGTGGCCGCCCACGCGCTGGACGGCCCTGTCCTGGATGACGCTCAGCAGCTTCACCTGCAGTTCCAGGGGCATGTCGCCGATCTCATCCAGCAGGATGGTCCCCCTGTGGGCCATCTCGAACCGCCCGATGCGCTGCCGCATGGCTCCCGTGAAGGCCCCTTTCTCGTGGCCGAAAAGCTCACTCTCCAGAAGGTCCTTGGGGATGGCGCCGCAGTTGAGCTTGACGAAAGGCCCCTCGGCCCGGGGGCTGGTATTGTGAATCACGCGGGCGATCAGTTCCTTGCCGGTCCCGGTGTCTCCCCGGATGATCACGTTGCTGTCCACGTGGCGAACCAGGTCGATCCGGCGCAGCACCTGCGACATGGCCGGTCCTCCGCCGAGGAGCCGCTTCCCGGAGCCGGCGAAGGTTAGCCTCCGGCGGCTGAGAGTGCTTGTTCCCTGCTCCAGGCAGTCGGCGGCGGCCGCTTCGATGGCTGCCAGCACGTCGTCGCGATAGACGGGCTTCCGCAAGACCTGGTGGACGCCGAGCTTGACGGCCTTCAGCGCCCCCCGGTAATCGTCGCTTTCCGCGAGGGCTACCGCTACCGCGTGGCGGCCGGCGGCCGTCAGCCTGCGCAGTAGATTCAAGCTGCCGGTCGGTCGACCGGCAAGGTCCGCAAGCACGGTCCAGGGGGACTCACCCTCCAACTGCTTCAGAGCGGTTTGCAAGCAGGAGGTGACGAAGACCTCCCCCCAGTCTTTTTCTAAGGCTGACGACAGCCCCTTGATCGGCTCCGCGTCGTCGTGGAAGAGGAGAACAGGCACTTTACAGCGCCCAGGCACCGCTGCCTCCCATTCTTGCCCCTTGCGCTTTGAGCCACTCCGCCCCCTCTACGGAGTGCCGCACGCATAAACACCCTCCCTTACGTACCTGGATGTTATCGTAAAGCCCCGCCCGGGCAATGTCAAATGTCTTCGGTTACCCCGCGGAAATGGCCCGCCTCTGGGCCTCTACCCGACGCAGCAGCGCCTCCAGGCCCGTAAGGTGGTCTTGATCCGGCCCGAGTTCCAGGAACTGAGCGCCGCACTCCTCCACGCAGCGTCGCGTTTTCTCCCCGTGGTCCTGAAGCCGTCGCTTCGCCTCCGCCTCCGCTCCTCCGTAGAAGTCCAGGGCCTCCCCGGCTCGGGACTCCGGGTCGGTTGCCCGGAGCAGTATGTCGGTGGGGAAGTTGCGGGTTACGACGGGCACGAGCCGCACAGCCAGCAGTTGGTGCTTCCGACTGCAGGCCCGCAGCAGGCGCGCCACCTCCCCGTTCCAGGCGGGCGGGCGGGTGAAGAAATCGCTCACCAGCAGGACTACCCCGTGGGCACGCAGGCGGTGGAGATGCCGCAGAACCGGCCGGAGATCGGTCGTTTCGGTGTCCGGGGAGGCGGCGAGCGCCCGGCGGACGAGTTGGAGGGCGTGCTTCCGGCTCGTTCGAGGGGGGCAGGCGCCGACCACGGCGTCTGCGAAGAACAGGGCCCCCACACGATCGCCCCCGGCGACAGCCGAGAGAGCCAGGGCGGCACTCAGCAGGGCGCCTCGCTCGCGCAGCGTCCATCCCGGTCCGCCGACGTCCATCGAGCGGCTCACGTCGAGGAGCACCACCACGCGCAGTTCGCGTTCCTCGACGTAGCGCCGGACATAGGGCACCGAGCGCCGGGCTGTGACCCGCCAGTCGATGCGGCGCACATCGTGTCCCGGTTGATAGCGCACCAGGTCGGCAAACTCCAGTCCCGGTCCCCGGAAGGCGCTCCTGTAGGTGCCCGCCAGGCGGGTGCTGACCCGCCGCGCCACCCGGCACTCCAGGCGCCGTACTTTCTGCAGAATCCGCCCGAGCTGCCCTTGTTCAGTCAACGTGCAGCTCCTTCACGTAGGCGGCCGGCCCGTCGGCATCCCCCAACGTTACTTCAACCACTTCCGGGCGGCAGAGCAGCCGGTAGGGCGCGGCCGGCGCGGCCCCGAGGCCCGTGTCGAGGACGGCGAGCGTCCGGCCGCAGCGGAACGCCCCCCTGGCCGCCCGTCGGCTCAGGCGAGTTCGAGTGACAAGGGCCCCGATGAGAGGCAGCCGGACCTGCCCGCCGTGGGTATGGCCGAAGAACGCAAGAGACGCTCCGCGCTCCGAAACCTCTGGAAGCACGTCCGGGCTGTGGGCCAGGACGATGACCGGTGTGTCCTCCGACAGGCCGTCCCAGGCGGCTTCGTAGTCCGGTTCGAACTCAAAGACATCCCGGAGCCCTACAACGGCGAAGGACACGCCCTCCGGCGTCGAGACGCGCACGTTCCGATCGCGAAGGACCTCCACGCCTTCTGCGCGCAGCCGCCGGACCACCTCCTCGGCCGGGTTGGGAGGGCAGGCGTCGGTGAGGCGGTCCCCCAGCGCAAGGTGACGGTAAGTGGCGTATGCGGGCACCTCCACGTAGTCGTGTCCGCCCAGGACCGCGAAGCTGCCCAGAGGCGGCTCGAAAAGCGCTGCCATCTCCGAGACGCTTTCCACTCCACCGGGGGAATGAATGATGTCCCCACCGTAGAGCACCAGGTCGAACGCCTCATCCGTGGCGACCGTGCGCAGGAAGTTCAGCTTCGGCTCGTCCCTGCCGTGAAAGTGGGTGTCGGTGACGTGAAGTATCCGGAGGCGGGGCAGGCCCAGGTCCCGGCGGGACAGACCGATCCTGTGAAACCGGAAGAGCCGCGGCTCCAGCAGCGCCGTGTACGCCAGCACCAGAAGGCCGGCTGCGGCCAGGCCGCCGAGTATGTAAACAGTCCAGAGCACGCCTACGCCGCCGATGAAAAGGGGGATCGACTGCGATAGAATGGAGAAGGCCAGTCTACGTACGACCGCCGGGCGTGTCAACGAGGCGAGACCACCCGATGTTGTGGAAGCTGATTCTTCTTCTGACCGTCGTCCCGCTGATCGAACTCTATCTGTTGGTCCGGCTGACCCAGCTCTGGGGCAGCTTCATGCTGACGGTGGGGCTCATCGTGGGCACCGGCTTCGTGGGTGCCGTCCTGGCCAGGGCGGAGGGTCTCCGCGTGATTGCCCGCATGCAGCAGCAGATGGCCCGGGGGGAGCTGCCCGCCGACAGCATGCTGGACGGGGTTATGATCCTGGTTGCCGCAGCGCTGCTGGTCACCCCGGGGCTGATCACCGACACCGTGGGGTTCCTTCTGCTGATACCTCCCACCCGTGCTGTCGCAAGAGAGTTGCTCAAGAGCCGTCTTCGGGGGAAAATCCGGCGGGGCGGAGCAGATGCTTCCCGGCCGGACGGCTGGCGCCCAATCGAGGAGGAGCCGCCGGAGGACTTCCCGCCCCTGGAGGATGAGGACGAGTAGAACGAGACTTGCCCGGATAAGCCGGTCTGCTCACTCGGGCGAAGTGGTGTCTTCCGCTTCCGCCCCCCGTATGCGCACCGATCGGGCGTGGCCTTCCAGCCCCTCCGCACGGGCCAGCCGAGCCACGGCGTCCGCGTCGTCGGCGAGCGCGGAAGGTTCGTAGGAGATGAGGGTGGAGCTTTTGAGGAAGTCGTTTGCGCTCAGCCCGCCGGAGAACCGCGCCGTCCCCGAAGTGGGCAGCACGTGGGAGGGCCCGGCGACGTAGTCCCCGACGGCCACCGGCGCCCAGGGCCCCAGGAAGACGGCACCGGCGTGGCGAATCTCCGCGGCGAGGTCCTCCGCTCGTTCGGCGATGATCTGCAGGTGCTCCGGCGCCAGTTGATTGGCCAGCTCGGCGCACTCTTCCAGGGAATCGGCTACGATCAGGGCGCCGTACTCCTCCAGGCACCTGCGGGCCGCCTCTCCCCGCGGCAGCCGGGCGAGTTGGGTTTCCACCTCTTCGGCCACCCCCCCGGCGAGCGCCTCGTCATCGGTCACGAGGACGGCCGAGCCGGGATTGTGTTCGGCCTGGGCGATCAGGTCGGCCGCTACGCAGCGGGGGTCGGCGTCCGCGTCGGCGATGATCACCACTTCGCTGGGCCCGGGCAGCATCTCGATCCCTACCTGCCCGAAGACCTCCTTCTTGGCCAGGGTGGTGTAGATGTTGCCGGGGCCGGCGATGAAGTCCACGGGGGCTATCGTCTCGGTGCCGTAGGCGAGGGCGGCGACCCCCTGGGCGCCTCCCACCCGGTAGACCTCGTCCACGCCGGCCAGGTCGGCGGCCAGAAGTCGGTCCGCCGAAACGCTTCCGTCCGAGCGCGGCGGGGTGGCCATGACGACCCGCGGAACCCCGGCCGCACGGGCGGGCACGGCGGCCATGATAACGGTGGAGGCCAGAGAGGCGACTCCGCCCGGTATACACAATCCCGCCGAGTCTACCGGGCGATAGCGGGTTCTCAGGAGCCGGCCGTCGGCACGGACGGGCTGCGGCTCCGGGCGCAGGATGGCCTCCTGGAAGCGGCGCACCCGGCCGGCCGAAAGCTCCAGGGCGGCCAGCAGTTCCTCGGAACATTCCTCTCGCGCCCGTGCGATCTGCTCGGGGCTCACGCGCAGCTCTTCGGCGGTCAGTTCGCAGCCGTCCAGGCGCGCCGTCAGCTCCAGCACCGCTGCGTCCCCCCGGCTGCGAACGTCGTTTATGATCCGCCGCACCACCTCCAGGGGCGGTTCGTCAGCGGCGCCGGCCGCCGTAAGGCCTTCGTCGATGCTCAGCTTCCGGCGCAATTCCGCCAGGCGTTGGGGAAACTCGGGGTCGTCGGTGCGCCACGTGAGTACGGGCATGATGCGATCCTCGGCGCAGAAGGGAGGGTCAAAGGTTCCGCGGGGGAGGTGCGGGGTTCACCCGGCCAGTTCGGAGGAGTCTTCGTTCTCTTCTTCGGCGTCGGATGCGAAGCCCGCCGTCGACTCCTCCATGCCTTCTTTGAACTCATGGACGCTCTGACCCAGCGAGCGCATGACCTTGGGCAGCCGGGGCCCAAAGATCAGGAGCGCTATGATGAGGACGATGATCCACTCCATGTGACCGGGCATCATTGTCGTCTCTCCCGCGTTTGGATCGGACCGCAGCATACGCCGCCTCAGATTTCCCCGGTTCGCCGCGGCCCTCGGCGGACCGGCGGGCGGCGGAGGCGGCCCGGCATCTGCACTGTTCTGATTATAAACTTACGGCCTGTAGTTTGCAAAAGCCGGATCGGCTCTCTGGCGTGCAGGCTTTTTGCTTTACGCGGGCGCAACGGATAACCTGACGGACGGCGAACACCGAGCAGGAAGTTTGCCCGCCCGGCCGGGAGCGGCCAGAAAGACGGCGGGGAACCGCAGAGGACGCAGAGGAACGCAGAGTAACAGCAAAAACGAGATACACGTCCCTGTCGTTACTTCAGCCTTCAGACCCTATAGTTCGGAATGTCACTGACCACCGCGGAAATACGGGCTCTCACGGCTGACCTCGCCCCACGGCTGGAGGGCGGTCGCATCGAACGCATTGACCAGCCCGGCCCCCGAAAGGTGGTGCTTACGGTGCGGAACGGGCCCGCCCTCTACTGGCTGCTGCTCTGCGCCGACCCCCGCTTCAGTCGCTTTCACCTGTTGCCGCAACGGCCGGAGCAGGGCCCGCCGGCCGCCGGGTTCTGCAACGCCGTCCGGCAGCATCTGACGGGCGCGCCCCTGGAGGCACTCCGGCAGGTGCCAGATGACCGGGTCGTCGTGATCGAGACGAGGGAGCGGGACGAGCTGATGCACCCGCACCGGGTCAGCCTGGTGGCGGAGCTGATCGGCGTGGGGAGCAACCTGCTGCTGCTGGACGAATCGGAGCGGGTGCTGGCCGCCCTGGACAGCGAGGATTCCCCGCGGCGGCAGGTCTATCCCGGTGCGCTTTACAACGCTCCGGAACCCCCGGAGACGGTGCCGGAGAGGGCCCGGCGCAACCGTTTTGCGGAAGCCGCCGACTCGGACGATCCCCTGGCCCTGAGCCGGGCCGTCGCCGCGCATTACCGCGCCCTGGAGACCGGAGAAGAACTGGAGTCGCTGCGGGAAGAACTTGCCGGGGTCCTCGACCGCGCCCTCAAGGCCCGGCGTCGCCGGCTGCGCAAGGTCTCCGAACAACTCCAGCGCGCCGGCCGCGCCGAGGAGTGGAAACGCAAGGGAGAGCTTCTGAAGCTGGCACTCCACCAGGTCAGCAAAGGGCAGACGGAGGTCGTGGTCGAAGACCTGTTCGATCCGGGGCGCCGTGAAGTTACCATCGAGCTGGACCCGTCGCTGAGTCCGACGGAAAACCTTCAGCGCCTTTTCAACAGATACAAGAAGGCCACGAATTCCAGGGAGACGCTGGAGGAGCGCCTGGAGGCAACCAGCGACGGGCTGGCCGGCCTGGAGGACCTTCGCGAACAGGTCGAGGCCGCCGCGTCCGCCGACCGGCTGCGCGAGCTGAAATCGGCGGTGAAGCAGGCCGGCGTTCTTTTCCCCGAGGACCGTCGCCGCCGGCGCCGAGCCGGGGCCGCCCGAGGACCCCGGAGGTTTCAATCGGTCGACGGCCTGGAAATCCTCGTAGCACGTAACCAAAAGGAGAACGACCGGCTGACCTTCACCATAGCCCGGGGCAACGATTATTGGCTCCACGTGCGGGGATGGCCGGGACCCCACGTCGTCTTGCGGGTGCCCCCCGACCGAGAGCCCTCCCGAGGCGCCCTGGTGGACGCCGCACACCTCGCCCTGCATTACTCCAGCATACGGGGCACCGACTACGGTGAGGTCACCTACACCCGCTGCAAAAACGTCCGGCGCCTCAAGGCCGCTCCCCCGGGAAAGGTCAGCTACGCGGACGCCTCCACGCTGGCGGTGCGAATACAGCCGCGCCGCATCCGGCGGCTGCTGGACACACGTCCCGCCGAAGAAGAGGCCGGCTGAGAGGGCGCGCGGTTGCTTTCGGCCCGCAGTTCACGTAGCCTCTCCGGTGGCGGGGGAATTTCGCTGCAGACGATGGGGGGTGACGGCGTGTACCCGGGGACATGCCCCTTTGTTTGGATGAATTCGCCTCGAAAACCGGAGAGAGCATAGTGAGAACCGACGGCAGGATGCCGGACGAGATCCGTCCCGTTAAGCTGACCCGTGACTATAGCTGCTATGCGGAGGGTTCGGTGTTGATCGAGATGGGGAAGACACGGATCATCTGCACGGCCATGGTCCAGGACCGCGTGCCGCGGCACTGCCTGGACGAGGAGATGGGATGGCTGACCGCCGAATACTGCATGCTGCCCAGCGCGAATCCCCGGCGGCGCAGCCTGCAGGGCCCGGCACGGGGGCGCGCCCGGGAGATACAGCGTCTGATCGGCCGAGCCCTCCGCTGCGCAGTGGACCTCTACCGGTTCCCCCGTCGGACCATCTGGATCGACTGCGACGTTGTCCAGGCCGACGGAGGCACCCGGACCGCCTCCATCACCGGCGGATTCGTTGCCCTCGTGGACGCCTTGTGCAAAATGCAGGATGAAGAGGTCTTCGAGAAGCTGCCCCTCCGCCAGGGCGTGGCCGCCCTCAGTGTGGGCATCGTGGAGGGACGAGCCATGGTGGACCTGTGCGCCGAAGAGGACCGGGCGGCGGCCGTCGACATGAATGTGGGGATGACTCACGACGGGCGTTTCGTCGAAATCCAGGGCACCGCCGAGGAGTCCCCCTTTGACGCGGACCAGCACCGGGAGATGATCGCCCTGGTGAGAGGCGCCATGGACGAGGTCATCGTGGCTCAGCGGCAAGCCCTCGGAGACCGGCTCGTCGTGTGAATCCTGAACTCTGAAGTTGCTCTGCAGAGATCATGCGCGATCCGCCGGAGCACCGGCTCCCGATGTCATTGTGAGCGAGGGCATCTTTTGCCGGCGAAGCTTGGCCGCCCGGGCCGGGGAAGGCAAGAAGGAGCGCCGCACTTACGGCAGAGCCCTCGCACCTCGGAGGTCATACTGCGTCCTTCCGTCTCCGTCGTTGACGTTCCTTCAGAATTCAGAATTCAGACTTCACAATTCCCATGGTCGTTCCGGAATGGCAGAAGGTTCCCGTCCTCTCGGGGCGCACCGCGCGCCGGATTCTGCGGAGCGAGCCGGGTGCCGTCCGCGTCAGCCTGGACCTTGGGAAAACGGTCCAGGTTGTCGGCGTTGAGGAGGACATCGTCGCACTGCCCGACGGGCAGGTGCTGCCGCGGGAAGAGCTGGCCGACGCGTTCTCCGACCCCGAGGACTGTGTCGAGGTGCGGGACGGGCGGCCCCGGAAGATATATTTCTTCGATCCCGGGCAACGGAAGTACTATAAGCTGTATCAACCTTTCGAAGGCCGCGCTCCCACCATCATCATCAACGGTCACACGATGCATCCGATCGCCGGTGCGGACCCCTGGGAAGGCACGCGCCGAATGGTGCAGGAGGTGTCCGGCGGGGGAGGGGAGTGTTTCGACACCTGCTGCGGCCTGGGTTACAGCGTGCAAATGCTGGCCCAGGAGGGCTTCCGAAAGGTTACGACCTGCGAGATAGACGCTTCGGTGCTGGAGATCGCGAGCCTCAACCCGTGGTCCGAGAAGTTGTTCACCGCGCCACAGACCGAGTTGCACCATGCCGACCTGCGGGACTTTGCGAACGACTGCGAGGACAGGCGTTTCTCCTGTGTGTTCCACGATCCGCCGACCATCTACCAGGCCGGCGAGCTGTACTCCGAAGAGCTGTACAGGGCTTTCCTGCGCATACTCCGCTCACGCGGTGTTCTGTATCATTACGTGGGGGCGCCCGGCGGCCGGGGCGGCCGGGACTACGCCCACGGCGTGATGGAGCGGCTTCGGAAGGTGGGCTTCGGTCGGATCAGGAGGGCGGCCGCCGGAGTACTGGCGGTCAAACCGCAAAGCGTCTGAACCGCCCCGATCACGCGCCGGCGAGAACGCGTTCGGCCTCGGCCAGCTCTGTGCAACTGATGACCACCGGGGCCGGTCCGGGCTCCTCGCCCGTGCTGGCATAGATGTAGCGGATGTTGACCCCCGCCTCTGCCAGCTTTTCGGCCGCCTCGGCCAGGGCGCCCACCTTGTTGGGCAGTTCGGCCACCAGCACCTCGGTCTCGATGAATGCGAGGCCGGCTTCACTGAGCGCATCGGCAGCCCCGGACGGATCGTCGACTACCAGACGGACCGTCCCCGCCTCGGCGCAGTCGTGCACGGCCACGGCCCTGATGTTGATCCCGGCGTCCGCGATGCAGCGGCAGAGCCGTGCCATCTGTCCCTTTTCGTTGGGCAGGTTGACGGACAACTGTATGGTGCGCGGCATGGGCACTCCTTCATGCACAATGGAAATCCGCAGGAACCATCGGCTGAGCTTCGCAGGAGATTGTAGCATGGGGCGGGCGCAAATCAAGTCCCGGCGCTCTTGGTGAGGAGGGCGTCCGGCGGCAGGTTCGGACTCTGATGCCGGGTCCTACGGCGGTGCGGTGGAAAGTGCTTCAGTCCCCGGGAGGGCGTGCTATTGTTTGGCACGGCTGTCCCGAGAGGGTTCCCTGGGGCCGAGGTACTTGATGAAAGCCCGCAACTCGGGCAGGGAGAAATGGCCCTCCATCTTCTGGACCATGATGGCGAGCGCATCGTAAGGCGCTGACTTATCGGCGTAACAGCGCTTGGTGGTCAGCGCGTCGTAGACGTCGATGATCTTCGCCAGCCTGACCACCGGCGGAATGGCGTCACCTTTAAGGCCATCCGGATAACCTCCACCGTCGTGCTGCTCGTGATGGTTGCGGATGAGGGCGGCGGTGAGCCCGCTGAGTTTGAGGTGTTTGCGGGCCATCTCCAGGCCGAGGACCGGATGTTTCTTGATCTCCTCGAACTCATCCGGAGTCAGTGCCGAAGGCTTCGTGAGGATCTCCTCGGGGATCTGGCTCTTCCCGATGTCGTGCAGAATGGCGCCCCGTCCGATGTCCCTCAGAGTGCTTTCGTTCTGAATTCCGAGGATTGCCTTTGCGGTGGCCAGCAGGAACACGCAGACGTTAACGCAGTGGGTGTAGGTGTAGTAATCGTGGGCGATCAGGGAGGTCAGTTCCTCGACGGGCTGCTCGCTGCGGAGGACGGTATCGACCATGGGCTCTACCATGTCGGTGGCCTGCTTGAGGTTCGCACCCGAGCGGGGTTCCTCCAGCACCTTATTCATCACCCACGCTCCGCACTGGTAGATGACGGGCATTGCCTTCTCGGGCGAGAGCAGGTCATCGGCGAGGATGGCGTCGATCTGCTCGGTGACGTACTCGTAGAACGCCTCTTCGTCCTCCTTGCGCATGTAGAGCTGCTCGATCCCGTGGCTCAGCAGCCGCTCCCGGACTTTGTCCGTCAGCGGCTTGTTGGCGTTCTTGTAGAGTATGAACCCCGGCGGGTGTTTCTCCTGCAGGTAAAGGTCGGCCGGCGTCCGCGTGCCCGGCTGCATGGTGGCCAGGTCGATGGGGAAGAATGCCTTGCCGCGCGATCCCCCAGTTTCCTTATCTTGCACGGCGCTTGAGTCTGCGGCCGGCATTTCACATCCCCTCCGCCCTCGCGGCGCGATACCGAGGCTTGCTGAGGCCCATCCAGTGAGATCGATCGGCCGTGTCCGGCTTCTCAACGGAGCCCGAGTTCAGACCACGCCCAAACCGGAGACGAGGTTTCAGGTCGACAGCCCGGCCTGTTCTCATACCTTATGTTACAATATGATATAACGAATGTCAACATTTATCGCTATTCTTTCGTGCTTGCCGAGTGCTGTCCAACACTCCACGGCGGACCCTTGGGCCCTCCGGAATCCGACCGGGAGACCCCCGCACCCCGCATGAGTGATGTCGCATCCCTGCTTGCCTGGTTTGGCGTCCCTCTGGTAAAATTCGAAAGTCCCCTTTGCCTGTCTGCGACGATTGGCTTGACTACAGGGCTTTCATCTTGCCGGAAGACTCCGAAAGCGAAGGCTCCTCTCAGCGCTCAGGTGCGGACTACCTGCCGCTGCTCACATGGGCGCTGCTGGGTTTGCTGTGCGTCTGGTTTGTGGTATGGTTCCTGTTCCAGAGGCCCACCGGCGTGGAGGAGCGCCGGGTGGAGTCCTTCCGGCGCGCTCTCCGCTACGTGCCCGCCTACTACCTCTACGAAGTGGAGAAGGACCGGCTCTATGAGGCCGCGATGGAGGGCATGATGGACTCCCTGGAGGACAGGTACAGCGACTACGTTCCCCCCGGCGAAAACAAGCGCCTCCAGGAGGAAACCAAGGGTGAGTTCGGTGGAATCGGCGTTAGGGTGACCGCCCAGGACGGACTGCCCCTGGTCGTCGAGGTCGATGAGGAAGGGCCGGCGGGGCGGGCCGGCGTTCGGGAGAAAGACCTGATCACGCACGTGGAAGGGGAGGGCACTGCCGACCTGTCCCTCCGGGAGGTCGTCGACAGAATCCGCGGGGAGGTGGGAACTCCCGTCCGGCTGACGCTGATGAGGCCCGCTGTCGAGGAGAGCTTCCAGGTGTCCCTCGAACGCGCCAGGATCAGCATTCCCAACGTCAACTGGGAGATGCTGCCGAACGATATCGCTTACCTTCGGCTGCGCTCCTTCGACCGGAACTGCGCGGAGGAAGTGCAGCAAGCTCTGGGGGAGATCCAGGAGAAGGAGGCAGCAGGCGTTTTGCTGGACCTCAGGGACAACGCGGGCGGATTGATGAAACAGGGATTGAGCGTGGCCGACGCCTTCCTGGACGGCGGCGTAATGGTCCGCCTGAAGGGAAGGGTTGAAGGAAGGCTGTTCAGGGCCGACTCGGAGGTGGCGCTCAAGCAGGAGGTGCCCCTGGTTGTGCTGGTCAACCGCATGACGGCCAGCGCCTCCGAGATACTGGCCGGGGCGCTCCAGGCCAACGGCCGCGCAACGGTCGTCGGTACCCGCACCCAGGGGAAGGGCACGGTGACCGAGCTGCTGAGCCTGCCGGACGGGGGCGGTCTGAACCTGGCGGTGGCCCGATACCAACTGGCCGACGAGCGCATCGTCGAGGAGACCGGCATCCAGCCGGACATCGTCGTGGGCGAACTGCCTCCGCCGCCCAGGGACGATCCCGAGGAAGTCAAGGCATGGCTCCGGCGCTATGAACAAACACGGAGAGAACAGAAGAAGCGCGCCATCGAACTGCTCGAGGGGAAGATCGCATCCGAATGAAAGACCACCCAACAGAACTCGCTCGTGCGGCGCGCACCAAGATCGTGGCCACCATCGGCCCCGCCAGCGCAGGGGCCGACATGGTGCGTCGGCTGATAGTGGCCGGCGTGGACGTGTTCCGGCTGAACTTCTCACACGGAAGCCGCGAGGACCACGCCGGTTACATCCGCACCATCCGCCGGGCCGCCGAGGGCGCGTCCGAGCCCGTGGCCGTGCTGCAGGATCTGCAGGGCCCCAGGATCCGGACGGGCCGGCTGCGAGGCGGGGAGACGGTGGAACTGGAAGAAGGCAAGGAGGTCCTGCTGCGTTCGGGGGAGTTCGCCGGAGACTCCGAGCGGATAGCGGTGGACTACGAGCACCTGGCCGAAGACGTGGAGCCCGGGGACGAGATCGTCCTGAAGGACGGCCTCATCGAGCTGAAGGTCCTTTCGGTGGCCGGTGACGGCGTCCGCTGCCGGGTGAGCAGCGGCGGGGAACTGGGGGAGAAGGAAGGGATCAACCTGCCGGGTGTGCACCTGAGCATCAGCTCGCCGACCCAGAAGGACCTCGAGGACCTCCGCTTCGGGCTTGAGCAGGGAGTGGATTTCGTTGCCTTAAGCTTCGTGCAGGCCCGTGAGGACGTCAATCGCCTGAAAGCGGCCGTTGAAGACTACACCGACGGGGAAAGGGAAGTGCCGGTGATCCCCAAGATCGAGAAGCCCGAAGCGGTGGAGCGGCTGAGGGAGATACTGGAGGTCTCCGGCGGCGTCATGGTGGCCCGGGGCGACCTGGGCATCGAGATGCCCACCGAGGCGGTGCCCGCCGCACAGAAGAAGATCATCCGCACGGCCAACTCCCTCGGACTGCCCGTCATCACCGCCACACAGATGCTGGACTCCATGGTCCAGAACGCCCGGCCAACCCGGGCGGAGGCCAGCGACGTGGCCAATGCCATACTGGACGGAACCGACGCGGTGATGCTCAGCGGCGAGACTTCCATCGGACGACACCCCGTCGAGGCCGTGAAGGTCATGAACAGCATCTCGAGGGAGACGGAGGGCTGGGTGGCCGCTCAGGGCGGTGCGTCCCCGCCCAGGATGGAGGAAGCCGCTCACGAAATGCAGCACGCCCTGGCCGGCGCCGCCTGCATGGTGGCCCGCTCGCTGGATGCGGCGGCGATCGTTCCGTTTACCATAACCGGCGACACGGCCCGGTATGTTTCCCAGCGTCGGCCGGGGACCCCGATATATGCGCTGACCCCGAGCGACAGGACCTATCGCCGGCTGGCCCTGCTGTGGGGCGTGCACGCGGTAAAGCTGGAGATGTTCGAGACCACCGACGAGATGATCCAGCAGGGGCGGACACGCCTGCTGGAGAGTGGCCTGGTGGAGCGGGGCGACTCGGTGGTGTTCGTGGCCGGTGCCTCCACGCGCACGCCGGGAGGGGTCAACATGCTGAAGATCGAGCAGTTCTGAGGGCCGACCCGCCCGCCGTGATCCGTTGCGGATGAAGGCCCGCCTGTCCTATCATATGCCTGTGCAGCGTGGTGTTCCTCCGGCTTCCGGACTCTCTTTGGTGATTGCATGTTCGCATGGTCTCGAAAGGGCCCGCGCACCCGGACCGGTTCGTGGTGGCGGGCTGGGGCTATGCTGCTGACCGGTCTGATGCTGCTTGCCCATGGGGCGGGTTGCTCGAACGATCCCTACCCTCCGCCCGGCGACAAGAAGATCATCTACTCGGTGCTCGGGGAGGACCCTCACGGCCTCGACCCGGTGCAAACGGGGGACACCCTGTCGGCCGGCGTGGCCAGCCAGATCTACGAATCCCTCTACGAGTATCACTTCCTGAAGCGGCCCTATGAGCTGAAGCCCGCACTCGCCGCCGCCATGCCCGAGGTCTCCGAGGACGGTTTGACGTACACGATCCCCGTCAAGAGGGGCATCTATTTCCAGGATGATCCCTGTTTCGAAGCCACCGACGGGGAGGGGCGCGAGCTGACGGCGGGGGACTTCGTCTATGCCGTCAAGCGTTTGGCCGATGCCGCCACCGACCCCACCGGATGGTGGCTTCTGCAGGGGAAGATCCGGGGGCTGGATGAGTTCCACGATCTGTCGGTCGAGCGGGCCGCCATGGACCGGGAGATGGACTACTCGATGTCGGTCGAGGGGCTCAGAGCCCCGGACAGCTACACCCTGCAGATAAAGCTGAAGGAACGCTATCCGCAACTGAAATACGCGCTGGCCATGCCCTACACGGCCGCCACGCCCCGGGAGGCGGTGGAGTACTACGGGAAGGACTTCCACAACCAGCCGGTTGGCACGGGCCCCTTCCGACTGAAGGAGTGGAGCCGGCGGTGGCGCCTCATCCTGGAGAGAAACCCGGAGTACCGAGATGATTTCTACCCCGCCGAGGGGGAGCCGGGCGACCGGGCGGCCGGCCTGCTGGAGGATGCCGGGAAGAAAGTTCCGATCGTGGACGAGGCCTACTACACCATCATGTACGAGGCCCAACCGGCCTGGCTGTATTTCAAACAGGGCTACCGCGATGCCTCCGGCATATCGAAGGACAACTTCGAGGAAGCCATCACGCCGAACAAGGAGCTGAGCCCCGAGTTCAGGGAGAAGGGCATACGGCTGGTGAAGATGCCCGAGGCGATGGTCACCTACATCGGCTTCAACATGGACGATCCCGTCGTGGGGGGCGAGAACAGGAAACTGCGGCAGGCCCTGAGCCTGGCATACGATACGGAATGGCGCATCGAGCATTTCTACAACGGACGGGCCGTCAGCGCCCAAAGCCCCATCCCGCCGGGCATCTTCGGCTACGATCCGGACTACAGGAATCCCTACAAGGGCTACGACCCGGAGCGGGCGCGGGAGCTGCTGGCCGAAGCCGGCTACCCGGGGGGAGTAGGGGAGGACGGAGAGCCGCTGAAGATCGCCTACGACCTGGGCAGCGCCGGCCCCGGTGTGCTTCAGCGGGCAAGGGCCTTCGCACGGGAAATGCAGGATATCGGCGTCGAGGTGGAGATCCGCACCAACACGTGGGCGGAATTCCTGCGGAAGATCCGCGAGGGCCGGACGCAGGCATTCGGGGTGGGCTGGATCCTGGATTATCCCGACCCGGAGAACTTCCTCCAGCTTCTCTACGGGCCGAACGGCCCCCGGCCCAACAACGCACGCTACGACAACCCCGAGTACAACCGTTTGTATGAGAAGATGAAGGCCATGCCGAACTCTCCCGAACGCCGCCGGATAATCCGGAAGATGGTGGACATCGTTGCGGAGGACGCCCCCTGGATACCCGGCATCCACCCGGTCAGCTACACGCTGTATCATCAGTGGTACCGTAACGCCAAACCCCACGGCATCACGGGGGGGTACCTGAAATACCGGGACGTGGACGTTGAGCTGCGGGACAGACTGCGCCGGAAGTGGAACAGCCCCAACCACGTGCTGCTGTTCATCTTCTTGGGCGTGGTGGGCGGCATCTCGGTCCTGTTGGGGATAATCGGCAGGGAACGACCCGGGAGGGCCGCGCGGTCATGATCGCCTACGTCGTCCGCCGCATCCTTTACACCGTACCCCTGGTGCTGGGGGTCTGCCTGATCACGTTTCTGCTTTTCGAGGTCATGTTCGCCCCCCAGGAAAGGGCCGCTCGCCTGGCGGGGAAAGGCGCCGGGCGGGAGGAAATCCAGGAGATCATCCGGGCGCGGGGCTGGGACAAAGGGCTCTTCTACAACGGGGACGCCGAGGGCCTGAAGAAGCTGACCGACACCCGCTTCACCTACCACATGGGCCGGCTGCTGCGGTTTCGTTTCGGCCGTTCCGAGAAGACCCATGAGGACATCGGGCGGAAGATACTCCGCGGGATGGGACCTTCCCTCAGCCTCACCGTGCCCATATTCCTGCTCGGCCTATCGGTGTCGATCTGCCTGTCGTTGACGGTGGCGTTCTTCCGGGCCACCTTGCTGGACCTCTGGGTGGTGGTCATCTGCGTGGCCTTCATGTCCATCTCCGTGCTGGTTTACATCATCGGGGGACAGTATCTGCTGGCCCAGCACATGCGCCTGTTTCCGGTCTACGGCTACGCCCCCGGGGTCCACTCCGTGGCATTTCTGCTGCTGCCGATCCTTATCGCCATCCTGAAGGGCCTGGGCAGCGACGTGCGCTTCTACCGGACCGTATTCCTTGAACAGATCAACGAGGACTACGTGCGGACGGCCCGCTCGAAGGGCCTGGCCGAGCACGTCATCTTGTTCAAACACGTCCTGAAGAACGCCATGGTGCCCATCCTGACCCGCACCGTTCTCGCCATCCCCTTCCTGTTCATGGGGTCCCTGCTGCTGGAGCGGTTCTTCGGCATCCCGGGGCTGGGCAACATGACCATTGAAGCCGTGGAGAGCGGCGACTTCCGGGTGCTCAGCGCGATGGTCTACCTGGGGGCCCTGCTGTTTGCGGCCGGCAACCTGGCCACCGACATCTGCTACACCTTCGTTGACCCGAGGATCCGGCTGCGATGAACGGCGAGCCACAGCGAGAGGTGCGCTCCCTGTGGGGGGAGGCATGGCACCGACTCCGGCGAAACCGCCTGGCCATGCTCTGCCTGGCGATTATCGCCCTCTATGTGGCGGTCGGCCTGCTGGACTTCGTTCCGGTCGGCCCCCTGCTGCCGGAGGAAGCGAAGGCCGGCGGGCGCGAGGTGACTTTCATCGACTGGGTGTTCACCAGGGCGGTCGGGGAGCCGGCCAAGGAGGAGAGCTACGCCGCGCCCGGCGAGGCCGGTCACCCCCTCGGCACGGACATCCAGGGAATGGACGTGCTCTACAAAACCGTCAAAGGCATCAACACCGCAATCGTCCTGGGCGGGCTGACCGCTGCCATCTACATCCCTCTGGGCCTGCTGTTCGGCATCATAGCGGGGTATTTCGGCGGGTTCATCGACGACCTGGTTGTCTACGTGTACTCCACGCTGGCCTGCATCCCCGGCATACTGCTGCTGATCGCGCTGATGACGGTGATGGGCAAGGGGCTGCCCCAGCTCTGCATCGCCCTGGGAGTGACGAGCTGGGTGGGGCTCTGCCGGCTGATCCGGGGTGAGACGCTGAAACTGCGGGAATCCGACTACGTGCTGGCCGCCCGGGCGGTGGGGGCCGGCAGCTTCCGGATCATTTTCCTGCACATCCTTCCGAACCTGTTCCACATCGTTATCATCGTCTTCACCCTCGGATTCAGCGGGATCGTCATGTCGGAAGCCGTTCTCACCTACATCGGCGTGGGCGTCGACCCCCAGACCATCTCGTGGGGGATGATGATCTCGAACGCCCGGATGGAGCTGGCCCGGTTCCCCAGCGTCTGGTGGCAGTTCGCGGGCTCCGCCGCCGCATTGTTCCTCCTGGTGCTGTGTTTCAACGTGTTCGGCGACGCCCTGCGCGACGCCCTGGACCCACGGCTCAGAACGGGGGCTCAGGGCAAATGACAGAGGCAAGCCCCCTTCTGAGCGTACGCGACCTCCGGGTCCACTTCTTCACCGAGCAGGGCGTTGCCCGGGCGGTGGACGGAGTGGACCTCACGGTGGGCCGGAAGGAGACCTTCTGCCTGGTGGGGGAGAGCGGGTGCGGGAAGTCGGTCACCGCCCTTTCCATCATGCGGCTGGTGCCCTCGCCGCCTGGAAGGATAGTGACGGGGGAGGTGCTGCTGGACAAGGAGAAGCTACTGGAACTGCCGGCTCAGCAGATGCGGGCGGTGCGCGGGGAGCGCATCTCCATGGTCTTCCAGGAGCCCATGACGGCTCTCAACCCGGTCTTTACCGTGGGAAACCAGATCGTGGAGGCCGTGCGACAGCACCGCTCCGTCTCCCGGGCGGAAGCCCGCCGGCTGGCAGCGGACATGCTGGAGAGGGTCGGCATCCCGGAACCCACCCAGCGTCTCGGGGAGTATCCCCATCAACTCTCCGGCGGGATGCAGCAGCGAGTCATGGTGGCGATGGCGCTGGTGTGTCGGCCGGAGCTTTTGATAGCCGACGAGCCCACCACCGCCCTGGACGTGACCATCCAGGCCCAGATACTGGACCTTCTGGGTGAGCTGCAGGAGGAGCTGGACATGTCGGTCATGCTGATAACGCACGACCTGGGGGTGGTGGCGGAAGTGGCGGACCGGGTATCGGTGATGTACGCCGGCCACATCGTCGAATGCGCGGACGTGGAAGCCATCTTCCATCGACCCCGTCACCCCTATACGGCCAGCCTGCTGGAGTCCCTGCCCGCCGCTTGCGAGCCGGGGGAGACGCTGCGGGTTATCCCGGGCACTGTGCCCGACGCGCGTCGTCTGCCCGCGGGGTGCCGATTTCATCCGCGCTGCTTCATGGCGGCACCCGAATGCGCAAAGGTTGAGCCGGAACTGCGGGAAATATCCCCCGGCCACAGCGCGCGCTGCCTCCGCGTCCCCGGTTACTGGCGGCAAGCCGAAACCGTGCCGGATGGACTGACCCCCGTTGAACCCACGGTGGCGATCCATGAGTGACGGTAAGCCTATTCTGACGGTGACGGGCCTGAAGAAGCATTTTCCGGTCAGGAGCGGCGCCTTCCGCCGTACCAAAGCCTGGGTGCGCGCGGTGGACGGTGTATCCTTCGAGCTGCGGCGAGGCACCACGCTCGGCCTGGTAGGCGAGAGCGGCTGCGGGAAGACCACCACTGCCAGAACCATCCTCCGGTTGATCGAGCCGACCGCGGGGAAGGTTTTCTTCGACGGACTCCCGGTCCACCGGTTGAGCCGGGAGCGCCTGAGAGCGGCGCGCCGCCGGATGCAGATGATCTTTCAGGACCCCTACAGTTCCCTGAACCCCCGGATGACGGTGGAAAGCATCGTGGGAGAACCGCTGAGTGTACACGGAGTGGCCCGGGGGGCGGAGCGCCGCCGGATGGTTGCCGAACTGCTGGGGCGGGTGGGGCTTTCGGCATCCTACATGCACCACTACCCCCACGAGTTCAGCGGAGGCCAGCGGCAGCGGGTGGGCATTGCCCGCGCCCTGGCCCTGAGCCCGGACCTGATCGTCTGCGACGAGCCCGTCTCGGCACTCGACGTCTCCATACAGGCCCAGATCATCAACCTGCTGGTCGACATTCAGGAGGAAAGCGGCATTTCCTACCTGTTCATCGCCCACGACCTGAGCGTGGTCGAGCACATCTGCGACACAGTGGCGGTGATGTATCTGGGACGGATCGTGGAGATGGCCTCCAGGGAGGGGCTCTACGGCTCTCCGCTCCATCCCTACACGCAGGCGCTGCTGGCGGCTATCCCCAGTACCGACCCGGACGAGCCGCGGCGCGCCAGGCCCCTTCCCGGGAGCGTGCCCTCGCCGGTCAATCCCCCCTCCGGCTGCGCGTTCCACCCCCGCTGTCCGATAGCCGTTGAGCGCTGCAGTGAGGAATTGCCCCGTCTTCGGGAAATAAAGCCGGGGCACCTGGTGCGATGCTACAGGGCCGGCGAAGGGAGCGCGGATGAGACCGAGGGGGCGCCGAGGTTCAGTCGGAAAGCTCCAGGCTGATGCCCTTCTGCTGACGGATCCGCTCGGCCCACTGGCTGAGCTTTTCCCGGCGGGTCTCCTCGGAGGGATGTTCCAGCTCGAGGGGGATCTCGCTGACGTACCACAGCACGTTGCCCAGGCGGGTTGCGAACATCAGGTTGGTAGAGTCCGCAGCGGCCTGAGCCAGCGGCTGGAGAAGCTCGAGTCCGACTGCTCGGCCGTGGGGCTTCGATATCTCCTCCTGCAGCCTTTCCAACTGGCGGGCCTTGTCGTAGTCGGTGGCTTCTTCGCTTTGTATGGTCCCGAGCGCCTCAGCCACGATTTTCTTCGACTTTAGCACGGGGGTCATCAGCGCACGAGCCCGCGAGGAAGCGGTTGCCGGGGTTTCCTCCGGCCCGGACAGTTGGCTGATCAGCACCCGGCGCAGTGACTGGAGTCGTTCAGAGAGTTCTTCGCTCGGGGAGTAAACGTAGCGTGCCAGCGTGCGCTCCATCTCCGCCCAGGCGTAATCGGCGTACTTCTCTTCCCGGCGGCTTTTCAGCTCACTGTACCACTGATCCCGCCAGACGGCGGCCAGACGCTGCGCCGAGTTGTCCTCGGGCGTTTGAGGGGGGAAAGGGACCCCCGTCAACTCCCCAAGCAGATCGGCCAGTTCGTCGCGCAGGTCTTCCGAGACCGCCTGGTCGTCAAGGAGACCCAGGATGGCCTCCACGGGTCCCAGGTCCCTCTTCTGCAGGAGGGCTTGCAGGACCTCTTCTCGGACGGAGGGGTCTTCGGTGATCACGGCCCGTCGCAGCAGTATCTCCCAGGGCTGGTTCGCGGGAGCGGGAAGGGCGTCGGGCTTCTGCAGCACCCACTGATCGACCAGTTCGGCGAGCCGTTCGGGGGGAAAGCTCTGGGGTGCCCGAGCGCTGCCCAGACCGTTGATGCGGGCGAAGGCAAGCTTACAGCCGTAGGCCAGCAGGCCCGGCACCTGCGCATAGGAACGGGCCAGGAGCACTTCGTTGATCTGCGGAAGCCGTTCGCTGCCGCTCGGCGCGCCCTCCCACATCTTGCCCAGCGCCGTTGCTGCTGCATAGGCAATCTGGATATCGGGTTCCTGCGTTGCGGCCAGCAGGACATTGGTCGCATCGCGGGTCTTCAGCTCTCCCAGGGCCAGGATGCAGTTAAGCACGAAGTTTGCGTCCTGGGTCTCATGGCGATTTTCCACCGCCTTTACGAGGTCTTCAAGCATGCGGGAGGCGGCCTCTGGAGAGGCTTCCTGGATGGCCGCTACCAGCTCCTTGCGGCGGGCTCCGCGTTCCGAATCGGACGCCTTCCTCATGTCGGCCAGCGAGCCGGCGGCGGCCCCCGCCGGCTGCGCCGTCGCTCCGCCGGCCAACACCAGGCTGCTCAAAGCAAACACCACAGCAAAGAGCACCACCGTCGCCTTCCCGTCTGGTCTCATTGAGGTTGCTCCGTAAGGTCGTATCCCTGGAATGTGCAACTCTGCTGCTCTATGGCCGGTGCCATTGTTAACAAACCAGCACCGTTTAGTCAAGGGTCTCCGGGGCGGTTCTCCGGCTCGACTCACCGCTGTCCTGGCGCTTGTTCAGGCGGAGGAGGTCCGCCTGGTCTGGTCGGTCAGCTCTGTGTCGAAGAATTCGCAGTACCCGTCGGCCGGGCCTTCCTGGTCGCCGCGGAACAGGTGCCGTCGGAAATAGGGACAGCCCCTGCAGTCGGGTATGAAGCGACCGCAACAGCGTTTCGGCCTTTCTCTCCGACGGGGGCTGGGGCCTGCGGCGGGGCCGGCGTTCCACTCTGCCCCTCTCTCGGGGATCAGCATTACCCATGCCACACCGGCGACGGGCAGAAGGGCTCCGATGAGGCCCCATGCCAGGCGGCTGCGCTTCTTGCGCCCGGCCACGAAGGCACCGAAAGCCCCGCATAACAACTGGAAGATCAGAAGGTAACGCATATGTACCCCTTTGCTGAGGGCATGCTACTGCGCCCACCTCCGGAATGCAAGAAGAGGGAAGTATCGAGCTTCGGAGCACTGTTTTTGCCTCTCCCTGGAAAATGGTGGACCCCACCTCTAAGCTGAGGCTTTGCGGCTTTCTGAAGGAGGCATTGTGGTTCTTCCCGAACTGAGCGCCATGCAGTGGGCCGGGGCGGCGCTGGCAGCGGCGTTGGTGGGCCTTTCGAAGACGGGTTTCGGTGCCGGCGCCGGGCTGGTGGCCGTCCCCCTGATGACTACTGTCCTGGGGCCCCTGGGCATGCTCCCGGTGATGCTGCTGGTGCTGATCGCGGGCGATCTGTTCTCCGTGGTCCACTACCTGAGACTCCACGACACCCGGAACCTGCTCCTGCTTCTGCCCGGCCTCGTGGTAGGGGTGGGAGCGGGCTACGCCGCACTTCACTGGTTCAGGGGACTTGAGGCGGCGGACCTCTGGCTGCGGAGAATGATCGGTTTCCTTGCCGTCGGGTTCGTCCTCTTCCAGTTCTACCGGTTCCGGCGGGCCGGCCGTTCGGCGGGCACACCGGGCGTCTACAGGCCCAGGCTGTGGCACGGGACGGGCATCGGGGCCTGCTCGGGCCTGACCTCCACGCTGGCCCACGCGGGAGGACCGCTTATCGTGCTCTACCTGCTGCCGCAGAAGCTGGGCAGGAAGGTGTTTGTCGGCACCATCATCAAGTTCTTCTTCGTCGCCAACTTGCTCAAGCTGGTTGTCTACCTTCACGGTGGGCTCTATTCCGCCGCGCGCGGGGGGCTGGCCCTCGCGCTGGTGCCTCCGGTGGTCGTGGGCACGTTCGTCGGACGTTACCTCAACACCCGCTTCAGCGACCGCGCGTTCCGCCTGTTCATTTACTGCCTGGCCCTCTGCCTGGGGCTGTATCTGCTGAGCGGCTGGCGGCCGGGCCACGGGGAGGAAACGGCCCTCCGTGACGACCCGTCGGATGTTTTCAGAGCGGGCCTGGGCGCTTATCGACGGGAGGACTACGCTGCCGCGGCGGAGGCTTTCGGAGCGGCGTCGGAGGGGGGACTCCGGGACGCGGCGCGGTTTAACCGGGCCCTGGCCCTGTACCGGAAACGTGACTACGCGGAGGCCGAGGCGGCGCTGCGCCGGCTTCGGGCCTCTGCCGGGGGCCTCTTGAAGTGCCGGGTCATCTTCAACCGGGGGAACTGTGCTTTCCGGCGGGGCTTCTTTCGGCGGGCGGCGGGTTCCTATGATGCGGCGCGTGCGGCCTGCGCCGAGTTGCTCCGTTCCGACCTGAGCAGCGGGGATCGGGCGGTGGTGGCGGAGCTTGCGCGCCGGGCAGGGCACAACCTGGCGGTGGCCACGGCTGCGGCTGAAGCCTCCACGAGCGCGGACAAAGGCCTAAGCATCGCGGAAGACCCCTCGGGCGCCGCATCGCACGACCCGGCCGGAGAGGCGGGGCGGGGGGATGCGGCGGGGCGAACTGGAGCGGCGAGCCCGGGAACGTCCGCTACCGGGGGAGCTTCCGTAGGGCGGAAAGGCGAGAGTCCTGTCCGCCGGCTCCTGGAGGACGCAGTGTCCCGGGACACGGGTCCCGTCCTGGGAGGGGGCAAGCCGCAGAGCGCGTCCAGAGGGCCCGACTGGTAAGCCGAACATGGGAGGACGGCGGGAGCTTTGCTTTCACGGGAGCGGCGGACTACTCGGCGAGCGGGCCGCGGGGGCCGGTTATGAACTGGTAGTTGGCGGCGATGAAGGCCAGAACGGCCAGGACGATGGCGAGCATCAGGGGGTTGACCACGAGCCAGTTGAACAGCTCAGAGAGCCACTCAACCTGGTCGCCGATGAGGTGGGAGAGCAGACTTACTCCGCTGAGGACGGCACAGGCGCCCAGGATAGAGGTGGCCACGATGGCCAGCGGCCTGACCTCGATCATGGCGGCGAACCCCGCAAGGAAGCCCGCCGCGAAGATCGCCAGGCCCAATTTGTCGTGCACGGGGAAGAGGAAGGCAGCGATAAGGAGGAACGGCGACATGATGACCAGCAGCGCCGCTACGGGCTTGGCCCGGAGCGCCGAGAACAGATACAGCCCGAATCCCATGGCCACGCCCACGGCGAGGAGCAGCAGCTTGAACCAGACTTCCCTCTCGCTATAAAGGGCCGCGATCATGCAGAAGGCGATGCCCCCGCCGGTAATCACCCCCCAGAACGGCGCGAAGGGAATGAGGAATACCTGCATGACCGCCCAGCCGTAGAGCATGCTGGCGAGACCGACTGTCAGGGCGCCGGCGAACAAGCCCCATCCCACCAGCCGGTTGTTGGTGGCTTCCTCGAAGAACGAGTCGGCGTAGCCGGCGAACTCCGTCAGTTTCCGCCCGGCTGTCTTGCCGAGTTCCGTCGCCCCGTGCTTCAGTCTCTCCCTGGGTTCTTCGGTGTCGGGTCTCAGTTGAGGCTCCCAGCGGGGCTCTGCTTCCTGAGCGGCAAGGGGGAAGGCCGCCGCCACGCACAGCAGGCAAACCACCAGGAAGGCGGGCAGGCGGGGCGTTTTTGGCTGATTGAGGATGCGGGCGGGCTGCCGGTCACTCACAGGGCGCCTTCCTCCTCCAGTTCCCTGCGCTTGCGCACGATCAGTTCGTCCAGCGCACGACTGAAGTAGTCGTAGTTCTCGACGATCTCCTGCGGCACGCGTTCCTCGTAGGTCTTCCGTGCCTTTTCGATGGGTTCCCTGAGCAGCTTGTAGAAAGTGCCGTAGAGGACGCCTTCCTTGACGCTCTCTTCGTGGTAACTCTCCAGGTCGGCAGCGAGCACTCGCGCCACTCGCCATGCGTTCTGGTGTTCGGGGCTGTCTTCCACCTCGGTGCTCACGCCGGCGCTCTGTTGCTCCATTTCAGCACCGGAGGCGCCGGTAGTGTCGGCTCCCGCGGCGGAGGGCTTGGGGCGTTCGGGGGGCTTGCCGCCGGTGACTTTGCGATAGAGCTTGTCGATGCGGCGCCCGATGGCCTCGACGCATCTGCCGATGTCTTTGGCCTGCTGGTTGATGGCACCGATAAGCTGGGCCTGGGTGTGCGCCATGGTGCTGACCTGTTCCTCCAGGTTGTCAAGCCGCTCGTTCATGTCCCTGAGGGTGGCGTCGACACCCTCGCTCTCGTCCAGGTATTCCACGGTCAGCACGGTTGCGGGCACGTGCGCCACTCCCTCGGAGGCCTGCTCGGGCGGCTGCTCCTCGGCGCCTTCGCCTTTTTTGCGGAGAATCCGATTCATCAGCCCTCCGGAGGCCGATTCGGGCGCGTGGTGCTCTTCGACGGTTTCTTCGCCCTCTTCCTCCGCCATGGCGGTCCTTTCTGCTGCTTCCCAGGTTGCTAATTAATGTTACAAAACCCGGGGGGCCAAAGCAAGGGCTTCAGCGCGGCGCAGGGGCTGCCCCGGGCGTACCGACTTGACAAGCGGCTCCGTATCGGTTTATCTGAGGACCTGGAAAACAGGCCAGGCCGAAGAACAGAGGGGCTGCATATGGGCGAATCCCACGGCGACAACCTGCCTTTGTTGGAAAAGGTCCGCCGATTCCGGGAAGACCAGCGCTACAAGGCCGCCGGTCTTTATCCCTATTTCCGCCCGATCTCTTCGGCGCAGGACACCGAGGTGTGGCTGAATGGGAACAAGGTGGTAATGCTTGGCTCCAACAGCTACCTCGGCCTGACCAACAACGCTGAGGTCAAAGAGGCCGTCCGGAAAGCCACCAAGAAATACGGCTCCGGCTGCGCCGGCTCTCGCTTCTTGAACGGCACCCTGGACATACACCTGGAGCTGGAGGAGGAGCTGGCCGATCTGATGGGCAAAGAGGCCGCGCTGCTTTTCTCCACAGGCTTCCAGACGAATCTCGGGCTCATCAGCGCCCTGGTCGGCAAAGACGACTACGTCATCACCGACAAGGAGGACCACGCCAGCATCGTGGACGGCTGCCTGTTGTCCTTCGGCGAGATGCTGCGTTTCGCCCACAACGACATGGAGTCCCTGGAAGCCCGGCTTAAGCAATGCGAGCCGGACGCCGGCAAGCTGATCGCCGTGGACGGGGTCTTCAGCATGGCCGGCGACATCTGCAATCTGCCCGAAGTCAGCCGGTTGGCCCGACGCCACAGGGCGGCCCTGATGGTGGACGACGCCCACGCCATCGGCGTGCTGGGAGAGAACGGCGCGGGCACCGCCTCCCACTTCGGCCTGACCGACGAGGTGGACCTGATCATGGGGACCTTCAGCAAGTCTCTGGCTTCTCTGGGCGGCTTTGTGGCTGCCGAAAAACGGACTGTGGAGTATCTTAAACACAATGCGCGGGCCCTGATCTTCAGCGCCAGCATCTCCCCGGGCAACACCGCCGCCGCCCTGGCCTCTGTGCGCATCATGAAGCGTGAGCCGGAACGCATCGAGAAGCTGTGGAACAACACCCATCGCATCATCGACGGGCTGCGGGAACTCGGCTTCGACGTCGGAGAGTGCGAGACCCCCATCATCCCCGTCCATGTGGGAACCGCCGACACCTGCTTCCGCTTCTGCAAGAGGCTCGAGGAGGAGGGCGTCTTCGTCAACCCCATCGTGCCTCCGGCCGTGGGACCCAACGAAGCGCTCCTGCGGGTAAGCGTAATGGCCACCCACACGGATTCCCAGATCGATTTCGCCATGGGGAAAATGGCCGACGTCGGGAGGGAACTCGGCGTCATCTGAGGCGCCGCACCGGGGAGATATCCGCTTCCAGTGGCTCCCGGGTCCACCGGCATGAGCCGGGCTTCGCCGTCGGCTGCGTCCGTGCGCCGCTCTGTGCCCGGAAGGCCCGAGCGGCGACCTCAGCTTGTTTCCACAGGTTCTGTCAGCCACGACGGTTTCCTCTGCGTGGGAAATCTCCCCATGTCCGCTGAAGTCCAGGAAGTCACCACGCGGGACGAACTGCTGGAGTTCATCGCTTATCCCGACTCGCTCTATGCCGACGATCCGAACTACGTGCCTCATCTCCGGGCTGAGCGCAAGAAGTTCTTCAGCGATCAGAACCCGGCTTTTCAGTTCACCGACGTCTGCTACCTGCTGGCGAGGAAAGAAGAGGGCAGGGTCTGCGGGCGGGTGACCGCCCACGTCAACCACCGCCACAATGAGTTTTGGGGCGAGCAGACCGGCTTCTTCGGCTTCTTCGAGTGCGGCGGGGGGCCGGGGGTCGCGCGTGCCCTGATGGATCGGGCGGAAGGCTGGCTGGCCCGAAAGGGCATGAGGCGCATCCGGGGACCTTTTAATTTCTCCACCAACCAGGAGTGCGGATTCCTGGCCGAAGGGTTCGACTCGCCGCCGGTCTTCATGATGCCATACAATCCCCCGCAGTACCTGGAGTGGATGGAGGGTTTGGGTTACTCGGTCGCGAAGAACCTGGTGGCTTACTTCTACGACTACCCCGGCCACATGCCGCCGCACATCGAACGGTTCGGCCGGCGGGCCCGCCGGCGCTGTCCCGCCACGGTGCGGAGCATCGACATGGACCTGTTCCAGGAGGATATCGCGAAGGCCTTCTCGGTCTATAACCGCGCCTGGTCGGAGAACTGGGGTTTCGTCCCCATGACGGCGGAGCAGTTCGCCTTCACCGCTCGCAGCCTCAAGCCCGTGACCGATCCCGACCTGGCCCTGATCGCGGAGATCGGCGACGAGCCCGTCGGCTTCCTGCTCGCCCTGCCGGACATCAACGTGGCGCTGAAGAAGATGAACGGAAGGCTCTTCCCTTTCGGCTGGCTTCGCTTCCTGCTGACCCGACGGCGCATCCGCCGCCTGCGGGTGCTGACCATGGGAGTCGTCCGGGAGCACAGACGACAGGGCATCGACGTTATGCTGGTCCACCGGGCGTTCGAGAACGGTGCCCGCCGAGGCTACGAGCAGGGCGAGTTGTCCTGGATACTCGAAGACAATCTGCTGCTCCGGCGTCTTTTGGATCGCATCGGCGCCCGCCATTACAAGACCTACAGAATCTACGAGAAGGCCCTGTGAGAGTCCTGTTGACCGGCGCCAACGGCTTCATCGGCAGCCACCTCCTGGAGGGGCTGGTGGAGCGCGGATTCAAAACAGTCATCCTCATCCGCCACACCAGCGACACCGGCTTCATCGATCATCTGCTGAACCGCGTCGAGGTACGCTGCGGCGAACTTCGGAACCCCGCCTCCCTCAGGGCCGCGGTGGAAGGCGTCGAAGCGGTCCTTCACTGCGCCGCCAAAACCAAGGCCGCCCGCAACAGCACCTACTACGCCGTCAATTCGGTCGGCACGCGCCACGTCGTGGAGGCATGCAACGCGCGCTCCGGTGAACTGCGGCGGCTGGTGCTGGTCTCCAGCGTAGCGGTCTCCGGGCCGGGCACAGCCGGCAATCCGGTCACGGAAAACTCGCCGCCGAGGCCGGTCTCCCACTACGGCCGCAGCAAGATGCTGGGGGAGCGCTGGGTCCGCCAGTGCAGCCTGGTCCCGTTCACGATTGTTCGGCCGGCGGCGGTTTACGGCCCCCGCGACAGCGATTTCTTCCTGGTTTTCCGGTGGCTCAGCCGAGGCATCATGCCGCTGATCGACGGCGGCCGGCAGCCGCTGAATCTGGTATACGTGCGGGACGTCGTTGAGGGCGTGCTGACCGCCCTGAGGAGCCGCGAAGCCCGGGGCGAGACCTATCACCTTGCGCACCCCCGGCGCTGCACCCAGCGGGAATTCCTCGACGCCCTCGCCGAAGGGATGGGAGCCCGGCCGGTCCGCATATTCCTCCCGCACCATGCCCTGTATCCCGTTTGCCTCCTCGCCGAACTGAAGGGACGCGTAACCGGGCGGGCGGGCATCCTGAACCTGCAGAAGATGGCCGAATACGCGGCGCCCGGATGGGTGTGCGCCACCCGCAAAGCCGAGGAGGAGCTGGGCTTCCGGGCCGAGACCCCACTGCCGGAGGGCGTGCGCCGGACTTACCGATGGTACGTGGAGCAAGGCTGGATTCCGAAAGGCTGAACGGCACCCATGCGCGACTACCGACTGATCGACTACCTCACTCAGGGCTACGTGGCGCTGACGGCGCTGCTCATGCTCCTTTTCCATGGGGAGGGCCTGCCGGATTGGCACCTCTATTTCCTCGCCCACCTCGGCGGCCTGGCGCTGGTGCACGGCATCGTCCGGTGGGGCAGCGGCCGGGACGGCTTCCCCGGCATGCTGCGGGCGTTCTACCCCATGATCCTTTACACCTTCCTGTTCCTCGAAACCCAGGTGCTGGACTGCCTCTTCGTCCCTTACCCGCTGGACAGGTTCTTCATCGCACTGGAGCAGAAGCTGTTCGACACCCAGCCCTGCCGGACGTTCATCCTCAGGTACCCCTACCTGGCGGTCAGCGAACTGCTGTATTTCTCTTATTTCACCTACTACATTATGATCCCCGGCGTGGGCTTCGCGCTGTATTTCCGGGACCGGGAGAAGTTCTTCCACTACGTGACCGTCATCAGTTTCGTCTTCTACGTCTGCTACGTGACCTACATCTTCCTGCCGGTCATGGGCCCTCACTATTACGAGCGCCTGGCCGCGGCGGGGCGGCCGGCCCTGCTGGACGCGCGGGTGGTTCCCGGGCACCTCCGATGGGGACCTTTCTACAACGTGATGCGCTTCGTCTACCGGACCTTCGAGCCGAAGAGCGGCGCCGCCTTCCCCAGCAGCCACGTGGCGGTCGCCCTCGCCGCCCTGAGTTTCACCTGGCGGTATCTCCGACGAATCCGCTGGCTCCACTTGATCGTGGTCATCCTGCTGGCACTATCTACCGTGTACTGCGGATACCACTACGCCGTGGACATCTTCGGAGGCATGGTTGCGGCCGCCCTCCTCGTGCCCCTGGGTGAGCTGCTCTACCGGAAGTACGGGGCGGCCGACCCGAGCGAACTCGCGGCGCCCGGGGGATGACGTCACACTTCGCGACGTGTTACTTGGTTCCCTTGCAGGAGGCTCCACCATGGGCTTCAACGGTCTGGGAATGCACCTTGGTAATCTGTCCCGCCTCTCCGACGCTCGAACTCGCTCGATCAGCGCTGAGAACCCCGACGGCCGGAAGGGCCGGGGCGGCATGGCAACCGAGGGCACCGGCGCCAACGCCGCGCGCGACCTCGGGCAGGGCTGGAAGGTCTCGCCCTGCATCAACCTGGCGGCCGGCGAAACGCGGGAGCTGGCCGACATCCAGGAGTCCGGAGCGATCCAGCAGATCTGGATGACCACGCCCGGCCCGACGCGCTTCCTCATCCTCCGCATCTACTGGGACGGTAGTGAACAGCCCTCCGTTGAGTGCCCGCTGGGGGACTTTTTCGCCTCGGGCTGGGGACCCTACGCCCACGTCAACTCCCTGGCGGTCTGCGTCAACCCGCGCAACGGCTTCAACTGCTACTGGGAGATGCCTTTCCGTGAGAGTTGCCGCGTCACCATCACCAACCTGGCCGAAGACGAGATCGTGCTCTTCTACCAGATCAACTACGCCCTCACCGAGGTGCCCGAGGACGCCGCATACTTCCACGCCCAGTTCCGGCGGATCAACCCCCTGCCCTACGGTGACGTCTACACCATCCTCGACGGCGTGGAAGGCACCGGCCACTACGTCGGCACCTACGTGGCCTGGGGCTCCAACAACAACGGCTGGTGGGGAGAGGGGGAGATCAAATTCTATATGGACGGCGACGATGAGTTCCCCACCATCTGCGGAACGGGCACCGAGGACTATTTCTGCGGCGCCTGGGGCTTCGCCGTGGAGGACGGCTACGGCGAGTTCTCCACGCCCTATGCCGGCATGCCGCAGGTGATACGACCCGACGGCCACGGCGTCTCCCAGCAGCGTTTCGGCCTCTACCGGTGGCACATCATGGACCCGGTTCGCTTCCAGACTGACCTCCGGGTCACCATGCAGGCGCTCGGCTGGCGGAGCGGCGGACGTTACCTGCCTCTGCAGGACGACCTGGCGTCGATGGCGTTCTGGTACCAGACGCTGCCGCCCGCGTCCTTTCCGGCCCTGCCCGAACGCGACGAGCTGGAGGTCATCTGAGCCGCTCCGCCCCAAGAGGGTAGAGAAGTCTCAAGTGTGAAGGTGCTCTGCAGAAAGCATCCGTCGGCACTCAAATCGGCCCGGCGCTTGAAAGACGGCCTCATAGCAGAATGACATTTTGGGCAGTGCCCCTGCACATTGTCGTGCTGAGGTGCCTTACCTTCAGGCGCCGAACGCATCTCGCCGTTCTGCCACGCCGTACCTTGCCGCCCCGCCGCCTCGCCTGCCAGTGATGCCCCTGCTTCCCGGCGGGCCAGGTGCGTTCAACCGAACGAAGAGACTCCCGCCTCTGGCGGGGCTGGTAAAGAGAACAAGGTGCACCTCCTGCGTCACCGTCCCCTCCAAAGGCGGGCAGGCTATCTGTCAATCTCTGTCGTTCTCCTCCCTTCGTGCACTTCGTGTCCTTCGTGGTTCCCTTTGTCGTAGTGCCTGCCCCTCGCCGTCGCCCTCCTTCCTGGTTCCTATTTCTGCCGTTGTGCTGCCTTCCCGTCGTCGTCTTTGTTCGTGTCGTTTGTAGTTCCTGTTTTTCCGTTGGTCCTTCTTCGTGCGCTTCGTGTCCTTCGTGGTTCCCTTTGTCGTAGTGCCTGCCCCTCGCCGTCGCCCT
>CAZEAP010000002.1:232279-241931 GCA_964510315.1 uncultured candidatus Brocadiaceae bacterium
TCCTTCTTCGTGCGCTTCGTGTCCTTCGTGGTTCCCTTTGTCGTAGTGCCTGCCCTTCGCCGTCGCCTTCCTTCGTGGTTTTTTCCCTCCGCGTTACTCTGCGTCCTCCGCGGTTCCCTTTGCCGTTTCCACCGTAGCCGTTCCTTCAGAATTCATAATTCAGACTTCCCTTCCCCGCGTTCCAGCGCGGCCGCCATGCCGTTGAATATCAGCTCCGGTTCGTGCCGCACCTCCTCGGGCGGCAGGAAGCGCAGCAGCAACTCCACGTCGCTGCCCGTGCAGACCACCGGCGCAGCCTCGTCCGCCAGTTCCATCCGGAACTGCTCGATCAGCGCCGACGCCCCGGCCGCGCAGAACCAGTAAACACCGCTCTGGAGGGCCTCTTCGGTGTCTTTGCCCGGCCCGACGCGGGGAACGGCGGGCTCCACCAGCGGGAGCAGGCCGGTCCCTTCGTGGAGCGCCCGGAGCGCGAGCCCAAAGCCCGGCCCGATTGCCCCGCCCGCGAAACAGCCGTCCGCGTTCACCACGTCCACCGTGATCGCCGTGCCCGCCGAGATCACGATACACGGTGAACCGTGCTGCCTCATCGCGCCGAGGGCCAGCAGCAACCGGTCCGGGCCGACCTTCTCCGGCTCCCGGACCAGCGTCGGTATCGGCACCTCCAGCTCCTCCCCGAACAGCTCCGGCGGCGTGTCGTCCATCCCGTCCCGGAACGCCCGGAGGGACTCGGTCGCCTCCGGACGCACCGAGCATGCCAGGCAGCGCGCGCCACGTACGGCCTCCCGTTCTTCCCCTGGAAAGGCGTCCGAAAGCCTTCCTTGCAGCCCGGCGACCGGCCGGGTGGGCACACGCAGTATCCGTTGCCACCCACCGTCCCGGCGCAGCGCGGCTTTGACCGAAGTGTTTCCGACGTCGAACGCGATGAGGTTCTGTGCATCCGTCACGGGCTTACCCCCTGATGAAGTGCAGAGAATCTACTGTAGCGGAACCGCCCGCCGGGTCAAACCGGAGCGGCCGGGCCGCGGGTTCCCGGCAGGTAGTCCGTCGCCCCCGCCCCTGGCCCTGGAGTCGACCGGCTGCAGGGCGGCATAGTGCCGCGCGGGCGCAGGCCGCGGAACGGCAGATACGCTCCGGCGGCGCCGTTTTCAGGCGTGGTTGGAGTGCATGATGTCAGGAGTCCTCCAGTGGTGAAGAGGCAGCCGCGGCGGCCCAACCGGCTTCCGGTTGACAGGTCGCACGAGGTCGTACAGAATGCCGCTTTGGGGGAGTACCTTCCTCTCAATGCGCGCTAAGCCTTTGAATTACTGCCGAATTGCGGAAGGAGCCAAGCGATGGCGGTGACGAACCTGGACGGCGAGTACGACCTGATTCTCTACGGCCTTGGCGTGATGGGCGAGAACTTCATCCGGAACTTCGCCCGAAAGGGCTACCGGGTCGTCGGCGTGAACCGCACCGTCTCGGTTACCGAGCGGTTCGCAAAGGAGGCGGCCGAGGAGGACATCTCCGACCGGGTCGGCACGGCGGAGACGTTGGTAGAGGCCTGCGAACATCTGAAGAGCCCCAACGGCGCGGTGCTGGCCATGATCAAGGCCAATGATCCGGTCTTCCAGCCCTTCGGGCCGATCGACCAGCTCTTCTTCTCCGGCTCCGTGGCGAAATACTCCGACACCGACCGTCGGGACGTGCCTCCGCTGGTGGAGCTGGTGCCGGAGGGGACGGTCATCATCGACGCCGCAAACTCCCATCCGCGCAGCACGAAGCGGCGCGACGCCGAGTTCCGCAAGCGGAAAATGCTGTTTATCGGCACCGGCGTCAGCGGAGGCTCGGAAGGTGCGCTGAAGGGGCCCTGCATCATGCCGGGCGGCAACCGCGAGGCATACGAGGTCGTGGGCGAGATGCTGGAGAAGGCCGCTGCCCAGGTCGACGGGCCGTGCTGCACCTACATCGGCGACCACGAGGCGGGGCATTTTGTCAAGAACGTCCACAACGGCATCGAATACGGCATCATGCAGTCCATAAGCGAGGTCTACTTCGCCCTGTCCCGCCTGCTGGATTATACGCCGGAGAAGATTCACCCCATCTTCAGCGAGTTCAACGCCGGGCGCCACGGCGGCTACCTGATGGAGATATCCACCGAACTGACCGGAATGACCGACCGGGAGACCGGCAGGCCGATGCTGGACGTCATCCTGGACCGGGCGGGCCAGAAGGGCACCGGCAAGTGGACCTCCCAGATCGCGTTCGACGTCGGAGTGCCCGTTCAGACCATCGCCAACGCCCTCCAGGCCCGCATCATGAGTTCCTTCAAAGAGGCCCGCGTGGCCGCCTCCGACCAGCTCGAGGGCGCCCTGCTCAATGAGTTCAGCGGAGACGAGAAGGACCGCCTGCTGGAGGCGGCCGGCGACGCGCTCTACGGAGCGATGGTGGTCGCTTACGCCCAGGGCTTCTGGCTGATGAGCGAGGGCTCGCAGATCGACCCCGAGGAGCACGGCGGCGACTGTGACTTCAGCCTCCAGCTCGACGAGATCGCGCGAATCTGGAAGGGCGGCTGCATCATCCGGTCGAAGCTGCTGGACCCCATCCGCGAGGCGTTCCAGCAGAACCCCGAACTGCACAACATCATGCTGGCCCCGCAGTTCAGGGAGACCCTGAACGACCCCGGCTTCCAGCGCAATTGGCGCTGGTGGTTGAAGACGATGATCGAGAACGGCCTGCCGACCGACTCCATCGGGGCGTCGCTGAACTACTTCGACACCTACCGGACCGCCCGATTGCCGGCCAACATGATCCAGGCCCAGAGGGACCGGTTCGGCGAGCACGGCTTCGAGCGAGTGGACAAGGAAGGCGGCGGTTATCACCTGGATTCCGCCGACTGAGCGGCGCGTCTGCCGGCGCCGTGGGCCCGTTCCTGCAACGTCAACTAAGCCACACCCCCAGCAATCCGACATCTGCCGAGGAGCAATTTTATGGCCTTCAAAGGGGCTCTGAGCGAGAAAGAGATCGCCGAGGACGCACAGCAACACCTGCGCGACTGGGACAAAGACCACGACCACGCCGTCTGCATCGACACCGACGGTTGCGTGCTGGACAACATGTGGGCGAAACAGGTGATAGTGTTTCACCCACACTACATGGACATGAACCACCTGCGGCCGATGGAGATGTTCTTCCGCATCCATGCCGAACATCACAACCTGTGGGGAACCACCCGCGGCTGCGACCGCAACCTGGCCATCAAGCACACCCTCACCTCGCTTCTGGAGGACCCGGACGCCCGCGACGTGCTGCCGGAGCAGCACATCCGCGACCTGCTGGATTCGCTGCAGGGTTACATCGAATACATCCAGCAGAGCCCGGAGAAGGGGTTCGGGGTCCCCACGCTGTTTGAATACCACAAGCAGCATGGCCTGGACTACAATATCACCCGTCACCTCGGCTGGGCGGAGGCCGTGAACCGCTCCTTCGAGTTCGTGACCCTCGGTATGCCGCCTTTCGAGGGCGTTCGGGAGACCCTGGAGCGGCTCTCGGAACGAGCGGACCTGCTGGTGGTTTCCAGCACCCCCTACAGCGACTTGATTGCCTGGTGGAGTGAGAACGACCTCACCCGATACGTCCAGTCCATCGCGGGCAAGGAGATGGGCTCGAAGCAGGAACACATTCGGCTGCTGATGGAACACGGCGGGTACTCGCCCGACGAGGTGATGATGATCGGCGACGGCGGGGGAGACCTCAAAGCCGCACACGCCAACGACGCGCTGTTCTACGGCACGCCCGCCGGACACGAAATCGAAGCCTGGAAGCAGGCCGACGACATCTTTGAGGCCTTCTTCACCGGCGAATACCGCGGTGAGCCGGAAGACCGGATGGTAGAGCGGTTCGAGAACGCCCTCGAAGAGGTCGCGCCGTGGGAGAAGGACGACTACGAAGCCGAGGAGGAATACCGCAAGCTCCAGCAGAAGCGCATCGAGACCTACGAGATGCTCCACCCCGGCGGCAAACTGTTCGTGCTCGAAGACTGAGGAGGCGATTCCCAAATGGCAGTCAACGCAGTTGTGGCACAGTCCGGCGGGCCGACCGCCGTGATCAACAATTCGGTTCGCGGCGTTGTGGAGCGGCTGGATGAAGCCGCGCAGGTGGACAAGGTCTACGGCCCCCGATCCGGCATCCTGGGGGTGCTCCGCAACGAACTGATCGACCTGACCGCACAAGAACACGCGGAGATACTCCGCCTGGGGGAGACCCCGTCGGCCGGCGCGCTGGGAAGCTGTCGCTACAAGCTGGCCAGCAAGGAGACCGGTGATATCTACACCGACGATTACGAGCGCATCCTCCAGGTCTTCGAAGCCCACAACGTAGGGATGTTCTTCTACATCGGCGGCAACGATTCGATGGACACCGCCAACCGCGTCGCCGAGATGGCCCGCGACGCCGGCCAGGACGTGCAGGGCATCGGCATCGCCAAGACCGTCGACAACGACGTGGGCGGCCCGCTCCAGGACGACGGGACCTTCGCCGTCTGCGATCACAACCCCGGCTACGGCAGCGTTGCCCGCTACTGGGCCGTCAACGTCCTGGAGGCCAACGAGGAGAACAAGGCCAGCCACACCAGCGACCCCGTGCTCATCATGCAGGCGATGGGCCGACGGGTCGGCTTCATCACCGCCTCCGCGCGCCTGGCCGACCCCGAACGCCGGATGCCGCTGCTGGTTTTCATCCCCGAGGCGCTCAGCAAGGACGACCCCGAGCAGAACCTGGAGTTCATCGCCACCCGTGTCAACGAAACGCTGCGGGAGGCGGGCCGTTGCATGGTCGTCCTCACCGAAGGCGCCGGCCTCGGCGACGTCGGTGTCCTGCGGGACGCCTTCGGCCATGCCCAGTTCAGCGCCTGCCGAACCACCGCCGCCCACCTCCTGATGAACCACCTGAACGGCATCGACCGAACCGACGAGAAGGGCAGGGCACAGAGCCGGCTGGTCCGCCCCGGCATCGCCCGCGTCGACGTCCCGGGCACCATGCAGAGACGCGATTCCCTCCGCACCTCCTCGGTCGACCTGGAGGAGGCGTACCGGGTCGGCGTCCAGGCCGCCGAACTCGCCCTCGACGGCAAGAGCGGCCTCATGGCCACCATCCTCCGAAAGCCCAAAGCTGAATACGAAGTCGAATACGGCGAAGTCCCGCTGGAGGAGGTCGCCAACGCCGAGCGCAACTTCCCCGAACAGTGGATCGCCGAGTCGGGCGCCGACGTCACCGACGGCTTCGTCGACTGGGCCCGCCCGCTGATGGGCGCACCGCTGCCGGATTTCGCCCGGCTGGCCCCGCAGACCGCACCCGACCGCGGCCTCGGGGACTACACGCCTCAGGGCCTGCCCTGAGGCCCTCGAACGGGCCTGCCCTGAGGCTACCGAACGGCCTGCCCTGAGGCCCTCGAATGGGCCTGCCCTGGAACCGCACCGTGCTCCTTCAGCAGTTTTGCCACCTCCTTTCTGCCCTGCGAGATCGCCATGTCCAGCGGGGTTTTTCCCAGGTCGTTACCGAGGTTGGGGTCGGCGCCTTTCTCCAGCAGAAGTCGAGTCAGTTCCACTTTCCCCAACCTGGAGGTCTCGTGCAGCGGCACCCAACCTGTCTCCGACCGGGCGTCCACGTCGGCCCCCGCGGCGATCATACCCCTGGCCATGTCGTACCTGCGGTGCAGGAGCGCCTGGTGCAGGGCGTTCCGACGTCCGCGGGGCAGGTCCGGATCGGCCCCCGCCTCCAGGAGCGCTTTCACGCACCGGGGGCGGTTCCCTTCCACCGCCCGGATCAGCGGCGTCTCTCCCTCGGCGGCGACGTCGGGGTCGGCGCCGGCGTCCAGGAGCATCTTCACCACGCCGTGCGCCCGCTCCCTGGCTTCTGATTCGAGCTGTTTCTTGTTGAGCATAGACACATAAGCGGTGCCCTGCGACCGGGCGAATGCCTCCAGCGCCTCCGGCCCCACGGCGAGAGCCATTTGCAGCGGCGTTGCCCCCTTCTTGTTCCGGGCGTTGGGGTCGAGGCGGTGCCCCAGCAGAAGTTCCACAGAATCCGCCTCGAGGGTTCGGGCCGCCACGTGCAGAGGTGTCGAGCCGTCCTTCTGGCGTGCCTTGACGTCCGCACCGCGCTCCAGCAGCAGCCGGGTCGTCGCCGGCAGGGCGGACGCAATGGCGAAGTGCAACGGCGTCCTACCCTCCATATCTGCGGCGTTCGCGTCCGCGCCCTCCGCCAGCAGCAGCTTCATGTCCATCAGATGGACCCGCTCGGAGTATACCCGCAGCATCTCCCGTTCCTGCTCCGAAACACTTGCGGCATAGAGATGGCCGCGGCCCGGCTGCATGTCGCGGGCGGTCGCTGCCACCGACTTGTGCAGAGGCGTGAGGCCATCATGGGTCCGGGCGTGGGGGTCTGCGCCCGATTCCAAAAGCAGCCGCATCATCTCGGTACGCTCGCTCTCCTCCGGGGTGGCGTTCCGAGGCTGGGAGTCGTCCCAGGGCACGGGCTGCACTCGGGCCCCGCCTGTGGGGATCATGTCCTCCAGGCGTTTGGACGGAACGCTGCGGCTCACCGCGGCGTGGAGGGGCGTGCCGGCCCGGCCTCCGCCCGCGTTGACGTCGGCGCCGCGCTTCAGCAGCAGCCTGACGGCGGGGTGAGAACCCGCCGAGACGGCGGAAAACAGTGCCGTCTCGCCCCTCGAACCGGTTCTGTTTACGTCCGCACCCGCCTCCAGCAGAACGTTCAGAACTCCGACTCTTCCCTCTGAGGCGGCGGCGTGCAGCGGGCCGATTCTCCCCGCATTCGGGTCGGCCCCCTGCTCCAGCAGATACTTTAGAATCGGCACGTTCCCCGCGAGGGCGGCGTAGTAGAGGGGCGTAGCCCCGTGCACAACATCAATGGCGTCGGGGCTCGCCCCGGCGTCCATCAGAAGCTCCGCCACCTTCATGGGCTGCGGCGTTTTTACGTTGGGAGCCGGTCCGGACGGGGGACCCGACGTCAGCCGGCTCACGACCCCGGCGATCGTGGAGAGCATCTGACCTTCCTCAAGGGCCGCCACGAGGTGCAGAGGGGTTTTCCCCAGCCGGTCCCCCAGGCTGGGGGCGGCGCCGTGCTTCAGCAGGACTTTCACCATCTCCGGGTCGGCGGCCCTCGCAGCGCAGTGCAGCGGTGTGCCCACCGTCCGAGAGGCCGCATCGACCGAAGCACCGTGACTCAGCAGTTCGGTCGCTGCCCCTTTCAGCCCGCACAGCGCCGCGAGGTGGAGCGGGGTGATCTCCTGGTCCGACGTGGCATCCGGATCGGCGCCTTCGTCCAACAGCAGCTTCACGTCCCCCGCTCGAGCGTTCAGGACGGACCGGCGCAGTCGCTTCCGTTGCTCCGGTGACAAGGCCGAACTGAAGGGGAGATGCCCGCGCCAGGCTTCCTCCAACCCCGCCTGCACCGCGCGGTGGAGGGCGACGCATCCAGTCATGTCCGTGGCGTTCACGTCGGCCCCGGCGTCTATAATCGCCCGGATGGTCTCCCGCCTCTGGCCGAGCCACTCCTTCACGAGGCGGCGCAGCTTCGCCGGGGGAACGTAAGCGGGCACAGCGGTGGCCTCCGGGAGCCGTCCCAGGAGAACCGGCGATTGACTGTAGGTCGCGGCGACCGCCCTGTGGAGCGGCGTCTCCTTCATCAGCGGCTCGGCGGCGCCCGCCTCGGCCCCTGCCTCCAGGAGGGCTTCGACCGCCTCGATGTTCCCTGCTTCGGCCGCGGCGTGCAGCGGGGTCTCATCGGTCCAGCGGAACTCGCCCCTCCCGAACAGCCGGGCGACGGCGTTTTTCAGCCGGGCCAGTCTGCCGGCCCGCGGCGGAAGCGGAACCGACCTTTTAGCCTCGCCCTCGGGGTCAGCACCGCTTTCCAGCAGGGCCTCGACGACCTCGGCTGTCCCCTGGGCCGCGGCATGGTGCATCGGCCTCCTCGCCTCCGGGCCGGACGTAGCGTTCGGGTCGGCCCCTCTGTCTATGAGGAGTTCGATGATCTCCGGGTTGCCCCCGGCGCAGGCCGCCGGCAGCAGGTTCTCGTAGCGGATGGTCCTCAGGTCGACCCCCTGCGGCAGCAGGACCTTGACGCACTCGAGCCGGCCGCTCGCAGCCGCCACCTCCAGCGGGGACCGGTCCCGGTGGTCCGGAAGACTTCGGTCCGCCCCGGCGTCCAGGAGGCACTTCACCACCTTCACGCGGCCCTCCGCCGCGGCGAGGTGCAGCGCGGAGGGGCCGGTCACGTCCTGCGCGTTGGGATCGGCCCCTGACTCCAGCAGGCGCCGGACCACGGCGAGATTGCCCGCCGCGCCCGCCCGGCACAGCAGGACCGCCCAATCGGTGGTCTCGACGGGCTCGAACGGCGTGTCGGCGGCAAGCTGCGCGGCTCTTCGTCCGACCGCCCGCAGCCGCCCGGCCAGCTTCAGGAACTCGGCGATCCCCTCCTCCTGCGCGGGGGCGGAGGCCAGTTGCTCAAGCAGACGCTTCTCCAGCTTTTCGTACTGCTCCAGGTGCTCGACGAGGGACTCCCGCGTTTCGGGCCTCTCTGCCGGTCCACGGGCGAACGTGCCGTGCGCCGGCCCGGCCTTCGGGCGGTTGTCCATCAGCCCAATGGCTTGCGTTCCGGCGGCTGCGGAGATCAGCATTAGCACCGCCGCCGAGACCCGGAGGACGACGCCGCGACACGTGTTTGGTCGGTTGTGACGTTCCATGTCCGCTGCCTCCCTTACCCTGTGTGAAGTCCCATGCCCCGTCGCTGCAACAATACCGTACGATCGTGCCAAAGGCAACGCAAGCTCGTCGGGTGCCGGCCGAGTCGGACGCGCCGGACCACTTTGTGAGAGTGGATAGCCATTTATCAATTTACGGTTCTTTGTCGCCTATGAAGCTAACTTGTGAGTCTGCGTCCTATCCCGCTGGCGCTCGACGAGTTGCGACAAAATGGGTTCGTTTCGTAATCGGGGGGCACAATGGAACCGCAGATGAACGTCCGCCCTGGGCTCCGACGTGGATTGGCGACGGAACAGAAAGGGGAACCACGGAGAGCACGGAGGGCACGGAGAACACGGAGAACGGCAAAGGCACGGGCCGGGCACCACGAAGAACGGAGACACAGATGGGCACTGATAGACACGGATGGAAAACTCCCGACAGGCGAAAAGGAAAACGAACAACGCCAGACACTGATGGGCACAGATAAACACAGATGGAAGACCCACAGAATTTCTGGAACTGATTTGTAGAAAGCATCCTTCGGCACTCCAATCGGCCGGGCGCCTGCCACGCCGTACTTTCCCGCCCATCCCTGGACACGGATGAAAAACTCCCGACGGGCGAAAAGGAAAACGAAAAGCGCCAGACACAGATACACACTGATGCTTGCGCGCCCGGGGCGCACCCCCAGGACCAGGGACTTGGTCAAGAGCCCGCCCTGGGGCGCGTACATGTTCAGCGTCGGCGCCGCGGAGCGGCGCGGTCGTGAAGGCCAGGGCTTCAGCCCTGGTATCTCCCGCGAAAACCCAATTGCGCCCCGCAGGGGCGCGGTGAGGTACCCGATGCGCAAAAGCCTGACCGGCGGGTCCTGGCGGCAGGCCGGTGTGAAGAGATCGCGTATCGAACTCGCTCAG